>BQJF01000144.1 GCA_021604565.1 Minwuia thermotolerans | reverse complement strand
AAACTGGCGCCGGATTTACTTTAAGCTTAAACTATCTTCGTTCACCGGAGCCGTGACGAAGAGGGCGGACTATGAAAATCAATGTGGTCGGCGGCGGGCCGGCCGGGCTCTATCTGGCGATCCTGCTGAAGCGCGCGCGCGCGGACATCGACGTTCATGTGCATGAGCGCAATCGCGCCGACGACACCTTCGGATTCGGTGTCGTGTTCTCCGACGAGACCCTGACCCACTTCAGGGAAGCGGACCCGGAGAGCTACAGCCAGATCATTGAACGCTTTGCCTATTGGGAAGAAATCGACACCCATTACCGGGGACAGGTCATCCGCTCCACCGGTCACGGGTTCTGCGGCATCGGCCGGATCGAGTTGCTGAACATCCTGCAACAGCGCGCGGAGTCGCTGGGGGTGCAGATCGAGTTCCAGAACGAGATTTCGGACATTGGGAAACTGCGAGATTGTGACGTTCTGGTGGGTGCCGACGGAGCCAACTCCATCGTCCGCCGCGAGTGGGAAGATGCCTTCCGCCCGACCATCGAACTGAAGCGCAACAGGTTCAGCTGGATGGGCTCCACTGCACCACTGAAGGCCTTCACCTTCCATTTCAAGGAAAACGCGCACGGTCACTGGATGATCCACGCCTATCGCTTTCGGGGCGAGGCCGCGACCTGGGTCATCGAGACGACACCAGAAGCCTTTGCCAATGCCGGCCTGCGGGAGGATGACGAGGAAGGCTCGGCCCGCTATCTGGAGGAACTCTTCGCAGAGGAACTTCAGGGCCACCGGCTGCTGACCAACCGTTCCATCTGGCGACAGTTCCCGGGCATCAAGTGCGAGAGCTGGGTGCACGGGAATGTCGTGATCCTGGGCGACGCCGCCCACACCGCGCATTTCTCCATCGGCTCCGGCACCAAGCTGGCGATGGAGGATTCCATCGCGCTGGCCCAGTGCATCCTCGGCAGTCCGGACAGCATCCCCGATGCATTGAGCGCCTATGACAGCAGCCGCAGGCTGGAAGTGGAAAAGACCCAGCACGCCGCCGATGTCTCCCTGAGCTGGTTCGAGAATGTGGCGCGCAACTTCAGCCTGCCGCCACAGCAGTTCAATTTCTCCATGCTCTCGCGCTCCAAGCAGATCACCTATGACAACCTTGCCCTGCGCGATCCCGATCTGGTGCAGGACGTGACCCGATGGTTCGCCGACGACGCCCGCAGCAAGGGGCTGCCGGTTCCGGCAGGCCCCGCACCGCCGCCGATGTTCGTGCCGTTCAGGCTGCGCGACATGTCAGTCAGCAATCGTGTCGTCGTCTCCCCCATGTGCCAGTACAAGGCGACGGACGGCCTGCCGAACGAATGGCACATGGTGCATCTGGGCAGCCGTGCCGTGGGCGGGGCGGGCCTGCTGTTCACGGAAATGACCAATGTCTCGGCGGATGCCCGCATCTCCCCCGGCTGCACCGGGATCTACACCGATGCACAGGAAGCGGCGTGGATGCGCATCACCGACTTCGTACATGCGGAATCCGATACGAAGATCGCGCTGCAGCTCGGTCATGCCGGACGCAAGGGCTCGACCCAACTGGCGTGGGAGGACATCGACCGGCCCCTGCAGGAAGGCAACTGGCCGATCATCTCCGCCTCCCCCGTGCCCTATTTCCCCGACAGCCAGGTCCCGAAGGAAATGGACCGGGCGGACATGGACCGGGTGACAGCCGACTTCGTGCAGGCCGCGGAACGCGCCGAGCGCGCGGGCTTCGACATGCTGGAAGTGCACATGGCGCACGGCTATCTGCTGGCGTCCTTCATCTCGCCGCTGACGAACCGGCGGCAGGATGAATTCGGTGGTTCGATCCAGAACCGGATGCGCTTCCCGCTGACGGTGTTCGATGCCGTGCGGGCTGTCTGGCCCGACAATAAGCCCATGTCCGTGCGGCTGTCGGCGACCGACTGGATGCCGGAGGGGCTGACGGAGGAGGACATGCTGGCCGCCGCGCAGATGCTGGCTGATCACGGCGTCGACCTGATCGATGTCTCCGCCGGTCAGACCGTACCGGACCAGAAGCCGATCTATGGCCGCATGTTCCAGACCCCCTTCGCCGACGCAGTGCGCCAGACCACCGGCCGGGCCACCATGGCGGTCGGCAACATCACCACGGCGGATCAGGTGAACACCATCGTCGCCTCGGGCCGCGCCGATCTGGTGGCTCTCGCCCGCCCGCATCTGGCCGATCCCTACTTCACCCTGCGCGCGGCGGCGGAGGCCGGGTTTGACGGCAAGGCCTGGCCCCTGCCCTATCAGGCAGGTGGTGATCAGGCCCGCGCGACGGCGGAGAAGCAGCAGGCCGACCTGGCCAGCCTGCGCGACGCCGCCCGCCCGCCGAAGCACAGGATGCACCGGCTGTCGTCGGACTGACGTGTTTCGGTTCCCGGTCGCGGGGTGGCTCAGCCCTTCTTCAGGCCATCATCCAGCTTACTCGGGTCGGCGTCGACACCATCGGCAAAGTCCGGTTCCTTCACCCAAGGGTACCAGGGCGGCATGTCCTGGGAGACCTTCATGGAGAACTTCGGCGCGCGCTTCTCCAGGAAGGAGCTGACGCCTTCCTGCGCGTCGGCATTGGCACCCATGTAGACCATGTTGCGGCTGTCGATCTGATGCGCCTCCATCGGGTGATCGGCGGACAGGCAGCCCCAGAACATCTGGCGGATCAGCGCCACGGAGACAGCCGACGACTTGTCGATGTAGGTGCGTGCGATCGCCCGCGCGCGCGGGATCAGGTCGTCATGCGGCACGACTTCCTTCACCAGGCCACCCGCCAGCGCCTCATCGGCCTCGAACACCCGGCCTGAGAAGCCCCAGTCCAGCGCCTGCGAAATGCCCACGAGGCGAGGCAGGAAATAGCTGGAACAGGCCTCCGGCACCACGCCGCGCTGGGCAAAGACGAAGCCGAAGCGCGCCTTCTCCGAGGCAATGCGGATATCCATCGGGAGCTGCATGGTCGATCCGATACCCACCGACGGGCCGTTGATCGCACCGATGACCGGCTTGGAGGAGCGGTAGATGCGCAGGGTCATGACACCGCCGCCGTCGCGCACCACTTCGCCCGGCTTGTAGCCGCGTTCCTCGTAATTGAACGTGCCGCCACCGCGCGACAGGTCGGCACCGGCGCAGTACCCGCGACCCGCACCGGTGAAGATGATCGCCCGGACGTTGTCGTCCGCATCGGCACGGTCCATCGCGTCGATGACTTCCACCCGCATCTGCTCGGTAAAGGCGTTCAGGCGATCAGGACGGTTCAGGGTGATGGTGAGGATCTGGTCCTCGACATCGTAGAGGATTGTTTCATAGGCCATTTCAGTCTCCGGCGTCAGTTGTGTTCAGTCGCTGGGCCTCTTCGGCCCAGGGTGTCTTGCGCTTGTTCAGGAATGCTTGCATTCCGGCAGGCGCCTCCGGTCGCCGCAGCAACCGGACGAGATGGCTGGCGGCATGGTCGAAGACAGCTTCCGCAGGCAGGGTGTCCGTCGCCAGGACGGTATCCTTGACCGCAGCCACCGCCGCAGGGTCACAGGCATCCACATCGGCCAGCACGGCAGCAAGCTGGGCCTCCGCCTCCGCCATCGTCTCCACCAGATAGTGGCCGACGCCCAGGCGAAAGGCTTCCCGCCCGCTGATCCGCTGCCCCAGCACGGCTATCCGGCGCAGCTGACCGGACCCGATCCGACGGGAAATGAAGGGAATGATCTGTGACGGTATGAAACCCACGCGCGGTTCCGGCAGCGCGAACTTCGCATCCGCCAGCAGGATGGCGACATCGGCACAGCAGGCCATGCCGAACCCGCCCCCGGCGGCCCCGCCCTCGACCAGTGCCACCACCGGTTTCGGCAGGGCATCCATGGCCGCCAGCACATCGCCGAAGTAACGGTATTCGGCGAACAGCGGATCCTTCTCGCCCGGTCCGGGCGGTGGCGGCATGTCCTGCATGGCGTTCAGGTCGCCGCCCGCGGAGAAATTGCCCCCGGCCCCGCGCAGAACCACCACACGCACCGCTGTATCGGCCTTCGCGCGCGACAGCGCATCGCCGATCTCCCGCATCATCGGATGGGTCAGGGCGTTGCGCGCGGCGGGCCGGTTGAAGGTGACGAACAGGCGCGTACCACGCCGTTCCACCCGCAGATCGCGATAGTCCGGATAGATTCCGTCAGCCAAGTATCCAGTTCCTCCCCGCCGCTGAATAGAGCATGCGGGAGACGGAATCGGCAACCTGATGGATGATCAGAGCGCGGGTGGCTCGAACGCATAGCCCGCAGAGCGCACGGTGCGGATGACGTCTCCGCCCTTGCCCACATTGACCGCCTGCCGCAGGCGGCGGATGTGAACATCGACCGTCCGCTCCTCGATCTCCGATTCATTGCCCCAGACGGCATCCAGCAACTGGGAACGCGAGAGCACCCGCCCCGGATGCTCCATGAAATGGCGCAGCATGCGAAACTCGGTGGGGCCGAGGTGCAGTTGCATTCCTTCGCGGGTGACGCGATGGGCAGTGAGGTCCATGGCGAGATCACCGCGCACGATCTGCTCCTCCGTGAGGATCGGGCGCAGCCGACGCAGCACTGCCTTCACCCGCGCGATCAGCTCGTTCGTGGAGAATGGCTTGGTGACATAGTCATCGGCCCCGGCGTCGAGACCACGAATACGGTCATCCTCCTCCCCGCGTGCGGTCAGCATGATGACCGGCAGGTTGCGGGTGGCGGCGCGATGGCGGATTTCCTTGCAGACCTGCAGCCCGGACATGTTGGGCATCATCCAGTCGAGGATCACCAGGTCGGGCAGTTCCTCGTCCAGATGCATCATCACGTCACCACCGTCATCGACCTGGGTGACACGAAACCCGCCAGCTTCGAGGTTGTAGCTCAGGGTGGCGAGCAGGGCCGGTTCATCCTCGGCTATCAGTACATGGGCCTGCATTGGTCAACTCACGCATTTTCTTCGGTCATGGGAACATCGGTAAGGCTCGTCATGTCGCGCTTCGGGCGTTCCTGCTCCATGCGCTCGCCCTCGGCAACGAAGTGGATCGTCTCCGCGACGTTGGTCACCAGATCGCCCATCCGCTCGATGTTCTTGGCGACGAACAACAGGTGGGTGGCCGCGCTGATGTTGCGCGGATCTTCCATCATGTAGGTCAGCAACTCGCGGAACAGGCTGTTGTAGCTCTCGTCCACTTCCGCATCCTGCACCCAGATGGCCTTCGCCATCTCCGCATCGCGGTTGATGAAGGCCTTCAGCACGCCATCCAGCATGCGCTGCACCAGTTCCGCCATGCGGGGAATGGAACTGGTGGCGCGGATCGGCGGTGACTGGTTCACCACCAGTGTCCGCTTCGCGATGTTCTTGGCGTAATCGCCGAACCGCTCCAGGTCTCCCGCGATCTTGATGACGGAAACAATGATGCGCAGGTCGCCGGCCATGGGCTGACGCAGGGCCAGCGTGCGGACCGCCAGATCGTTGATCCGCTCCTCGATCGCATCGACTTCCCTGTCCTGTGCGATCAGGTCCTCGGCGGAATCGCTGTCGCGTTTCACCATGGCCCGGATCGCGCCGGAGAGCTGGATCTCGATCCGGCCGCCCATCTCCAGCACCAGATTGTTGAGCTGTTCCAGCTCGTCCTCATAGGCCGACATGATGTGCGGCGCGGAATTGCCTTCGTTTGTCGCCATGGTTCCTGCCTCCAGCAGATTGCCGTCCCTCAGCCGATACGGCCGGTGATGTAGGACTCGGTACGCTTGTCCCTGGGCGAGGTGAAGATCTGGTCCGTCGGGCCGAATTCCACCAGATTGCCCAGATGGAAGAAAGCCGTGCGCTGAGAGACACGCGCGGCCTGCTGCATCGAATGGGTGACGATGACGATCGTGTAGTTCTCCCGCAGGTCGTCGATCAGTTCCTCGATCCGCGCCGTCGCGATCGGATCGAGCGCTGAACAGGGCTCGTCCATCAGGATCACATCAGGGCGAACGGCAATGGCCCGGGCGATGCACAGCCGCTGCTGCTGACCGCCGGAAAGCCCCGTCCCCGGTTCATTCAGGCGATCCGCCACCTCGTTCCACAATCCGGCGCGCACCAGGCTGTCGTGCACGATCTCCTCCAGGTCCGCCTTGCGTTCGGCAATGCCGTGGATGCGCGGGCCGTAGGAGACATTGTCGAAGATCGACTTGGGGAACGGATTGGGCTTCTGGAACACCATGCCGATGCGTGCACGCAACTGCACCACATCGACACTGCGGTCGTAGATGTCGTCCCCGTCCAGCGCGATCCTGCCCTCGACCCGGCAGCCGTCGATCACGTCGTTCATGCGGTTGATGCACCGCAGGAACGTCGACTTGCCGCAGCCCGAAGGGCCGATCAGTGCCGTGACCTGATTCTGCTTGATGTCCAGGTCGACATCGAACAGCGCCTGCTTCTGACCGTAGAAGACGTTCACGCCGTCGGCGACGATCGCTGTGCGCAGGTCCTCGTCCGGAGGCAAGGTGTCTGTCATCGTCATCTCTTCACCCAATCTC
>BQJF01000143.1 GCA_021604565.1 Minwuia thermotolerans | reverse complement strand
GTGAACAGGATGCGGTATTTCGTCATCGAAAGGCATATCCCGACTGGCCGCGTTCTCTTGAACGCCCGAAGCTGATAGCTATAGTCCGGTCGCCCGACTGTCCATGGTCATTCCCGGACAATCCTTCAGCAGAGAGCAGTTCACGACATGGCGAAATATCCGGCGCGCGTTGCCATCGATCCTGCACGCTACAGCCCCGATCTGAACGACCCGGAAGTCTTCTACGGCCTGCCGAAGGAGGTCCGGTTCTGTCGGAAGAGCCTGATCTCGAATCAGCGCCCGAATTCAGCCGTGGAATTCAAGCATCGTCGCGAGTCGAAGAAGGAAACCGTCCATTTCGACGAGAATGGTGTTTCCGACGCCTGGCACGTGGCACAGCGCAAGCGTGGCATCGACTGGCAGGCGCGGCGTGAGGAACTGGAGGCCGTGCTTTCGAAGCACCGGCGCAACGACGGGCACTACGACATTCTGGTACCGGGTTCAGGCGGCAAGGACAGTTTCTATGCCGCGCACGTCCTGAAGTACGAATTCGGCATGCATCCGCTGACCGTCACCTGGGCACCGCACATGTATACCGACTGGGGCTGGCGCAATCAGCAGGCATGGATCCATTCCGGTTTCGACAACTACCTGATGACACCCAACGGGCGCGTGCATCGCCTGCTGACCCGCCTTGCGGTGGAGAACATCCTGCATCCGTTTCAGCCGTTCATCCTGGGCCAGAAGCAGCTGGCACCGAAGCTCGCGACCCTGTTCAACATTCCGCTGGTCATGTACGGCGAGAGCGAGGCCGAGTACGGCAACCCGAAGGAAGACGCGGAGCAGGCCCAGCGTGCCTGGGACTATTTCGCAAGACAGGATGACGAGGATGTCTACCTGGGCGGGTCTTCGGTCAGCGAACTGGTCGGTGACTTCGGCCTCGACCGGGTGGACCTGGAACCCTATCTGCCGCCGGATCCCAACCAGATGAACGACGCGGGTATCGAGGTCCATTACCTGGGCTATTACATGCAGTGGCACCCGCAGAGTGCCTACTACTATTCCGTCGAGCATGGCGGCTTCGAGGCCTCGCCGGAGCGGACCGCGGGCACGTACTCCAAGTACAATTCCATCGACGACAAGATCGACGATTTCCACTACTACACGACCTTCATCAAGTTCGGTATCGGGCGCTGCATGTATGACGCCAGCCAGGAAATCCGCTCTGGCGACATCGAGTTCGATGAGGGGGTCGCGCTCGTGAAGCGCTATGACGGAGAGTTCCCGGAACGGTTCGCGAAGGAGATCTTCGAGTACCTTTCCCTGCCGCCGGAACAGTTCCCGGTGGCGTCGAAGCAGTTCGGGCAGCCAATCATGGACCGTGCCTACTTCGACAACCTCTGTGACCGGTTTCGTTCTCCGCATCTATGGATGCAGAAGGACGGCAAGTGGGAACTGCGTCACAAGCCCTGGGAAGAAGCCAGCGAACTCAAGGATTGAGGCCGGATTTGTCCGCCACCCCTGCTACAGGAATGCCGCCAGTTGCAACGCCGAACCCGTCTGATTGCCCGCATGGATATCAAGGGGCCGAACCTGATCAAGGGTGTACGGCTGGAAGGGCTGCGCAAGATCGGTGACCCGCAGGCGCGGGCTGCGCGCTACTATGCCGAAGGTGCGGATGAACTGATCTACATGGATGTCGTGGCGAGCCTCTACGGTCGCAACAGTCTGGTTGATGTGGTGCGCCATGCCACGGAGCACATCTTTGTTCCCATAACGGTCGGCGGCGGCGTGCGCAGCGTGGAGGATGCCGATCGTCTGCTGCGTGTCGGTGCCGACAAGGTGGCCATCAACACCGCCGCCGTGCATCGCCCTGCACTGATCGGCGAGCTCTCGCGGCAGTTCGGATCGCAGTGCATCGTGCTGTCGGTGGAGGCCAAGCTGCGCGCCGACGGGGGATGGGAAGCCTATACCGACAATGGCCGGGAGCATACCGGGCGCGACGTGGTCGAATGGGTGCAGGAGGCGGAGTCTCTGGGTATCGGCGAGATACTGTTGACCTCCGTCGACCGGGAGGGCACGCGCAAGGGTCTCGACATTGATCTGATCCGCGCGGTGACTTCCGTTGTCGACATTCCGGTCATTGCCAGTGGCGGTGCAGGCTCGCCCGCACATGTTGCGGCGGCGGTGTCGGATGGACAGGCTGACGCGGTGGCCGTCGCGGACATGATCCATTTCGATCGCATCAACCTGATGGACCTGCGGTCGGACCTGACCGGCGCCGGCCTGTCGCTCCGCAACCCCTCGGCGGGATAGGGCGATGACAGCACGGCACGTGACAATCCTGGACTATGGAGTCGGCAATCTGCGCAGTGTCGCGCGGGCGTTCGAGGTCAGCGGTGCATCGCCGGAACTGGCCGAGACCCCGGGCCAGGCCGCGCGCGCGGAACGTCTGGTGATACCGGGCGTAGGCGCTTTCCGGTCCTGCGTCGATGCCCTGCGCGCCGCCGGGTTCGAGGATGTCGTACGCGAGGTGGTGACGGCGCGTGAGCGGCCCGTCATGGGGATCTGTGTCGGCATGCAGATGCTCTTTGATGGCAGCGAGGAATTCGGCAGGCAACCCGGTCTGGGCTTGCTGCCTGGTATCGTCGCGGGCATTCCGCGCGTTGACGCCGCCGGCAACCGCCGGAAAGTGCCCCATATCGGCTGGTCGCCGCTTCAGCCGCCCGACGCGCCGAGCGGTGCCGGCTGGAAGGACACCGTACTGGGGGATACGACACCTGGAACGGATGTCTATTTCGTCCACTCGTTCTCGGCCCGCCCGACCGAGCCCTCGGATGTTCTGGCCGTCACGGATTATGGCGGGTACGAGATCTGCGCCGCTGTCCGGCATGGGAACCTCTACGGCGTTCAGTTCCACCCGGAGAAGAGCGGTCCGTCCGGGTTGCAGATCATCCGCTCGTTCCTCAGCCTCTGACCGCCATCAGGCCGCGGGCCATTTCCAGATCGAAGGCGCTGTCGATGTCGATGGCGCGCTCCGGGGGGATGATGACCGCCACGGTGTCATCGCCGTACACCCTGCCGGTGCGGATCAGGTAGTCGGTGCGCACGGCGTAGCACAGGCCGTTCGGGGCGTAGAGGTGTCCCAGGTCCTGCCGCCGTTTCAGCAGCCCGTCGGGATTGAGCGGGCGGACGCGGCGATTCGCATCCACGGTGACGAACAGGTCGGGGGACTTCGCCTGCTCGGTGAAGGTGACGGCACTCTCCGCGCCGGTGTCGCGCAGGGCCGCGACCGTCGCGTCGATGTCGGTGGACGTGCGGAACGGGCTGGTGGCCTGCAGCAGCACGACGACATCGTAGCCACCCCCCAGCGTCTCGACGGCATGGATCAGTGCATCGGTGATCTTCGCCGTGTCACTTGCCAGTTCGGGTGGACGCAGGAAGGGCACGTCCGCCCCGTGCGCCCGCGCCGCATCGGCGATGCGGGCGCTGTCCGTGGAGACGATGGTACGGTCGAGCCGTGTCGCACCCCTTGCCGCTGCAACCGTCCATGCAATCAGCGGCTTGCCGCCGAGATCGAGGATGTTCTTGTCCGGCAGTCCCTTCGAGCCACCACGGGCGCAGATCACGCCGAGCGCGCGGTGCCCCGTCGCTGACATGGATCAGTGCGTGCTGGTGGCGCTGGTCGTCTCCGCCACCGCATCCTGCCGCTCCGAGTCCTTGATCGCCGATTTCACCTTGTCGGCGTTGCGCAGGAACGCGCCGGTCATGTTCTCCGACAGCAAGGTCGAGGGCGCGCCGTCCGGGATCTGGTGGTTCTTGCGCCAGATCTGCTCGTACTCGTCGATGCGGCGGTAGTTGAGCTGCAGCATCGCCTCCCGGAGGCCCAGCAGTTCGACCGCATTGAAGTTGTGGCTGATCACGGCGGAGATGCTGGAGGCATCGCCCAGATCCAGGATGAAACGCTCCATGTCGCCGTCGTACTGGCCGCTGATGCGTTCGCGATAGGTCGTGAACCATTCGGAGCCCGGATAGGGCGTGGCGAAATGCGGCTTCACCTGGATGCCCAGGTCGTCCCAGGCATGCATGTTCATGCGGATCGATTCGAAATCCTCGTTCGGGAAGCCGATGATCTGGTTCGGCACCGGGCGGATGCCGGCCTCCAGCGTCCAGAAGAAGCTGCGCAGGTTGGATTCGCGCGTGGCCCCCTTGCCGATGGTCTTCAGCACGTGCGGTGCGAAGGATTCGTAGCCGTAGACCAGGTGCGAACAACCGGCATCCCGCATTGTCTTCAAGACGTCCTTCGTGCACAGCGTCGCGTGGCTGGTGCCTGCCCAGTGGATGCCGGTCCAGGTGCCGTCATCATTGGCCTTGGGCGCAAAGCCGAGATCGTGCCACTGGTTGCAGATGTCGTTCATCCAGGTGCGACCGGAGAACTTGTCCATCGTCATCAGGTTCTCGTCCAGGAACCCGATGAAGTTGATGTTGAACTTGTCGTAGGCGTGCTTCACAAGCGCGCCGACGTAGTCCGGCGAATGATAGCGGATGCTGCGCGTGTAGGTGCCTGGCTGGTCGAAGGCGACGTTCAGGTCGCCGTTCGCATCCTCCTCGTAGCGCATGTCGCCCGCGATCCCGAGGTGGTAGCAGAAGCGGCAGATCAGGGAACAGCCGTAGCTGGCATTGATGTCCAGTCGGCGGGACGCCAGCATGCCCTCTTCGGAGAACAGCACCTGGCTGTTCTTGAAGTAGACTTCCTCCAGCGGAAACAGTTCCCATGCCGGGAACGGCAGGCTGTCCAGATCGTGCATCAGCGGCCGCATCTGGGACATGATCAGTCCACCGCCGGGCTTGCGCGACACGGTGCCCTTGATGTCCCAGAACTCCCGGCCACCGCGATCGACCATGTCGCAGATCTCGGGGAAGGTGATGAAGCCCTCGCCTACGCAGCCGACATCGACCTGTGGAATCCACGACATCATCTCGCGCGGCATGGATGTCAGCAGTCCGCCGCCCATGATCTGCACGGCCTGTGGCGCATACTCCCGCGCGATACGGGCGATGCGCTTCACCGACCCATAGGTCGTGGTGATGCCGCCATAGCCGATGATGTCCCAGTCGTCGGCAACGCAGACGGCCTTCGTCGTCTCGTCACCCTGACGCCAGGCATTCTCGTCATAGACCTGGACAAGATGCCCCTTCTCCATGGCGATGGCCGCAAGCAGCGCAATCCCGTAGGGCACGTGCCGGGGAACGTCTTCCTCCCGCACAGTCGGGTTGATCAGAAGGATCTTTGCCATGAAAGTTGCCTCTTCTCTCGGGGATCAGGTGACGCCTACGTTGTCGCGCCGTCGAGAAATTCTTCCAGCGATGCCCAGTGCACCTGGTCGCTGAACAGGGTACCGCCGCCGCTGCAGTTGTATGTCGTGCAGTCCGCATCTGCCGCCATTTCGATGAAGGCGGAGCGATACCAGTAATACGCCGGATCAGTATAGTACCATTCATCGGTGTGCGGGTTGTGGATATCGATATACAGCTCGCCGATGCGGCTTTCGTCACCACCCACCAGGTCCCGTGCCTCGTAATAGTACTGGGTGTTGAGCAGCGGCGTATCGGCGTAGTAGCCGAAATCCATGCCCGTGACCGCGACGCGGCTCTTGTCGAGCACGGCGTGGGCCACCATCCAGCAGGCACCCCCGACATTGCCCCCGGCATTCATGCAGGGCAGCCCGTTCTGGCGATGCAGTTCCATCGTCACGCTGCCGGGCTTGTCCGGGTCATCCAGCATCGGATTGAACCAGAACACCTGCATGCCGATCTCGTGCACCCGCTTCACCACATCGGGGGAAGCGGTGGTGCCAAGCGCGATGCGGATGTCCTTGCCATGCTCCGCCATCATCGACAGCAGTTCGTTGTTCTTGGCGACCTCGTCGGCGAAGCTCGGATCCTGTTCCTGACGGCGAAAATAGTCATCCGCCTTCATGCGTGCCTGGTCCAGTTCCGGGTCACCGAACCAGCGCACGATGCGCAGGGGATGCGGATCGACGGACACCGCCACGGTCGGCATCAGACCCTGGCGCAGACAGTGGGAAATCGCGCTTTCCGTGCAGACGACCGCGCCCTTGAAGCTGCGCTGGTTCAGCACGGGAACAGGGTCGCGGCGACGCAGGCTTGGACCGGCAGCGATCACGACGCCGCTGTCTCCGGCACCCAGGCCGAGTTCGTGCAGGTCGCGGAGGGTCTGGCCCTGCTTCAGGTATGGCGCGTTCTGCGCGACATTCTCCAGACACATGTCCTGGGTCCGCGCTTCCGTCATCGCAGACATTTCCTGCTGCAGTTTCAGCAGCAGGCGACCGTCACGCTGTCCCGTGGGTTGGGCGGCAGGCGTGGTCACTTCTTGTCAGTGTCCCACATGACCTTCTTCTTGGACACGAAGGCAATGGAACCGCCAAGGCGCTTCTTGGCCTCCATCTCGAACCGGTCTTCCAGGGTTTCCTCGGACTGCTTGATCTCGACCTTGTCACGGGTCTGGAAATTGCCGCGCAATACATCGTTCGACATGGCGTCTGACCTCTTTCAG
>BQJF01000142.1 GCA_021604565.1 Minwuia thermotolerans | reverse complement strand
GTCATGTCCAGCACGTCGGAAATCGACTTGTTCTTGAACTTGATCTCCAGCGTTTCACGGTTGTAGCGCTTGCCCTTGCAGACGTCGCACTGGACGTAGACGTCGGGCAGGAAATGCATCTCGATCTTGATCAGCCCGTCGCCCTGGCAGGCCTCGCAGCGCCCGCCCTTGACGTTGAAGGAGAAACGACCGGCCTTGTAGCCGCGCGCCTTCGCCTCCGGCAGTCCGGTGTACCAGTCGCGGATCGGCCCGAAGGCCCCGGTGTAGGTTGCCGGGTTGGACCGTGGCGTGCGCCCGATGGGCGACTGGTCGATGTCGATGATCTTGTCCAGCCACTCCAGCCCGTCGATCCGCTCATGCGGGGCCGGGCCTGCCTTGGCATTGTGCAGCCTGCGCGCGACGGCCTTGTAGAGCGTCTCGATGGTCAGCGTCGACTTGCCCGAACCGGAAACCCCCGTGACGCAGGTGAAGGTGCCGAGCGGCAGGGTCACATTGACGTTGCGCAGGTTGTTGCCGCTGGCGCCGACGATGCGGATGTAGCGGTCGCGATAGCCCTCCCGCCGTTTCGCCGGGACCGGCACCTGCTTCATGCCGGAGAGATACTGGCCGGTAATGCTCTTCGGCGCCTGCATCACCTTCTCCGGCGTGCCCTCCGCGATCAGTTCCCCGCCATGCATGCCCGCCAGGGGGCCGATGTCGATGACATGGTCGGCGGCCAGGATTGCTTCCTCGTCATGCTCGACCACGATCACGGTATTGCCCAGGTCGCGCAGATTCTTCAGCGTCTCCAGCAGTCGCGCATTGTCCCGCTGGTGCAGCCCGATGGACGGCTCGTCCAGCACATAGAGCACGCCGGTCAGGCCGGACCCGATCTGGGAGGCGAGGCGGATGCGCTGGCTCTCGCCGCCGGACAGGGTGCCGGAGTTGCGCGAGAGGGTCAGATACTCCAGCCCGACATTGACCAGGAAGCCCAGACGCTCGTTGATTTCCTTCAGGATGCGCCCGGCGATTTCCTGCTGCTTCGGCGACAGCTTGCTGTTCAGCGCATTGAACCAGTTGGCGGCTTCCAGGATGGAGAACTTGGCCGCGTGGCCGGCATGAATGCCGTCGATCTTCACCGCCAGCGCTTCCGGTTTCAGACGATGCCCCTCGCAGACCGAACAATGGGTAACAGCCTGGAAATGCTCGATCTCCTCCCGCATCCGCGAGGAATCGGTTTCCTTCCAGCGCCGCTCCAGGTTCCGCACCACACCCTCGAAGCTCTTGTTGGTGCTGTAGCTGCGCATGCCGTCGTCATAGTTGAATTCGATGGTTTCATCGCCGGAACCGAACAGCAGCACGTCCTGCACGTTCTTCGGCAGTTCCTCCCAAGGCGTGCTCGACGACTGCCGGTAATGGCGCAGGATGCTGTCCAGCGTCTGCAGGTAATAGGGACTGGTTGTCCGGGACCAGGGCGCAATCGCCCCGCCGCGTACTGTCAGGGTCGTGTCAGGCACCACCAGGTCCGGATCGACATACATCTCCGTCCCCAGCCCGTCACAGGCGGGGCAGGCGCCGAAGGGATTGTTGAAGGAGAACAGGCGCGGTTCGATCTCGTCGATGGTGAAACCGGAAACAGGGCAGGCGAACTTGGCGGAAAAGATCGTCCGCTCACCATCGTCCGCATTCTCCGTCACCGCGATGCCGTCGGTCAGCGACAGCGCCGTCTCCAGCGAATCGGCCAGGCGAGTGGCGATGTCGTCGCGCACCACGACGCGGTCCACCACGACGTCGATGTCGTGTTTCAGCTTCTTGTCCAGCGTCGGCATGTCGTCGAGCTCGTACAGCTCGCCGTCCACCTTCACGCGTTGGAAACCCTGCTTGCGCAGGTCACGGAATTCCTTGCGGTACTCGCCCTTGCGCCCGCGCACGATGGGGGCCAGCAGGTAGAGCCGCGTCCCTTCCGGCATCGCCACGATGCGGTCGACCATCTGGCTGATCGTCTGGCTCTCGATAGGCAGGCCGGTTGCGGGGGAATAGGGAATGCCGACCCGCGCCCACAGCAGGCGCATGTAGTCGTAGATCTCCGTCACCGTGCCGACGGTCGAGCGCGGATTCTTCGACGTGGTCTTCTGCTCGATGGAGATCGCGGGGCTCAGCCCCTCGATGCTGTCCATGTCGGGCTTCTGCATCAGTTCCAGGAACTGCCGGGCATAGGCGGACAGGCTCTCGACATAGCGCCGCTGCCCCTCCGCATAGATCGTGTCGAACGCCAGCGACGACTTGCCGGACCCGGACAGGCCGGTGATCACGACCAGCTGGTCGCGGGGGATATCGACGTCGATACCCTTCAGATTATGTTCCCGCGCCCCACGGACGCTGATCATCTTCTGCATCTACAAACCACCATTCCGGGGGAAGCGCCTGGCAGGGGCTGGGTCACCCATGCATTTCCTGAAACAGGAACATAGGGTGCACGCCCCCCCAAGGCGAGTCCCCTGACGTCGCAGCCAGACTCTTCTGGCGACTCCCGAACCGCAGCGGCTATAAGGGCGGAAGGCATTCGGCTGACCGTTCCTCCCCTCTCCCCCTCCCGGCCACCCACGCAAGTATCCTGAAATGGGTGGCCGGGAGGGGGAGAGGGGAGGAACGGTCCACAGAAAATCGAGCGAACGACGGAGCGGGGACATGGCAGGCAGCGTCAACAAGGTCATTCTGGTCGGCAATCTGGGGGCGGACCCGGAGGTGCGGCGGATGCCGGACGGCAATCCGGTGGTGAACCTGCGCATCGCGACCTCGGAGACCTGGCGTGACCGCAACAGCGGCGAACGGCGGGAGCGCACCGAGTGGCACCGCGTCGTCATCTTCAACGAAAACCTGGCCAAGGTCGCCGAGCAGTACCTGCGCAAGGGCGCCAAGGTGTTCATCGAAGGCCAGATCCAGACCCGCAAGTGGACCGACCAGCAGGGCCAGGACAAGTACAGCACCGAGATCGTGCTCAACCGCTTCCGTGGCGACCTGCAGATGCTCGACAGCCGCGGCGGTGAAGGCGGCGGCGGTGGTGGTGGCAGCTATGGCGGCGGCTCCGGTGGGGGCGGTGGCTACGGCGGCGGCGGAGGAGGAGGTTCACGCGGCGGCAATGACCGTGGCGGCGACGACTTCGGCGGCGGTGGCGGCGACCTGGACGACGAGATCCCGTTCTGATCAGGCGGTCCGGGCGGCCATCGCGCCTCCCCGATTGACGACATTCGCAGTTGGGCATAGGGATAGCGCCCGGTCGGGCGGGTGATCCCGGCCAGTGGCCGTGCGCGTGGACGCAGGGCCCGTGCTGGGTGGAGGAGATTTGACGTGAGCCAGGCAAAGACGCTGTTCGACAAGATCTGGGATGCGCATGTCGTGGAGACGCGCGATGACGGGTCGGCGATCCTGTATATCGACCGGCACCTGGTGCATGAGGTCACCAGCCCGCAGGCGTTCGAGGGGCTGCGCAACACCGGTCGCACCGTGCGGCGGCCAGATGCGACCCTGGCCGTGGCCGACCACAATGTCCCCACCACGGATCGCTCCGTCGGGATCGCCGACGAGGAAAGCCGCATCCAGGTCGAGACGCTGGAGAAGAACTGCGCCGAGTTCGGCGTGCCCTACTTCGGCATGGACGACATTCGCCAGGGCATCGTCCACATCATCGGACCGGAGCAGGGCTTCACCCTGCCGGGCATGACCATTGTCTGTGGCGACAGCCACACCGCGACGCATGGTGCCTTCGGTGCGCTGGCCTTCGGCATCGGCACGTCGGAAGTCGAGCATGTGCTGGCCACCCAGTGCCTGCTGCAGCAGAAGTCGAAGAACATGCTGGTGAAGATCGAGGGCGATCTGAACCCCGGCGTCACCGCCAAGGATCTGGTGCTGGCCGTGATCGGCGTCGTCGGCACGGCAGGCGGCACGGGCTATGTCATCGAATATGCCGGTTCGGCCATCCGCGACCTGTCGATGGAAGGCCGCATGACCGTCTGCAACATGTCGATCGAGGCAGGCGCCCGCGCCGGTCTGATCGCCGCCGACCAGAAGACGTTCGACTACGTCAAGGGCCGGGCCATGGCGCCGAAGGCCGGCGGCTACGAGCAGGCGGTGGAATACTGGAAGACCATGGTCTCCGACGAGGGCGCGCACTACGACAAGGTTATCGAACTGGCCGCCGCCGACATCACCCCGCATGTCACCTGGGGTACCAGCCCGCAGGACGTGGCGCCGATCACTGCGCGGGTTCCCGACCCGGCAGATATCGAGGACGAGATCAAGCGCGATTCGCTGGTCCGGGCGCTGGCCTACATGGGGCTGCAGCCGGGGGTGAAGCTGACCGACGTGACCATCGACAAGGTGTTCATCGGGTCCTGCACCAATGGCCGGATCGAGGATCTGCGCGCCGTCGCCGAGGTTGCCAAGGGGCGCAAGGTCGCCGCCAACGTGCATGCCATGATCGTTCCCGGCTCCGGCCTGGTGAAGGAGCAGGCGGAGCAGGAAGGGCTGGACAGGATCTTCGTCGAGGCCGGCTTTGACTGGCGGGAGCCGGGTTGTTCCATGTGCCTGGCGATGAATGCCGACCGGCTGGAACCGGGTGAACGTTGCGCCTCCACCTCCAACCGCAATTTCGAAGGCCGTCAGGGCCGTGGCGGACGCACCCACCTGGTCAGCCCGGGCATGGCAGCCGCTGCCGCGATCGCGGGCAAGCTGGCGGACGTTCGCGACCTCTGAACCGATCTCCGCCCGAACAGGCTACTGGATCACCGCACTCGATAATGGTGCGTCGATCCTGTCAGCCGATCCGGCGGGCTTGTGGCGCCTTGCGGGAAGCCGACCGGTCACGGTCGTGCCATCGCCGGGTATGCTGTTGATGGTCAGCGACCCGCCATGCAACTCCATGAGGGCCAGGCTGAGCGGGAGTCCCAGACCCGTTCCGTCGCGAGAGGTTTCTGCGCTGACTTCGGCCTGACCAAAGGGTTTCAGGACCTTTGCGATGTCCTCTGCGGCGATTCCCCGTCCCCGGTCGACTACTTGCAGCAGCAGGTCTCCATTGCTCTGAAGCGCGGCCTCCAGGCGGATTGTGCTGCCAATCGGTGAGAACTTGGATGCGTTGCTCAACAGGTTGAGCACGACCTGCACGATCCGCAGCCTGTCACAGGCAATCAGCCCGATGGCGGGGTCGATAGTGATGGCGACATTCTGGTCGCGTGACTGGACCTGTGCCCGGACAAGCATGCCGCATTCCTCGAACAACGCTGTCGGCTGAACATCCGTTTCATGGAGATCGGTACTGCCTGCCTCGACCTGTGACAGGTCCAGCACATGACCTATCAGACGTGACAGGTGTGTCCCGGCATCGTGAATGATCCTCACGTACTCGGCGTTCCTGTCACTGCCCAGCGATCCGAATGTCTCGTTCTGCAGCATCTGGGCGAATCCGATGATGGCGTTCAGTGGCGTTCGAAGTTCATGGCTCATGTTGGCGAGGAAGGCGGACTTGACCCGGCTCGCTTCCTGCTCGCGGACGAGTTCGGTCTCGAGCGCTTCCTGTCGTGCCATGATGCTGATGCGGCGCAGTACCGAGAGCCTGACCCAAACCAGCATCCAGATGATGATGAGGACCGCGATGATGGTCGGGACAAGATAGAGGGGGACCAGTTCCGCCATATCATCATCAATGGCGGTGTGGACCACCATCAGTGTGCCGCTGCTGTCCGGCAGGGGGGTCCTGATCCAGACAAGGCGTCCGTCGTCTACTGACAGCCTCTGCTCATGTGCAGCGGCAGTCGACAGCATGTCACGAAGCGGCAGCGGAGGGTCGCTGGTGTCCAGGGGCGCGTTGCTTGCGCTGATGACAGTGCCCTGATCGTCGAAAACGAACGCCTGCAGGTGCGGTGAGGCAAGCGTTGGGCGGTCCTTCAGCCAGCCCGGCGAACTCCATGACGCCGGTCCCGCGTCACCAGACTCGGCAATGATGGTGTCGGCGAGTGAATGCAGAACAGCCTGCTGACGGACAGTGCTTACGGCCTGGGTGTTCTGGTATGCGATGACACCGAAGAAGCTGAAGCAACCCGTCGCGAAGACCGCGACGATGAATATCGTCCGTCGAAGGTCCAATTTCAGTCGGCTCTTACCGTACTGAGTCGGGCAAGTGTGTAGACCGGGCAGATCCGCACGGCGCTTGCTGCAATGTTCAGAACGCCGAAGATTCCCACGACGTTGGCAAGAAGGCTGTTGAGGATGACGCCTTCCGAGATGAAGCCGAGCCAGATCAGCGCTGCGCCGATCAGAATGCGGATGAAAGAATCCAGTTTGCTCATGTTCCGCGCGGGCATGGTTCAGGCTCCATCATTGATCTGTCGCAACCAGTCGTCTCACCTCATGCGGATCGGAAATCTGCCAGGCGAATCCGGGTGCGTTCGGTTCCGGGAAATCGGGCCGAAGATGACCATCGGTAATGAAGAAGTCGTAAACCGGGTGGAAGTGCGGTGGGCGATCAGCCTTCAGGGCTGATCAGGCCTTCCTCGCAGGCCTTGATCTGCAGGGCGAGGTAGCGGGAGAAGATGCGGCACTGGGCCAGGCTGCCTGCGGTGAACCAGAGGCCGGGCTGCGGCGTGCGGCACCACATGTTGCGCAGTTCGCCACCT
>BQJF01000141.1 GCA_021604565.1 Minwuia thermotolerans | reverse complement strand
CCATCTGACAGGCCTGCATGTCGCGGCCGATCCCATCATGCAGCTCTACTTCGATGGTCCCATCTCGCAGGACGTGCTGGTCTCGCTTCGGGAGCAGGCGCAGCTCTCCGTGCAGCGCGCGGAGGCGGCGTTCGGCAAGGTGCTTGGGCAGAGCACCCTGTCCAATGACTTCCGCAGCCAGATTGCCGCTACCTCGGTGATCGACGATGTCATTGCAATGCATGCCCGTCACGCCGATCTGGTCGTCCTTACCCAGTCCGACTCATCGAAGGAACGCGCGGCGGGAAATGCGATGCCGGAGGAAGTGATCCTGCAGGGCGGTCGCCCGGTGCTGGTGATCCCCTATGTCGGCATCTCCCACGATTTCGGCCATCACGTGCTGGTTGGCTGGGACGGCAGCCGGGAGGCGGCGCGGGCCATGAACGACGCCCTGCCGATCCTCGCCACTGCCGACAAGGTGACCATCATGTCGGTGAACCCGAAGACGGGCACCGGTGGCACCGGTGAACTGGCCGGCGCGGACATTGCCCTGCACCTGGCCCGCCACGACATCAAGGTCGAGGTGATGCACGAGACATCCCACGACCTCAGCCCCGACCAGGTGATCCTGTCCCGCGCCGCGGAACTGGACATCGACATGCTCGTCCTCGGCGCATACGGCACCCCGCGCCTCCGCGAACGCCTGTTCGGCGGCGTCACCCGCAGCCTGCTGCACGAAATGACCGTCCCCACACTGTTCTCCCACTGAGCGGGAGGTTCTTTTCCTGAACAGTCCCTGTCGCCCCGAAACCTGTACGACGCATCCCTGATCCATTAATGCTGATGGGGCAGTGAAGGTCGGGAGGGTGCGGGATGGTGGATGCGAGGCGGGCGGATGTGCCGGTGCTGATCGACGGGTTGCAGTACAGCAACTGGTCGGAGGCGATCTTCCGGCAGATGAACGCGGTCGGCCTCGCCTGCGTGCATGTCACCATCTGCTATCACGAGGACTTCCGGGAGACGGTGGAGAATGTCATCGCCTGGAACCGACGCTTCGAGGCCTATCCCGATCTGATCATGCCGGGGCGGACGGCGGCGGATGTGCTGGCGGCGCGGGACAGCGGGCGGACGGCGATCATCTTCGGCTTCCAGAACCCGTCACCGGTCGAGGACGACATCGGCCTGGTGGAGGTCTGGCATCAGCTCGGTGCCCGCTTCATGCAGTTGTCCTACAACAACCAGAGCCTGCTCGCGACCGGCTGCTACGAGGCGGAAGACCCCGGCATCACCCGCATGGGCCGACAGGTGATCGCGGAGATGAACCGGGTCGGGCTGGTGGTGGACATGAGCCATTCGGCGGAGCGTTCGACGCTGGAGGCCGTCGAGATCTCCAGCCGCCCCATCGCCATCACCCATGCCAATCCGGCCTTCTGGCACCCGGCACTGCGCAACAAGTCCGACGACGTGTTGCGCGCGCTGGGGCAGAGCGGCGGGATGCTCGGCTTCTCGCTCTATCCGCATCATCTGGCAGGCAAGTCGGACTGCACGGTGGACGGTTTCTGCACCATGGTGGCGCGCGCGGCGGAGCTGATGGGGGTGGAGCGCATCGGCTTCGGCAGCGACCTCTGCCAGGATCAGCCGGACTCGGTGGTGGAATGGATGCGCAACGGCACCTGGACCCGCGCGAAGGACTTCGGCGAGGGTTCCGCCAGCGATGCGGGCTTCCCGCCGCAGCCGGACTGGTTCGCCAGCAGCCTCGGTTTCGCGAACATCGTCGACGGGCTGCGAACGGTCGGGTTCTCGGCGGACGATGTGGCGCGGATTGCGGGCGGTAACTGGCTCGACTTCTTCGAACGCTCCTTCGGTCCTGCCCCGTGACGGCGGCGGCGGAAACCACACGGCCTGCGGTGCCGCTGCGGCCCGCCGACGAGGTGATGCGCCTGTCCCGCATGGGGGCATCGTTCCCGACACGGCTGAGTTTCATGCGCAGCCTGCTGCGGCGGATGCATCGGGAGAACTGGTGGTTCGAACAGCGGCGCTTCGATCTGGACGCGCAGGGTTTCGGCACTGTCGTGCTGACGGCGCACACACCGGAGCGGGCCTACTCACTTGTGGTCTTCTCGCATGACCTGCCGCCGGAGAAGCGTACCGACCGGGTCATTGCGGAAGCCTGGGACGCGACCTTCAGCCTGTACGACGGCATTCCCTCCGATGCCGACATAGCGCGGCTGGCCGACAATACCCCGAAGCAGGAGGCCGGGCGCTTCACACCGCGTGAACTGGTGCTGGGCCGCGCCAACCGCAGCCTGCGCCTGTTCAGTCATGTGACGGAGCGACTCGCGGCGGGGCAGCAGCCGGATATCGAAACACTGGCCCGCGTCGGTTACCTGATGCGCACCACCGCCGTCTACGGCAGCGGCAAGTTCGGCTGTGGTGACCGGGCGCTGATCGCCGACCGTCCCGAACTGCAGGGGGCGTTCCAGGTGGAGATGCTGGCGGTCTGGCTGTTCCGCTGGTTCACCGTGCACCTGATCGAGCATCTGGCGCAGGTGCGCGGTGGCGACAGCGCGGTTCCGCTCGCCCCGGAGGTTCGCGGTTTCCTGGGTGTCGGCAATGCCACCGGGCTGGGCATGGCGCCCTTTCTGGGTCGCCACCCCCAACTGGTTCATGCCTGGGTGACAGCACGGGAAACGGCGCTGGCGCGGGTGAGGTCCCTGCCGGAGGCGATGGCTGAAACACGTGCCGCCTTCCTGCGCTTGCTGGTCCGGGCGCGGCAGCATGTGGGCGAATGGCAGGTCGATGATCCGCAGCAGATGGTGCGGATTGCGGGGGTGCAACAGGATCTGACACGCCTGTCGGAAGCGGCACCGGGACTGCTCGACGAAGCGGCACCATGGGAGCGGATCTGGCAGTTCGGACAGGCGCGGCTGGGGGTGGAGGCGCAGGAACTGCTGTTGTCGCTGCTGCTGGAGCCGCATGGTGCACTGGTCGATGATCTGGCGGAACGGATGCATGTGTCCGAACACCTGGCACTCGATCCGGGCATGCGGCTGTCGGAACTGCACCGCCTGATCAGAACACAACAGTGCTGGGTCGATGCGCTGCCGCTGGACGGACCGGAGGCGGATGCGCGCTTCTGGTACTATTCGGAGGAGAAGCTGGAGCCGCGCCTGGGTCATCGGCATGCCGAACCGGGTGGCATGCTGGAGATGCCGCTCGCCTTCGCCCGTGACATTCGCAGCCTCGTTGCCGACCTGGCACAGGCAGACGCAGCGGATGACACCATCGTTGCCGCCTTCCTGCTTCGCCACCCGCAGCATCGCCATACGGTGCGGCGGGTGCAGTCCATCGCCGGTCTGGACTATGCGGAGGTGCGGGACAATCTGGTGGCAGATGGGGTCCGGCCCATCGACCTGCTGCGTTTCAAGCTGGCCTTCTTCGGCGCCTCGAAGTTCGACCCCAAGTCCGATCTCTGGACCCGCATCACCCTGTTTCAGGGTGCGCCGCAGCCGGATGAACTGGCCGACGCGGACCCGGACGGCTGGGCCTTCGCGGTCCGGCCTGCGAACGTGATCTGATCCCGTGGCGGTGTTGCATCTCTCGTTTGGCGAGCTGTCCTTCTACTGTTGCCGCGCGGCGTTCGGTGCCGGGCTGTCCTGGGGACTGGCGGAGGATGTGGCGGTGGCTGCCGTCTGGCTGGCACGACAGGGCCGCGATCCGGCACCCCTGCTGGCGGCGGCGCTGGTGTCCCTGACGGATGGTGCAGCAGAACCCTCCGTGAAACATGAACAGTCGGAGATCGGGACCGTGCTGATGGCGGATGGCAAGAAGCCGCTTTCCGCGCTGGTATCCGGCCCCTCCGCTGCCGACTGGTGGCAGGTCATGAAACAGGATCCGGCGGCGCGGCTGGGGGTGCGGAATGTGGACGTGCCGGGCTGGGTGATTGCCTGCATTGCGGCGCGGACCGGCGATGGCTCGACGGGCACTCGGCCAAGCGACGGGCCGGGAGATGTGGTGATGTCTGCGGATGGCAGCGGTACGAGACCGTCCGGCGAAACGGCACATGCGGACCATGTCACTGTTGACCCTGACGCCTGGGCTATCGTGCAACGACACTTCCGGCTTTCCCTGGTGCCTTCGACCGATGCGTCCCGGTCGGCGGGTGCGGGCGCGGGGCTGGTGGATACCGATTGAGACTGGCAGGAGGCAGGAGAGAGCAATGGCGACGATGAACGCGACAGAGATCACGGCACTGGCTGAGGCAGCGCTGCAACGCGCAGGCACGCGACCGGCGTCGGCGCAGTCACTTGCCCGCGCCGTGGCGGCGGCGGAGATGGACGGCATTCGCAGCCATGGCCTGATCTATGTGCCGATCTATTGCGAACACGTGCAGTGCGGCAAGGTGAACGGTGCGGCGGTGCCAGCGGTTGATGTTTCAGGCACCACGGCCGTCAACGTCGATGCGGGCAACGGCTTCGCGCATCCGGCGATCGACGCGGGGTTCGAAGCGCTGTTGCCGCTTGCCCGGGAGCATGGTGTCGCGGCCCTGTCGATCCGCAACTCCTACAACTGCGGCGTGCTCGGCTATCACGTGGAGCGACTGGCTGAGGCCGGTCTGGTGGGCATGGGCTTCACCAACGCCCCGGCCTCCATCGCGCCGGTGGGCGGCGCGCGGAAGGTCATCGGCACCAATCCGTTCGCGCTGGCCGCGCCGGATGGTGATGGGGGTGCCGCGTTCGTCCTCGACCAGTCGGCGAGCGTCGTCGCCAAGAGCGAGATCACCCTGCACGCGCGGGAGGGCAAGCCGATTCCTGAGGGCTGGGCCTATGACAGCGACGGCAATCCGACCACGGATGCCGACGCGGCGCTGAAAGGCACGATGGCCCCGGCTGGCGGCTACAAGGGTTTCGGTACCGGCCTGATGGTGGAGCTGTTCGCCGCCGTGCTGGCGGGCGCGACCCTGGGCAAGGATGCCAGCCCCTTCGCGGGAACCGCTGGCGGGCCGCCTGCGACAGGCCAGTTCTTCATCGCCCTCGACCCCGCCTCGTTCTCCGGTGCCGGTTTCGCCGCGCGCATGACCGACCTGGCCTCGGCCATCACCGATCAGCCCGGCGCGCGCCTGCCGGGACAGCGTCGCGCGGAGAACCGGCAGCGCAACATGGCCGCGGGCGGCGTTGCCGTGGACGATGCCCTGATCGCGCGGATTCAGGCGATCACCTGATCCGCCACCGCGTCCAGCGCGCCTGTGAACAGGTCGAACATCCGGTCGATCTCTGCTTCGGTGATGATCAGCGGCGGGGCCAGCATGGCGGTGGGGCCGGTGACGCGGATGATCAGCCCGTGATCCTGCGCGATGGCGGCGAGCTGTTTCGCGGCCCCGGCCAGTGCACCGGTGGCAACGGCACCGTCGCCCTCTGACCTGAGCTGTATTGCTCCGGCCATGCCGATGGTGCGCACGTCCGCCACCAGTGGATGGTCGGCCAGCGCCTGCACGCGGGCCGCGAACTGCGGGGCCCTGGCGCGGACACTGCCGGGCAGGTCCGTCTCCTCCACGATGTTCAGCATCTCCACCGCCACCGCCGCCCCCACCGGGTGGCCGGCAAATGTTCCGGCATGGGCGAACAGGCCCTGCATGTCGCTGTGCGCCTCCATGTCCCGGTAGATGTCGCCGTCGATGATGGTGGCGGAAATCGGGAAGTAGGCCCCGCTCATCGCCTTGGCGGAGTTGAGGATATCCGGCGCGATCCCCAGGGTCTCGGCCCCGAACATCTGCCCGGTGCGCCCGTAACCGGTGATCACCTCGTCGTCGATGAACAGGATGTCGTGCTGTTTCAGCACCGCCTGGACGCGCGCGAAATAGCCCTCCGGCGGGATCACCAGACCGGCGGAAAAACTCAGCGGCTCGGCCACGAAGGCACCAATGGTTTCAGGTCCGGCATCGGCAATGACCTGTTCCAGTTCGGCGATCAGACGGTCGCAGAATTCGGCTTTGGTTTCGCCGGGGCGGCCATTGTTGAAGAAGTCCGGCTGGCTGACCAGCAGGTGGTCCTGCATCGGCAGGGCGAAGGCGTCATGCACCGACTTCGACCCGCCCAGCCCGGCGGTCGTCAGGGTGCCGCCGTGATAGCTGCCGAGACGGCTGATCATCTTCCGGCGCTTCGGCTGGCCGCGCCAGACATTGCGGTAGAGCATGAACTTCAGCGCGAACTCGTTCGCCTCCGAGCCCGTCGCACCGAAGGCGACATGCGCGTCGTTGACCGGTGCGATCTCCGCCAGTCGCTCCGCCAGTTCGATGACGGCGGGAACCGTGCGCTGCTGTGCCGAGACATAGAACGGCATGGCCTGCATCTGGCGATGCGCCGCCGCCACCAGCCGTTCGTTGCTGTAGCCCAGCGCGGCGCAGTAGAAGGACGCGCTGGCATCCAGAAACCGCCGCCCGTCCTCGTCGATGACGTGGATACCATCGCCGCCGGTCAGCACCATGGGCCGCTGCTCGCGTGTTTCACGCAGGTTGGAGAATCCGAGCATCAGCCGCTCGACCCCCGAATTCCGCAATGCGTCGTCCGCCAGTGTCATGGACTGTCTCCCTGCCGCATCCTGTCTGATCCCGAAATCCTAGGCTGGTCCGCGTCCTGCCGGAAATGAAACCGGGGCGCTGCCGGTCGAGGCCAAGAGAAAGGGCGCGCCGAAGCCAGAGCACCAAGCTGGCGATTCCTTCCCCAGGGGAACTGCTGTAGTCTGCCGCCCGGATGTCGGCGAATGCGCTGCATCATCTCGGGAGGGGCAGCAGATGCAGGCAGGCGCACGGGGTCGTTTCGGCTGGGCGATGTATGACTGGGC
>BQJF01000140.1 GCA_021604565.1 Minwuia thermotolerans | reverse complement strand
GCCGTCGCGGCGACGCGGAGGCAAGGATCAGGCGTGGCATCTGCCGCCCTGTTCCGGCGCTTACTTGAAGCGGAAGGTGATGCGGCCCTTGGTCAGGTCATAGGGGGTCATTTCCACCATCACCCGGTCGCCCGCCAGCACCCGGATGCGGTTCTTGCGCATCTTGCCCGACGTATGGGCCAGTACCTCATGATCGTTGTCCAACTGCACGCGAAACATCGCATTCGGCAGCAGTTCGGCAACATGCCCTTCAAATTCGAGAACTTCTTCCTTGGCCATTCTGCACCCTGTTCAGGAAACCCGACGCGACAGGTCATCGCGACCCGACCGCTTGGCGCGCAACATGATGAAATCGCCCACCAGAATCAAGCACAACCCTGTCGAAGGGCGGTTGCATGGCCTGCATCTCTCGGCTATATCCTCCCGACCGCTCGCCAAGGTGCAGGTTCCTGACCGGTTCCCGATCAACCAGAGCGGCGATGCCCAGGTAGCTCAGTTGGTAGAGCAGTGGACTGAAAATCCGCGTGTCGGTGGTTCGAATCCGCCCCTGGGCACCATTTTTCCCTGGTTCAGAAACGCGGCCCGTTGGTTGCTTGCGCTTCCCGTGCGCGCAAGGCTCACATCGGACGGTTCATCCTCAGGTTTCATCCGGTTGCTGCCGGCGTCACCACAACGGTCGCCGGACATGTTTCACGTCCACCGGTCGGGGCGGCACCGGACCTGACGAGACGCTCGGACGGCAACGTGATCTGCATTGTCGTGCCCTCGCCCGGCGCCGTGGTGACCGAGACAGTTCCCTGATGCAGTTCGACGAAGCGCTTGACGATTGCCAGGCCCAGGCCCGCGCCCCCATGCGCGCCCGCGATCGCGTCGTTCAACTGAACGAAGGGGGTGAAGATGGTTGCCGCCGCTTCAGCGTCCATCCCCGGCCCGTCGTCGGCAACGAATATCGAAGTCCGAACTGAACCGGTCTCGGCCCATATCCGGACGCGTCCGCCGTCGGGGGAAAACTTGACCGCGTTCCCCAGCAGGTTCAGCAGGATCTGCCTGAATCTCCTGACATCGCCGCGAATGTCCAATCGACGGCCTGCGATGGAATTCTCGAAACGGACATTGTTTCGGTCGGCAGCATGCTGCAACAGCCTGAGGCTGGTCTCGGTTGCCTCGGCCAGGCTGAAGACAGTCTCATCCAACTCGACCTTGCCGATCTCCACGCTCGAAAGATCCAGAATGTCATTGATCAGGGCCAGCAGATGCGTCCCGCTCTCGTGGATGTTCTCCGCGTAGTCGACGGCATTCTTTTCCAGGGCACCGCCAATCCCCAGTTTCATCATCTCCGAGAAACCGATGATCGCGTTCAGCGGCGTTCTCAGTTCGTGGCTCATGTTGGCCAGAAATTCGCTCTTTGCGCGGTTGGCCACTTCGGCACGGTTCCGGGCAGCCGTCAGTTCCTCCTCGGTCTTGCGGCGTTCCGAGATATCCCAGATGAAGGCATTGAAGACGCGGCGACCTTCGACCGATTGCACCCCCAAGGTAATTTCGACAGGAAACATGCGCCCGCTGCGGTGTCGTGCCTCGGTCTCGAAACGCCGACCGACCATGCGGGCCTCACCGGTTGCCAGGAATCGCTTCAGCCCCGATGTATGGCGCGCCCCGTGCTGCTCGGATATGAACAGGTCGGTCAGCGGCGCCCCGAGCGCCTGTTCCCGCGACCAGCCGAACATCTCTTCGGCCGCCGGGTTCCAGTCAAAGACCTTCCCGTCCTCATCCATGCTGACGAAGGCATCCTTCGAATGATCGATGACTTCCCGGGTGCGCTGCTGGCTCACCGCCAGTTCCTTGCGTGAACGGTACTCGCTGCTGATGTCACGATAGGCCGTGACGAAACCGCCCGTCGGCACCGGTGTGCCGGAAACCTGAATGACACTGCCATCAGGGCGTTCCCGCGTGAAGTCATGGGGCAGGCACTTCCGTGCCAGATCGAGCAGCTCCGCGACATAGGCGTCCTCGTCCACGTCGCCGTACTCGCCACGCCGACAGTTGAAACGCAGGACTTCTTCCAGAAAGGTTCCTGGTCCGAATTGCCCTTCCGGCAGTTCCAGAATCTGCTCCGCACGACGGTTCATGATCAGGAGCTTCAGGTCGGCATCAAAGAAGGTAACGCCCTCGTTCAGGTTCTCCAAAGCCGTCTTCAGCAGGCCACGCTGGGCACTTGCCTCCCGCAATGCAGCATGTTCAGCGTCAACCGACGCGCGCATCTTTCGCGCGGAATGGGACACGAAGAAGACCGCAAAGGACGCGATCAACAGTCCCAGCACGATCAGGCCATAGGTCAGGATCTGGACCAGTTCGCGGGCCGTCTTGCCCATCTGGCGGCTGAACTCCAGTTCGAGCTTTCGCAGCCGGGCGTCTATGACCAGAATCCGATCCATTGCCGCAGTCGCTTCCGCGCTGCCAACGCCCTGCCCGGAAACTGCCATCCTCAACTGTTCCGCGCCGGTCCTGAACTCGAGAACCTCGCTGTCCGCTTCCCGCCAGACTGCCAGCGGACCCGCAAACAGATAGGTGTCCGAGAAGGCACGAAACATCCAGGACATGCCCGCGACGTCATCGGGGTGATTGAGACCGCCTACGAGGTGTGCATGGCTGGCGGAACGCGACTGGCTCCGGTCTTCCAGAATTTCGCGCGCGTTTCCGTCATGTACCGGAATCGCGATTGCGGCCTCGTAGTCCGCATAGGCAGCCGGATCGCCGGTGCGCGCGAAATGGTGCAGTGCGCTGACAGCGGCCATGTGGCCCTTGGAATAGTAGCCCTCACCCGCGACGTAGGACCTGGACATGTCCTGCAAGGCAAGCCCGAACACACCGGCGGCGACAAGAACGCCGAGCATCGCCACGAAAAGCACTGTCAGGTAGGTCGGCAAGTTCGAGTGGGCCTGGTTCATTTGCACTTCACGCTGATCAGGAAAGGCCTGAGGATCGACCATTACTGATTAAGAAACCGGCAAGATCACTCGCTTTGCGTTGGGGAATTGCAACCTATTGATAGTGCAGCCATTAATCTGGAGATAACTTCAGGCGTCAGGAATTCTCCAGGCCGGTGGTACGTCCCGTCCCGGGGAAATTTCACCCGGGCATCGAACCGCTGACCTTGTGGCTGAAACACGCTCCGCTGTGCCCGCGCCATCTCTCCCGCCAACCTGCCATGTCAGTTCCCGAAGGCCATCTGCCTGCTGTCGGCCATCCGGGAAGCATATCTACATCCCGTTGAGCGTTACTGGTCGCGGCATTCGATGTCGTGCATGAATGGCGCAGCAGCCTTTGGGGAGGGAAAGCCTGATGTGGTCATTTGAAACGGATCCGGATTTCCAGCGTGAGCTCGACTGGATCGGGGACTTCACCCGACGCGAGATCGCGCCGCTGGACGAGGTCCTGGGCAGCCAGTGGAACATCCATGATCCACTGTTCGTGAAACACGTCCGTCCCCTGCAGGAACAGGTCAAGCGTCGGGGCCTCTGGGCCTGTCATCTCGGCCCGGAACTCGGTGGCAAGGGTTACGGGCAGCTCAAACTGGCGCTGATGAACGAACAGTTCGGCCGCTCACGCTTTGGTCCCATCACCTTCGGCTCCCAGGCACCCGACACCGGTAATTCGGAAATCCTGGCGCATTACGGCACCAAGGCACAAAAGGAGCGGTATCTGAAACCGCTGCTGAACAACGAGATCGTCTCCTGCTTCGCCATGACGGAGCCGCAGGGTGGTGCCGACCCGCTGAAGATCGAGACCACGGCGGTTCTGGACGGCGACGAATGGGTCATCAACGGGGAGAAGTGGTTCTCCTCCAATGCCAGGTTCGCGGCCTTCTACATCATCATGCTGGAGACCGAACCGAACGCCAACAACCCGCACCGGCGCCAGTCAATGCTGATCGTGCCCTCCGGAACGCCAGGCATCGAGATCATCAGGGACTATGGCTATCTGGGGCAGAAGGAGGCGGAGCACGCCCATATCCGCTGGAACAACGTGCGCGTACCGAAGGATCATCTGCTGGGCGGTCGAGGGGACGGATTTGCCGTGGCCCAGGCGCGTCTGGGTGGCGGTCGGTTGCATCACGCCATGCGCGCCCTCGCCGAGGCCACGAAGTGCCTGGAATATACCTGTGAGCGCGTCGTCTCGCGCACCACGAAGGGTGAGGTACTCGGGCAGAAGCAGATGGTGCAGGAACGGCTCGCCGATGCGTGGATCCAGATCAGGCAGTTCCGCCTGCTGGTGCTGGAAACAGCCTGGATGGCCGATCAGGGCAAGGACTGGAAGGCGATCCGCCAGAACGTCTCCGCCGTGAAGGTGATGATGCCGAAGGTTCTGCACGACGTGTCGAGCATGGCGCTGCATCTTCACGGTTCGCTGGGCTTCACGACGGAAATGCCCTTCACCGACCATCTGATGAACAGTTTCATGATCGGCCTGGCGGACGGCCCGACAGAGGTTCACAAGCTGGTCGTGGCCAAGGAAATGCTGCGCGATGTCGAACCCTCGACAGAACAGTTCCCCTCCTACCACCGGCAGAAGATCATGGACGCCGCACTGGAGAAGTTCGCGCAAGGCGACGGCTGACGTCACGATCAGCCTGCAGGTGAGAGAAATGGCCGAATTCTCACGCCTCCGCAGGAGTCACCAGCCGATCAGCAGGCAACCTGACCTCGATCGTCGTGCCCCGGCCCAGGGCCGTGGAGACCGCAACGGAGCCCTGGTGCAGTTCCGCGAACCGCTTCACGATCGACAGTCCCAGTCCGGCGCCCCCTTGTGCGTTCGCTATCGTTTCGCTCAACTGAACGAAGGGGGAGAAGATGCTCTGCGCCGATTCCGGGTCCATGCCGGGGCCCTCATCACCGACGAAGATCGAGACATGATCCGCGTCGCTTTCGGCCCAGATGCGGACACAGGTCCCCTCACCGGAGAACTTGACTGCATTACCCATTAGATTGAGAAGGATCTGCCGGACAAGCCGGATGTCTCCCTTGATCTCCATCGACCGCCCGGCAATCAGGTTCTCGAAACGGATATCGTTCCGGTCGGCGGTATGCTGCAGCAGTTTCAGACAGGACCCGACGGCGTCGTTGAGGCTGAACACGGTCTCGTCCATGTCGACACGCCCGATCTCGACGCGTGAGATGTCCAGGATGTCGTTGATCAGCGCCAGCAGATGCCGGCCGCTGTCCAGAATGTTTCCGGCATACTCCATGCCCCGTTGATCCAGACTCGTGCCGATCTCCAGCTTCATCATCTCGGAGAAGCCTATGATCGCGTTCAACGGTGTCCTGAGTTCATGGCTCATGTTGGCCAGGAATTCGCTCTTCGCACGATTGGCTATGTCAGCGTTGTCCCGGGCTGCCGTCAGTTCCTCCTCCGTCCTCCTGCGTTCCGAGATGTCCCAGATAAAGGCATTGAAGACAGGCCGTCCCTCGATAACCTGAGTACCGAGCGTCACCTCGACAGGAAAACGGTGGCCGTCGCGATCCCTGGCAACAGTCTCGAACCGGCGACCGGCCTTCCTGCCATCACCGGTATCCAGGAACCTCTTCAGTACAGCATGGCTCTCCTCGTCATCCTTCACCGGAATGAAGAGATCGGTCAGCAGTTCACCGATCGCTTCACTACGGGTCCAGCCGAATATCTCTTCCGCCGCCGGATTCCAGTCAAAGACCCGACCGTCCTCATCCATGCTGACAAAGGCATCCTTGGAGCGGTCGATCACTTCGCGTGTCCGCTGCTGGCTCGCCGCCAGCGCTTTCCGCGACCGTTCCTCGTTGCTGATGTCGCGATATGCGGTGACAAAACCACCCGTCGGCACTGGTGTTCGGGCGACCTCGATCACACTGCCATCAGGGCGCTCACGCTTGTAATGCTGCACAGTCCCCATTCGGACCATACGGAGCTGCTCCGCGACATGGGTATCCTCATCGACATCCCCATACTCCCCCTGGCGCCAATTGAAACGCAGGAATTCTTCGAGCGGGGTACCAGAGCCAAACTGGCCCTCAGGCAAATGCAGCAGTTCCGCGGCACGCCTGTTCATCAGCAGCAGCCGCAGATCCGCATCAAAGAATGTCACCCCCTCGTCCAGGTTCTCCAGCGTGGTCTCGAGCAGACTCCGTTGCGAGCGCGCATGATCCAGCGCCGTGCGCCGCGCGTCAGCCGCACTGCGCATCTTCCGGAGCGCATGGGTGACAAAGAAGACGGCGACGCCACCCAGAAGCAGCCCTAATCCGATCAACCCGTAGATCATGATGCGTGCCATGACCCGCGCCGAATCACTCAACTGAACGATGAAATCATTCTCCAGTGTTCTCAGGCGGGCATCTATGGTCCAGAGCCGCTCCATTGCGGCCTGCGCCTCCGCGCTGCCAACACCGGCTCCAGTCACAGCAACCTTCAGTTCTTCTGCGGCCGCCCTGAAGGCCAGCACGTCGGCATCAGCCGCCTGCCACGTCGCAAGTGCCGGCGCAAAAAGCGGCGAATCCTCGAACATCCTGAACATCCAGGACATGCCGGCCACGTCATCAGGATGATTCAGTCCGCCGACAAGATAAACGTGGCTGCTCTCCCGGTCCTTTTCGGGGTCCTCGAGAATGCGTCGTGCTCTGCCATCACTGAACGGGATTTCGATACCGGTTTCATAGTTCCGGAACTGCACCGGATCACCGGTTCGGGAGAATTCCTGCAAGGCACTCATCGCAGCCATATGGCCACGGGAATAGAACCCGCTTCCTCCAACATAGGCACGGGTGATGTCCTGAAGCGCGATGCCTATTGCACCAGCGGCTACGAGAATTCCGAGCGTCGAGACATAAAGAACGGTAAGATAGACAGGATTTCTGGAAAGAGCGGACAGCATTGACCAAACTTCTTGTTGCTTTTCCCGTTAACCTTAACAAGCAGGAATTAATAAAAAGCGAATTTTCGCAACTCACTCTGACAAAACAACTTGCCACTTTCTCTTGAAAATGCCTGTTGCCTTGAAATTTTCGTTCTGAATTTCTGGTTTTGTTTAGCTTTGGTGAGGAGGGTTGCGCGCTTTGTTTTCAGCGTTGAGCTTCTGTTTTTGATCAATCGAGTGAGTTGGCCTGGCGGTGACCTACTCTTCCGCGGCTTGAGCCGGAGTACCATCGGCGCAGCGGGTCTT
>BQJF01000139.1 GCA_021604565.1 Minwuia thermotolerans | reverse complement strand
CCGGAAGTTCATGTCCTGAACACCGTCCGGAATCGGATAGTTCATCAGGTGATCGTAGTTGATTGCCATTGGTTCTTGTCCTCCCCATGAGATCGAATGCCCGGACCGAAGGTTACCTCCCCCGACGGTCCGGGCAATGCGTGGATGCGGTCAGACCGGATCCCAGCTGAAGATGTCCGCCGAACGGTCGAGGTCGAAGAACGACTTCTCCAGCGACGGCATGCCGTGGTCGGCGATCGATTCCGGTGTCCAACCCTCGCCATTGTGCGTGGAACGGATCGGACGCGGCTGGCTGAACAGGAAGATCTCGTTCCCGCGCACGCCAAAGATCTGACCGGTGACATGGCTGGACTGGTCGGAGCCCAGGTAGACGGCCAGCGGAGCCTGCTGGGCCGGGGTCATGCTCTTGATCTTCGCCAGACGTGCCTGCTGTTCCGGCGTGTCCGAAGGAATCGTGCCGATCATGCGTGACCAGGCGAAGGGCGAGATGCAGTTGGAGCGGACGCCGAAACGGTTCATGTCCAGCGCGATCGACTTCGACAGACCGGCAATACCCAGCTTCGCCGCCGCATAGTTGGCCTGGCCGAAGTTGCCGATCAGACCCGATGTCGACGTGAAGTGGATGTAGGAACCCGAGCCCTGCTCACGGAAATAGGGGGCCGCGGAACGGGCGACATTGAAGCTGCCCTTCAGGTGCACCGCGATGACCATGTCCCAGTCGGGCTCGTTCATCTTGTGGAAGATGACGTCACGCAGGATGCCGGCATTGTTGACGATGACATCGACCTTGCCGAAGGCATCGACGGCGGTCTTGATCATGTCCTCGGCATCCTTGCGCTCGGCAACGGAACCGAAGTGCGGCATGGCCTTGCCGCCCGCATCATTGATCGCATTGACCACATCGCGGGCGGGCTTCTCGTCATTGCCATCGCCCGACACGGCACCGCCGAGGTCGTTCGCGATCACCGACGCCCCGTGCGCCGCCATCAGTTTTGCGATCTCGCCGCCAATGGCACCGCCAGCGCCGGTCACGACGGCAACCTTGCCGTCCATCAGTTTTGCCATCTCTTGTGTCTCCCCATGGCCGTTTCAGAAAATATCGAGGTCTCGTTCAGGTCAGCAGGTGCCGCCGATCAGGGCTCCAGCACCACGCGACCGACGATCTTGCCCGCACGCAGGTCTTCCAGCGTCTCCCAGGCCGCATCCAGCGGGCGGGTGGCGACGGGCAGGGGCGGAACCTTGCCCTGCTTGACCAGTTCCATCAGTGCCTTCATCTCTGCCGGACTTCCGACCATCGAACCGCGCACGGTGATGTTCTTGAACGCGAACAGCGGGACGGGAACCGTCAGGGCGCCGCCGAACAGGCCGACGATCGCCAGCACGCCGCTGGCCCCCAGCGAGGTGACGCCGAAGGTGGCTGTCTTGTCGGAGCCGACGAAATCCACGGCACCGGGCAGGCCGCCGCCCGTCAGCTTCGCCACTTCCTTGCGAGTCGCTGGGTCCGCCGGATTGAACACGTAGTCGGCACCGGCCGCAGTGGCGGCATCCAGTTTCGCCTGGTCGATGTCGAAGACGATGGTCTTGGCCTTGATCGCGGCCATGGCGATCATCAGGCCCGCCATGCCGACACCGCCGGCGCCGATGATTCCGACGAAACCGCCAGCCTCCGCCGCATCCTTGACCTTCATCAGCGCGCCGTAGGCGGTGATGCCGGAGCATGCGTAGGTCGCGGCCAGCCCGGTCGGGACACCGTCATAGTCGAACAGGAACTGCACATCCGGCACCATCACATGGGTGGAATAGCCGCCGTCAACCTGGACACCGAGGTTACGGGGCGAGGCGCAGAGCTGTGTATTGCCGCCATTGCAGGTCGGGCAGTCCATGCAGCCGATCCAGGGGTAGACGATTCGCTTGTCGCCCACGGACACGCCCCTGGCGTCCGGACCGACCGCGGCGACCTCGCCAACGATTTCGTGACCGAGCGTGAAGGGAAGCTTCCGCCCACGGGTCACGTCGGCCTTGTTGCCGCCGCCCATGTCGAAGTAGCCCTCATGCAGATGAATGTCGGAGTGGCAGACGCCGCAGGCTTCGATCTTCACCAGAACTTCCGCACCCTGTGGTGTCGGCGCGTCGTAGGTGAATTCCTTCAGTTCCGCCCCGTATTCGTCAAACTGCATGCTGCGCATGTGATCCCTCCCGGTATGATCTGATATGGCGGCACAATAGGCGCGCCTGCGCGGGCGGACAACATGCACAATCCGCAATCGCGCCACCGGGACAATGCTTGACGACCGGACTTTCCTTGCTATTAAAGCGGGCCAGTGCAGTGTACCGGAAAGTATCGACGGATACCGAATTCGGAAGAAACTGGTTCGGACCGGCATCAAGACCGGACGTGGTGGGATCAAGGGAGGCAAGCGATTGCGCCGAAATGCGACGCGATCGTGCACCGTCACCGGAGTGTGGCGATGAGCACGGAAATTCTCGAAGTTGAAGGTGTGCAGGTACGGTTCGGGGGCATTGTTGCCCTGGACGGTGTTTCGTTCACCATGCCGGAGGGCAAGATCGTCGGCCTTATCGGCCCGAACGGGGCTGGCAAGACCACCCTCTTCAATTGCCTCAGCCGCCTCTATGTCCCGACCGATGGGGACATCAGGTTCAAGGGCAAGACGATCCTGCAGAGCCCGCCGCACCATATCGCCCAGATCGGCATTGGCCGCACGTTCCAGAACCTGGCGCTGTTCAGCACCATGTCGGTTCTGGAGAACGTCATGGTCGGTGCCCACTCGGCGTCCGGCAGCGATTTCATGTCCAACGCGCTGCGCCTGCCCTGGCGTGGCCGCGAGGAACGCAGGCTGCGTGAGAGCAGTGCCGAACTGATCGACTACCTGGGTCTGGGTGATGTCGCCCACACCGTGGTCGGTGGTCTGCCCTTCGGTACGCAGAAGCGGGTCGAGCTGGCCCGCGCGCTGGCGTCGGAGCCGGAGCTGCTGCTGATGGACGAACCTGCCGGTGGCCTGAACCATGACGAGCTGGAGGAGCTGGGCAAGGTCATCCAGCAGATCCGCGACGAGCGTGGCATGACCGTGCTGCTGGTCGAGCATCACATGGGACTGGTGATGAGCATCTCCGACAAGGTGGTGGCCATCGATTTCGGCAAGAAGATTTCCGAGGGCACGCCCGAGGAAGTGCAGAACGACCCGGAAGTGATCCGGGCCTATCTGGGGACTGGTCACTGATGGCATTGCTGGAGATCAAGGGGCTCAAGGCCTATTACGGCCAGATCGAGGCGCTTCACGGCTTCGATATGGAACTCGAAGAAGGCGAGATCACCGCCGTCCTCGGTGCCAATGGCGCCGGCAAGACGACCACGCTGCGCGCGATCTGCGGCATGGTGAAGACCGGTGGCTCGATCACCGTCGAGGGTGAGAACGTTATCGGCATGTCGACCGAGGCTATCGTCGCACGCCACAAGATTGCGCACGTCCCTGAAGGGCGGGGCACGTTCGTCCGGGTCTCGACGGAGGAAAATCTCCGCCTTGGCGCATTCACCCGGCGCGACAAGGAGATCGAGAAGGATTACGAGCGGGTCTACCACTACTTCCCGCGTCTGAAGGAGCGTCGCAACCAGCAGGCCGGTACGCTTTCGGGCGGCGAGCAGCAGATGCTGGCGGTCGGCAGGGCGCTGATGCTGCGTCCGAGGATCATGTTGCTGGACGAACCATCGTTCGGTCTCGCGCCGATCATCACCGAGGAACTGTTCAAGATCCTTGGCCGGATCAACAAGGACGAAGGCGTGTCGATGCTGGTCGTCGAGCAGAACGCCAACCTGGCGCTCGCCATCTCGAAGGACGCCTATCTTCTCGAAACCGGCAACGTTGCCATGACTGGTCCCGCGGACAAGATCATGGACGACGAGCAGGTTCGCAAATCCTATCTCGGCTACTGACGGGGCAATCCGGACATGGATCTTTTCATCGAACAGACGGTCAGCGGACTTGCTTCAGGCGCGATCTACGCCTGTCTCGCCCTTGCTGTCGTCATGATCTATCAGGCCATCGACCATTTCAATTTCGCCCAGGGCGAGATGGCCATGTTTTCCACCTATATCGCCTGGTACCTGATGGACGATGCGGGCCTCGGCCTGCCGTTCTGGATCGCCTTCGTGGTCTGTATCATCGTTTCCTTCATCGGTGGTGCCGCGATCGAACGGATCGTCTTCGCGCCGATCAGCGACGCACCGGTACTGAGTCACATCATCGTCTTCATCGCGCTGTTCTCGATGTTCAACAGCCTGGCGGGCTTCCTGTTCGACTTCACGCCGAAGCAGTTCGAGACCCCGTTCGGCCATACGGCGCTGATTGACGGAGTGATAAGTGCGCATCGAGCGGGGATGGTCGCGGTGACGCTGATCATGCTGGCCATGATCTATGCGTTCTTCCGCTACACGCCGATCGGACTGGCCATGCGTGCGGCAGCCGCCGCACCTGAGTCGGCACGCCTCGTCGGCATTCGGGTTGGCTTCATGCTGGCTCTCGGCTGGGGTCTTGCCGCAGCCGTCGGGTCGGTTGCCGGGATGCTGATCGCGCCGATCACCTTCCTGACGCCTGACATGATGCTGGGTACCCTGCTGTACGGCTTCGCCGGTGCGGTTGTCGGTGGCCTTACCAGCCCGCTGGGTGCCGTTCTGGGCGGGTTCCTGGTCGGCATTCTCGAAAACTGGATGGGTACCTTCGTTGTCGGCAGCCAGCTCAAGCTGACGGTTGCTCTGGTGCTGATCATCGTTGTCCTTTTGGTCAAGCCCGCCGGCCTGCTCGGTCGCGTGGTCGTGAAGAGGGTCTGATCATGGCAAGCTCGAACGTGGCCGGAAACGTCCCGGCATTCCTGAACCAGAACCCCAAGGACCGAGTCATCGTCCTGGGTGTCCCGCTGCCGTTGCTGGAGAAGGTCGGGCTCTATGCCCTGCTTGCCGCAATCGTCGTGCTGCCCATGGTCTATGACGGCTATGACATCTACGAATTCGGCAAGATCCTGATGTACATGCTGGCGGTTCTGGGACTGAACCTGCTTACCGGGTTCAACGGCCAGTTCTCGCTCGGCCACAGTGCCTTCTTCGCGGTGGGAGCCTATTCGACGGCGATCATGATGGACCAGTTGGGCATGCCCTACTGGACCACCATCATCCCGGCGGCGGCGGTCTGCTTCGTCGCGGGTTTCCTGTTCGGCCTCCCGGCCCTGCGCCTGGATGGCCTGTTCCTGGCGCTGGCGACATTCGCGCTTGCCATCGCGACGCCGCAGTTGCTGAAGTATGACGGCATTGCGCATCTGACCGGTGGCGTGCAGGGCATCGTGCTCGACACGCCGTATCCGCCAGCCTGGGTGGATGGCATCGTCATGTCGATCACGGGTGAGGAGCTTTCGGTTGACCGCTGGAAGTACATGTTCACCGCACTCGTGGCCGTGATCATGTTCGCGGGTGCCTGGAATCTGGTGCATTCGCGCACCGGCCGTGCCCTGATCGCGATCCGTGACAACCCTCTGTCGGCGAAGACGATGGGCATCAACACGTCCATCTTCAAGTCGGCCGCCTTCGGTGTCAGCGCCATGTATACCGGTGTTGCCGGTTCGCTGTTCGCGATCATGGACGAGTATCTGGCCCCGGAGAGTTTCACCTTTGCGGAGGCCATCAAGTTCCTGGTCGGCGGTGTGGTTGGCGGCATTGCCAGCCTGTTCGGTGCCATCTTCGGTGGCTGGTTCGTTCTGGAGATACCGAATTTCGCGGATCTGGTTGCCTCGAGCCTTGAGAATTACATCAACAACCCTCAGGGTCTCACTGGCCTGATCTATGGTCTGTTCCTGATCTTCACGGTCTACGTGATGCCGATGGGGGCAGCCGGCCTCGCGCAGATTTTGGTGCATAAGATCAGCACCAGGCGCTAGGATCACCGCATTCAGCTAACCGATGGTCCGGTACGGGCCGGGACCATTGGACAGTAACAAGCCCGACGTGCAACAGAGGAGACAGATATGAAACTGCTCACAACAACCATGGTATCCGCGGCTGCGCTGGCCGTTGCCATGGGTGCCGCCGAAGCGCGCAACGCGCCCGGTGTCACCGCCAAGGAAATCAAGATCGGCAATACCAACCCGTATTCCGGTCCGGCTGCTGCCTACAGCTCCATCGGCAAGTCCGTTGGCGCCTGCTTCGACAAGTTCAATGGTGAAGGTGGCGTCAACGGTCGCCAGATCAACTTCATCTCGGTCGATGATGGCTACAGCCCGCCGCGTACGGTTGAACAGACCCGCAAGCTGGTCGAGCGCGAGAAGGTCGCGTTCGTGTTCCAGGCTCTGGGCACGCCGACCAATTCCGCTGTTCATACCTATATGAACAAGAAGAAGGTCCCGCAGCTGTTCGTCGCGACCGGTGCCACGAAGTGGGGCGATCCGAAGAACTTCCCGTGGACCATGGGCTGGCAGCCGAACTACCAGTCTGAAGGTGTCGTGTATGCCCGCTACGTGCTGGCGACGCAGCCGACCGCCAAGATCGGTATCCTCTACCAGAATGACGACTACGGTAAGGATTACGTGCACGGGCTGGAGAATGGTCTGGGCGACAAGGCCGGATCGATGATCGTTGCGCGTGAGTCCTTCGAGGTCACCGACCCGACGATCGATTCGCAGATCGTGAACATCAAGAACTCCGGTGCCGACACGTTCTACAACGTGACCACGCCGAAGTTCGCTGCGCAGGCGATCGCGAAGAACTTCGAGCTCAACTGGGCTCCGCTGCACCTGCTGAACTCCGTGTCCAACTCGATTGGCTCGGTTGTTTCAAAGGCTGGCTTCGAGAAGGGCCAGGGCATGATCTCAGCCGCCTACCTGATGGATCCGACCGATCCGGAATGGCAGACACATGACGAGTACAAGGCATGGAACGCCTGGATGGACGAGTACTATCCGGACGGCGACAAGACCGATGCCTTCACGGCCTATGGCTGGTCGGTCTGCCATACCCTGGTGAAGGCCCTGGAGCAGGCCGGTGACGACCTGAGCCGGGAGAACATCATGGCTCAGGCCGCGAACCTGAAGAACTATCGCGCGCCGATGCTGCTGCCGGGTATCACCATCAACACCAGCGCGACGGATTTCTTCCCGATCGAGCAGTGGCAGCTGCAGCGCCTGAAGGGCGAAGGCTGGGAGCGTTTCGGTGACATCATCGACGGCTCCGTCGGTTCCGGTTCCTGATCGGAACGGCTGAACCAAGCCTCAAGGATCGGGGGTCGTCGGCATGTCCGACGGCCCCTTTTCTTTGTCTG
>BQJF01000138.1 GCA_021604565.1 Minwuia thermotolerans | reverse complement strand
CAGCACCGGTATTGCCCAGGTCAGACACGGTGACCTGCAAGGTGTCGGTTCCGTTGAAGTCGGCATCAGGTGAATAGGTCAGGCGCGAAATTGCGGCATTCACATCCTCCAGCGAACCGGTCACAGTCAGCGTGTCCGTGCTGTTGCCGAGAACCGTCGGGCGTGTATTGGTCACATTGATCGTGCCGCTGGAGACTGACAGCACGATCTCGACGTCACCCGTACCTTCGGCAACATCGACATCCTGGATACTCAGTCCAGTCACGAGTAGCTGGTTATCTTCATCAACGCTGATGGTTGCGACTTTGCTCAGGTCAGTCTCAACGCTCAAGACACCCGGTGCAAAGACAACGTAACTGGCTCCTGCGTCTACAGAGACGAAGCCCGGTGAATTGGCCTTAGGCGCCCCGATAATCAGGTCATTCAGGCCGTCTCCATTCACATCGCCTGCACCGCTTACCGAACTGCCGGAACGATCAGAACCGCTGGCACCATTTATGACGAAGCCACCGATACCAGCCTCGACGGCCGAGAGTTCGACAGCAGCACCGTCAAGCTTACCGAAGACAACAAAACTGGCACCGGAGTCGCTGTTGTTCGGGTCGTCTCGTCGAGCGCCGACGATCAGATCATCCAGGCCATCGCCGTTGATGTCACCAACGCTGCCTACCGAAATTCCGGAGCTGTCACCGGCCGAGACCCCATTGATAACAAAACCACCGATACCAGCCTCGACCGCCGAGAGTTCGACCGCCGTGCCGTCCGCCTTGCCGAAGACAACGAAACTGGCACCTGAATACTGGCCATTTGGGGCATCTTCGGGAGCTCCAACAATCAGATCATCCAGACCATCACCGTTGACATCGCCTGCGTTGCTGAGAGATCGGCCAGAGAAATCGCGAGCAGAAACGCCGTTGATTACGAAACCTGTATCATTGCCGTCCAGTTCGAGTTGAGACAGCTCAACAACGTTTCCATCCGTCTTGCCGAAGACCACGTAGCTCGCACCAGATAGTTCGCCATTCGGATCCGCGTTCATGGCAGAGACAAAAAGATCGTCCAGTCCGTCACCGTTGACATCCCCGGCACCGCTGACCGAGTAGCCAAGTTCATCATTGGCCGAAGCACCTTTGATGATGAAGCCGCCAATCCCGGCCTCCACGGTGGACAGTTCTACAGCCGTACTATCGGCCTTGCCGAAGACAACAAAGCTCGATCCGGAACTCCTGCCATTCGAATTATCTTCGATTGCACCGATGATCAGATCATCCAGGCCATCGCCGTTGACATCGCCGGCACCGCTGACCGCACCCCCTGCGTTGTCGCCGACCGAGTCTCCGTTGATAACGAATCCACCCGAACCCGCCTGTACGGCGGACAGTTCGATGGCACCGCCATTTGCCTTGCCAAAGACCACGAAGCTCGCACCGGACGCTGTACCATTCGGACTGGCGCCTGATGCTCCGACGATCAGGTCATCCAACCCGTCGCCATTGACGTCCCCTGCGTCGCTTACTGAAATCCCGGAACGGTCTTCCTCAGAAGCACCGTTTATGACAAAGCCGCCGATTCCTGCATCGATATCCGAAAGCTCGACCGCCAGGGTATCGGCCTTGCCGAAGACAACAAAACTAGCGCCCGAGTTGGAGCCATTTGGATCGTCCAGACGGGCACCGACGATCACGTCTTCTAAGCCGTCACCATTGACATCCCCCGCTCCACTGACAGATCTGCCTGATTCGTCACCCTCAGACACGCCATTGATGACGAAGCCGCCTATGCCTGACTCAACTGCCGAGAGTTCGATTGGCGTTGTGTCGAGTGCGACGGTTGAAAATACGAGAACAGGAGCATCGTTTACCGGGTTAACGGTGACGGTCACAGTTTGCGTATCAGTACCACCGTTGTCGTCGGAGACTGTGTAGTTGAACGTGTCCTCGCCGTTGAAGTCGGCGTCCGGAGTGTAGATAACTTGTCCGGTCTGTGCGTCGATGGCAACCGCACCGTTGGCACCCTGGGTGACTGCAGAGACCGTGAGCGCGTCGCCGTCAATATCGCTGTCATTGGCCAGCACGTCGATGCTGACAGGCGTATCCTCGTCGGTCGCGATGGTGTCCGCGATCGCGACTGGTGCATCATTCACCGCGTTGACGGTGACCGTGACGGTCTCGGTGTCGGTGCCGCCGTTGCCGTCGGAGACGGTGTAGGTGAACGTGTCCTCGCCGTTGAAGTTGGCGTCTGGCGTATAGGTGACTTCGCCGGTCTCGGCGTCGATGGCCACCGCACCGTTGGCGCCCTGGGTGACGTCGGAGACGGTGAGGGCGTCGCCATCCACATCCAAGTCATTGGCCAGCACGTCGATGCTGACCGGCGTGTCCTCGTCGGTCGCAATGATGTCTGCGACCGCGACGGGGGCATCGTTCACGGCATTTACGGTGACCGTCACACTCTCGGTGTCGGTTCCGCCGTTGCCGTCGGAGACGGTGTAGGTGAAGGAATCCTCGCCGTTGAAATCGGCGTCGGGCGTGTAGGTGACCTGGCCGGTCTCGGCATTGATGGCGACCGCGCCGTTGGCGCCCTGGGTGACGTCGGAGACGGTGAGAGTGTCACCATCCACGTCGCTGTCGTTGGCCAGCACGTCGATGGAAACCGGCGTGTCCTCATCGGTCGCGATGGTGTCCGCGACCGCGACGGGGGCATCGTTCACGGCATTTACGGTGACCGTCACGGTCTCGGTGTCGGTGCCGCCATTGCCGTCGGAGACGGTGTAGGTGAACGTGTCCTCGCCGTTGAAATCGGCACCCGGTGTGTAGTTGACCTGTCCGGTCTCGGCGTCGATGGCGACGGCGCCGTTCGCACCCTGCGTGACGGCGGAGACGGTGAGTGCGTCTCCATCCACGTCCGAGTCGTTGGCCAGCACGTCGATGGCGACGGGTGTGTCCTCGTCGGTCGTGATGGTATCTGCGACAGCGACCGGCGCATCGTTCACGGCATTTACGGTAACTGTGACCGTCGAGGTGTCAGTCCCGCCGTTCCCATCGGAGACGGTGTAGGTGAAGGAATCGTCGCCGTTGAAGTCGGCGTCCGGCGTGTAGGTGACCTGGCCAGTCTCGGCGTCGATGGCGACGGCGCCGTTCGCACCCTGCGTGACGGCGGAGACGGTGAGGGCGTCGCCGTCCACGTCCGAGTCATTGGCCAGCACGTCGATGGCGACGGGGGTGTCTTCGTCGGTCGCGATGGTATCCGCGACAGCGACCGGGGCATCGTTCACCGCATTGACGGTGACCGTGACGGTCTCCGTGTCGGCGCTGACACCGCCGTCAATCAGGATATTGTCGATCGTCAGGGTCAGATCGACGATCGTGTCGCCTTCGTTCATGGCGGCGAAGCCGATCGTGTGCGTGCCGGCAGCGACCTCGATCTCGAAATTGCCACTGGTGACACCGGACTGGGTCTCCGTGATCACGTGCACCTGATCGTCGATGATCAGGAAGCCCGCGTCGTTGAAGCTGCTGCCCAGGTCGTTGCCGGAAATCGAGAAATCGAACGAGAGAGTCGCTGCCTGTGCCAGGACTAGCGGTGTGTCGGCCAGCAACGCCGACCCGTCGGTGGCGTTCTGCGCGGAACCAACGGCGGCAGTCAGCGCGGCATCGAGAGAGCCAGAGGCGATGCCGAGAAATGCCTCGATCTCCGCATCCGTGCCGCCGCTGGAGACCATGGTCGCGATCTCGCCACCAAAGCTCACACTGCCGAGCGTCGTCCAGTCGGAGCCGCCGTCTGCGAAATCACCGTTGGTGACCACACCGCCGCTGCCGCCGCTGCCATTGTCGCTGACGGTGTAGGTGAACGAGTCCGTGCCGTTGAAGTCCGCGTTCGGCGTATAGATCACCTGGCCGGTTTCGGCGTCGATGGTGACCGTGCCATTCGCGCCCTGGGAAACCGCAGCAACGCCGAGGGCGTCGCCGTCGATATCGCTGTCGTTGGCCAGTACGTCGATGGAGACGGGCGTGTCCTCGTCGGTCGTCGCCGTATCCGCCACAGCGACCGGTGCGTCGTTGACGCCGGTGACGGTGACGGTGACCGTCGCGGTGTCCGTGCCGCCAGCGCCATCGGAGATGGTGTAGCTGAAGCTGTCCTGTGCGGTGACGCCGGCAGCAAGTGTCTCGAACGCGCCGTTCGTGTCGTAGCTGACGGTGCCGTCGCCATTGTCGGAGATCAGGGCACCGCCTTGAGAAACGGCATCGACGGCAACCACTGACAGGGCGTCGCCGGCATCCGGGTCGGCGTCGTTGGCCAGCAGATCGATGGTGACGGCGCTGTCCTCATCCACCGCACCTGTGTCATCGGCGGCGACAGGCTGGGCATTGCCGAGATCGGTGAAGTCATCTGCGACAAGTTCGGCGATCGCGACGTTCTGCAGCGTCAGCGACTGGGTCTCGTTCAACTGGATGACCGTGTCGCCATTCAGCTCGGTCGCGGCGGCCTGGATGTCGGTGATGTCGGCAAAGCCGAAGGCGGTGAGGTCGATCTGCTCGCCGCCGCCTGAACCGGGGGCGAAATCGGTGACCGTGGTGTTGCCGTCCCCGTCGCGGATCACGAAGCGGTCGGCGCCTGCGCCGCCGGTCAGGGTGGTATCGGAGCTGTCGCCGGCCAGCGTATCCGCGGCGGCTGTTCCCGTGACCTGTTCGAAGCCGCTCAGTGTATCCGTTGTTCCGTGGCTGTCGGTTGCCAGGCCTGCCCGGAGGTCGACATTGACACCCGATGCGCCACCGTCTGCCGAATAGTCCAGAAGGTCCGTGCCGTCGCCTGCGGAAAGGCTGTCGGAACCCGCCCCGCCCGTCAGCGTATCCGCGCCGTCGCCCGTCGCGATGCTGTTGGCCGAGCCGTCGCCGGTCACCTGATCATTGCCGATGCCGGTCGTCACGTCCTCGACGCCGGTCAGGCTGTCCGTGCCGATGGCGTCCGATCCGTCGGAGGCCTGGGCCACGCCGGTTGTCAGGTTGACGGTGATACTGACGGCCACGCCGGAGAAATCGGCGCGGTCGGTGCCGTCGCCGCCTGCCAGCGTGTCATTGCCCGCACCACCGTCCAGAACATCATCGCCCGCGTTGCCGGAAACCACGTCGGCCCCGTCGCCGCCGGAAATCGTGTCGCTGTCGTTGCCGCCGAAAAGCTGGTCGTCGCCGGTGCCCCCGGCAATCCGGTCCGCGCCGTCGCCGCCGACCAGCGTGTCTGCTCCCCCGGCGCCGTCCAGGCTGTCCCCGCCCGCGAAGCCGTTCAGCAGTTCATCCGCCGCGCTGCCTGACGCCGTGTCTGCCGCATCCGTCAGATTGACCTGCTCGATCCCGCTCAGGCTTTCCGTGCCGTTGGTCGAGGTGGCCGTACCCGCCGCAAGGTCCAGCACGACCGGACCCGTGGCCGCGCCGAATTCGATCAGGTCGATCCCGTCGCCGCCGACAAAGGTGTCGTTGCCGGCATTGTCGAACAGGGAATCATCACCGGCACCGCCAATGATGCTGTCGTTGCCCGCACCGGCGTCGATCAGGTCGGTGCCACCACCGCCTTCGATGACGTTGGCGGAACCGTCGCCCACCAGAACATCCGCGCCCGCGCCGCCGACAAGGTTCTCGATGCCGATCAGTGTGTCGGCCCCGATCTCGTCCGTCTGGGCATTGATCGATGCCGCCGTGCCTGTTGCCAGGCTTGCGGCGACACCAGCCGTCGTCGCGGCGAAACTCGCGGTATCGCTGCCCGCGCCGCCATCAAGCGTGTCGTTGCCCGCACCACCGGAAAGCGTGTCATTGCCTGCCAGACCGGACAGGCTGTTGGCATTGGCATCGCCGGTCAGGCTGTCGTTGCCCGATCCGGCGATCACGTTCTCGATGCCGGAAATGCTGTCGGTGCCGATCTCGTCGGTCTCACCGTTCGACTGCGCGGTACCCGCCGCGAGATCGACGGAAATGCCATTGGACGTGCTGGTGAAGGTGGCCGTGTCGGTGCCCGCGCCGCCATCCAGCGTGTCATTGCCTAAACCGCTGCCGCCAACGATCGTGTCATTGCCCGCGCCGCCGGAGAGGCTGTTGTCACCATCGTTGCCTGCCAACCGGTCGCCGTGGCTGGAGCCGATGACGGACTCGATGCCCTGCAGGGTATCGCTCCCGCCGAAACCGTCGCTGACGGTGGTATTGGCAAGGCTGACGTCGACACCGGTCGTGGCATTCGCGAAGCTGACGGCATCCTGGCCTGCACCGCCGGTCAGGGCATCCGATCCGGCATCGGCCAGCAGCGTGTCGTTGCCTTCGCCGCCGTCGAGAGCATCATTGCCGGTGCCGCCGGTCAGCCGGTCGCCGCCGGTGCCACCCTGGACAATGTCATTGCCCGCGCCACCGTCGATGCTGTCGGCACCGGTCCCGCCCAGCACCGTGTCGTTGCCGCCCAGCGCCTGAACCGTGTCGTCGCCGCCGCCGCCATTGATCGAGTCCGCGCCGCCGGTTCCGGCTATGACGTCGTTGCCACCACCACGGTTGATGGTCTGAAACGGCGGCGGTTCGTCGTTCTGTGAACCCGTACCCTGGGTCGGTGCTGTTGTGTTGGTCTGAGGTGCGGTCGTTGTTGGCGGTGGTGCGGTCGAAGCAAGAAGACTTCCGGTTCCACCTGCAGCCTGATTGTCGCCACCGCTTTGCGTGCCGCCTGTGTTGGCCCCGCTGGTGCCTGTGCCCGTCGAGGGGCTGCCTGACGCGGGCGCCGCGCCGCCGTCCGGCTGCCCGCCACCACCGCCGTCGGCCTGTCCGCCGGAACCCGCTTCGCCACCGGAGTCTGCCTGGCCACCTGAATCTCCGGCACCGCCATCGGCGGCACCACCATCTGCCTGGCCACCGTCTGCTGTGCCACCGTCTGCTGCGCCGCCACCGTCAGGGCCAGCATCGCCGCCATCGGCCGCCGCACCGTCACCAGCACCGGATTCGCCTTCGGTCGCACCGCCGTCCTCAGCGCCCCCATCGCCTTCCGGTGCCGCGCCTTCCTCTGGTCCGCCGTCGCCTTCACCTTCGGCGCCAGCCTCGCCCTCCGGCGCGCCGTCGCCTTCGCCGCCTTCACCACCGCCGCCTTCGCCCTCGGCTGCGCCACCGCCTTCACCTTCCGCAGGGCCACCTTCCGGGGCGGCCTCGCCTTCGCCACCGTCGCCCTCGCCGCCGTCACCTTCGGCAGCAGCATCCTCTTCCTCGCCGTCGCCTTCGGTCTCTTCCTCTTCCTCGCCTTCGCCCTCTTCCTCACCTTCGCCTTCAGCCGCGGCTTCGCCCTCGCCTTCACCCTCGGCGTCGCCTTCGCCTTCACCTTCCCCCTCACCCGCAGCGCCGCCGCCATCGTCACCGCGACGGTCA
>BQJF01000137.1 GCA_021604565.1 Minwuia thermotolerans | reverse complement strand
TCCGCGCCACGTCCGGCGCGAAGCTGCACCAGTGCGTCACTTACCGTGTTCACATGGGCCACCTTGGCACCATTCTGGATGGCGATCTTGCTGGCTGCACCGAACTGTCCGGACAGGGGACCGACGATCAGAAGTCTCATCTGGTATTCTCCTTTGAGCGTCAGGCTGCGTAGTAGCGGACGCGTTTCAGCGGCGGCAGCAGGCTGTTGATCAGCGCCTCGAGGTGGCGCGGGTTTTCCTTGCAACTGATGGAGCGGGCGGCGGCGGCATAGAGGCGGTTCAGCGTTGCCTCCTCCTCCGCGTGATGCTCCAGCTTGGTGGCGAGCGGATGCAGGACCATGTTGGCCAGGATCGCGCCATAGAGGGTGGTCAGCAGGGCCAGCGCCATCGCCGGACCGATCTCGGTCGGGTTGTCGAGGCGGCCGAGCATCTGGACAAGTCCCAGCAGGGTGCCGATCAGGCCCATGGCCGGGGCGATCTCGCCCGCGCGGTGCAGGACCGCGGCACTCAGCTTCTCCCGCTGCACCTGGGAACCGACATCATTGCTGAGAATGCGCTCGATCTCCTGCGTCGGCGTGTCATCGACGACAAGCTGTATGGCCTTGCGCAGGAACGGCTCGTTCCGCTCCCGCTGCAGACGCGCGGGCAGGGCCAGGTGACCGTGACGACGGGCCTCGTCCGCCAGCCTCACGGCCAGCATCGCGGCTTCGGAGGGGTCGCGCAGGCGACGAAACATGATCGAGAGAACGGCTGGCAGTGCACGCAGGACATCGCGGAGCGGATAGCTGATCAGGGTGACGGCCAGCGTGCCGCCAAACACGATCAGCAGGGACGGCAGGTTCAGGAAAGCCCTGAAACCATCCCCCAGCCAGATCACGCTGCCCACCACGAGGACACTCGCCACCAGGCCGATCAGCGTTGCAAAGTCAAAGCGTGCAAACATGTGCAGCAGCTCCCCGGATCAGCCCCGATTGCCCTTGATGATTTCCGTCATGGTCACGCCCAGACGATCATCAACGACCACGACCTCGCCACGCGCGACGAGGCGGTTGTTGACGTAGATGTCGATGGCCTCACCGACCTTCCGGTCCAGTTCGACGACCGCGCCCTTGTTGATGCGCATCAGCTGACTGACCTGCATGCGGGACCGGCCAAGCACTGCCGAAACCTGAACCGGAATGTCAAAGACAGTCTCCAGATCACTGGCAGTACGGGAAATATCATCATCATCGTCATCGCCACTGGTGGTCGTGACAGCGGTGCCGGTATTGGCTTCGTCCTTGATCTCATTCAGGTCGAGGTTGGTTTCGTCGGCCATCTCGAATTACTCCATTCCGCCGTTCTGGCGTTCGTTCTCGTCAAGGAAACGGTCCACGGCCTCGGCAATCGCGGCCTCGGTTGCGGCGTGGTCGCGGCTGGCGCCGCCGTCGGCCCATTCGACGCGTGCGTCCTGGGGTCCCATCGTGTCATCGGGCAGCAGCACCACCCGTCCGGCAAACCCGGCACCCGTCGCCATCTGGTCGATCCGGTCGCGCAGGTTGTCCGCCACGGTCTCGGATGTGCGAACCACCAGGCGGGGTTCGTCGCGCAGTTCCTTCAGGCAACTGGTCACCAGGCTCTCGATCTCCCGCTCCGGAAAGCGGGTGATCAGGGTCTCCGCGAGACGCCTGCCGATGGCAACACCGACCCGCGCGGCTTCCTTCGCCTGACGGGCCTCGATGTCGCCCAGGGCCATCCGGCATTCGTCGATGCCGCTGGCGATCATGCCGAGTGTCGCGGAGGCCGAGGCCTCCACTTCCTGCCCTGCAAGCTGGCGACCGCGCTGCTCGCCCTCCGCCATGGCCTCGGCGCGTGCGGCGTCCAGGTCGGCGGCCTCGTAGACCTCCGCCTTCTGGCGCTTGCGCAGAACGCTGCCACCGGTGTCGAAATCATGATCGAAGAGGAATTTTTCAGCCACGTCAGTACACCAACTCGTCGTCGCCCTTGTTATCCGCCATCATGATGTCGCCCTTCTGGGCGAGATCCTTGGCGGCATTCACCATCTCCATCTGGGCGGCTTCCACGTCACGCAGCCGCACGGGGCCCATGGCCTCCATGTCCTCGCGCAGGATCTTCGCCGCGCGTTCCGACATGTTGGAGAAGAAGAGATCGCGCAGCGTGTCGGAGGCACCCTTCAGCGCCATGCCCAGCTTGTCCTTGTCCACGACGCGCAGCAGGGTCTGAACACCTGCCGGATCCAGCTTCGAGAGATCCTCGAACGTGAACATCAGCGCCTTGATGCGCTCCGCCGAGTCGCGGTTGCGTTCCTCCAGCGCGGAGACGAAGCGGTTCTCCGTCTGGCGATCCAGATTGTTGAAGATCTCGGCCATCATCTCGTGGCTGTCGCGGCGGTTGGTGCGTGCCAGGTTGTTCATGAACTCGATGCGCAGGGTTTCCTCGACCTTGTCGAGCACGTCCTTCTGCACTGATTCCATGCGCAGCATCCGCGCCACCACTTCCAGCGCGAAATCCTCCGGCAGGGCGGCGAGCACGCGGGAGGCATGATCGGGCTTGATCTTGGCCAGGACCACCGCGACGGTCTGCGGATATTCATTCTTCAGGTAGTTGGCGAGAACGGTCTCGTTCACGTTGCCCAGCTTGTCCCACATGGTGCGACCGGCGGGACCACGAATGTCTTCCATGATCTGCTCGACGCGCTCGCGGGGCAGGGACTTGCCAAGCAGCCGCTCCGCGCTCTCGAAGCTGCCCACCAGCGACCCGCCGGCGGACATCTGGTTGGCGAAATCGACGAACAGCCGCTCCACGGTCTCAGATGTCACCGAGCCGAGGTTGGCCATGGTCTGGGAGATTTCCTTCACTTCCTCGTCGTCCAGCATCTCCCAAAGGGGTGCCAGGCTCTCGTCGGAAAGCGAGAGGATCATGATCGCGGCCTTCTGGGAGCCGGAAAGGTTGCGATAGTCGAGAACTGCCATTGTCCTGTCCCGTTTCCTGCTCAGCGGTCCTGATAGAGCCATGTGCGAAGGATCGCGACGGCCTCTTCAGGGTGCTTGTTGACGATCTCGGAGATCTTGTTCAGCGAGGATTCCTTCACCCGGCCCTCGACCTGGTTGATGTCGATGGATGATTCCCTTTCGGGCATCGCCGGGGCAGAGGGGCGGCTGTCGGGCAGGGCAGGCATTCCGCCTGATCCATCACTGCCGATGGCATAGTCACCGCCGCCGCCACTTCCGATACGGGCCTGTCCCCCGCCCATCCCGCCAGCGCCTGCCAGGGCGATGGAATCGGATCCGACATCGAGGTTCCCGGCACTCAGGACACGGTTCAGCATCGGGCGAACGACCAGCAGCATCACCAGCAGCGCCACGATGCCGAGGATCAGGATCTCGGCGATCCGCATGATCTCCGACTTGGTGAAGCCGGCCACGGCGAATTCGGGATCAGCAGCCTCGAATGACGTTTCTATGTCGGCGAAACGAAGGTTGCTGATCGTGACGCTGTCACCGCGATCCTCGTCGTAGCCCACGGCCGACTGGACCAGACGGGTCAGTTCCTCGATCTCGTCCTCCGTCCGGGGGCGATATTCCGCGACCCCTTCCGCGTTCGGCTCGTAGACGCCATCGACCAGCACGGCGACGGAGATCCGGCGCAGCACGCCGGCCTCCCGCACCTGGGTCGTGGTTTCGCGGGTGATCTCGTAATTGACGGTTTCCTCCGTCGATTCATCAGACGTGGAGATCCTGTCCGAACCGCCCAGCGCGCCGTTCTGGCCCGGAAGATTGGTGGCAACGGTTACTGCATCCTGCTGATTGCCTTCGGAGGAGTTGGAGCGTTCCTCCCGAATCTGCGTCGAGCGGACGACCTGGCTGTCCGGGTCATAGCTCTCCCGATTGGTCGTCACGCGGTCATAGTCGATCTCCGCCGCAACCTCCGCCCGGACCCGGCCTGCGCCAATGGTCTGTTCCAGCAGGGTCTCGACGGCGCGCTTGATGCGGCGTTCATGCCCCTGCCGCAGTTCCTGCAGGGCCGTGGGGGCGGTGAGCGGGTCATCGCCATCCTCCAGCGCGCGGGAAAGCAGGTTGCCGCGGCTGTCGACGACGGACACGCGGCCCGGCTCCAGCCCCGGCACGGCCGCAGCGGCGAGGTTCTGCACTGCGGCGACCCGGTCGCGGCCCAGGTTGCCGCGGGTCTTCAACATGATGGAGGCGCTGGGCTGCTGCGTCTGACGGGCAAAGACCTCACGCTTCGGCAGCACCAGATGCACCCGCGCGGCCTCGACCCCGTCGAGGGAGGAGATGGTCCGCGCCAGTTCACCCTCCAGCGCGCGCAGCAGGTTGACGTTCTGCACGAAGCTGGTGGTGCCCAGTGAATCCGTATTGTCGAAGATCTCGTAGCCGACGGAACCGCCGAGCGGCAGGCCTTCCTCGGCTGCGGCCATGCGCATCCGGGCAACCTGATCACGCGGGACGTAGATCTCGGTGCCGTCGCCGCGCAGCTCGAACGGGATCTGGCGGCTTTCCAGGATGCCGACGATGCTGCCGGCGTCGCGGGACTCCAGATCCTTGTAGAGCAGCGCCATGTCCGGTTTCGCCACACGGCTGGCAAGGAAGACGAAGAAGGCAACGACCGAGAGCGTGATACCGGCAATGATCAGCAGCCGGGTCACTCCGAGGTTGCGAAAGATGTCCTGCACGTTGGCACTCCGTCGACAGCATCTGGGCACAGCGAGGGACTTCGCTGACAGGCGGACGGTAGTGCCAAGGTCGTAAAGGCAGGGTTAACGCTGGGCAGTAATTGCCGGGTAGGGGGAAATTTTTTCCCGGTTGGTCACCGGGCGAAAGGTCAGTGAAAGGGGATAAACGAAATCCGGGGGATCAATGGAAACTCGCGAAGGCTGTCTGGATCCGGATAGGGGCGGCCTTCTGCGCGCCTTTGACCTGTCTTCTGTCGGTCATGTATCCTGGTGTGGCTCTGTGTCGTTCTTTCAGGTGTTCACCGTCATGGGGCGGTAGTCCTGCAGGCGTGTTGCGCGAAGACCAGCCATTCCGTGACGTTCCACTGCGCGCTGCCATGAAAGGAATTCTTCCACGGACAAGGTGTAGCGGCGGCAGGCGTCTTCCAGCGTCAGCAGACCACCACGAACGGCAATCACGACTTCTGCCTTGCGCCGCGCCACCCAGCGGGTGGTCGAGGGCGGTGGCAGGTCGTCCAGCGTCAGCGGCCTGCCATCGGGGCCGATCACGCTGGGTCTTGTTTCGTATCGATCTGACATCGGTCCATCCATGTGAGTAGGCGTTGCGAACGGTTCCGAAGATACGGAGCGGCTTTTAATTTTCTTCTAAATCATTTGGTTAACGGAAATCGGGCAGCCAATGACCGCCCGATTTCAATCACTTACCGCTTCAGATTGACCAGCTCGTTCAGCATCTCGTCTGCCGTGGTGATGATGCGCCCGTTGGCCGAGAACGACCGCTGGGTCTCGATCATCAGGGTGAATTCCCGTGTCAGGTCGACGGTGGAACCTTCCACGGCGGAGGCTGCGACCACGCCGGCACTGCCGGTTCCGGCCTCGTTCAGGCTGAAATCACCGGAGTCGTTGGTGGCCAGGTAGGCGTTGCCGGACTTGGCCTCCAGCCCATTGGCGTTGGGGAAGGTCGCGATGGGAAGCTTGAAGATATCTTCCCGTGTGCCGTTGTCGAACAGGGCGGTGACGATACCGTCGTCACCCACCTGAACACCGGCCAGGCCACCGAACACGGCGCCGTCCACATCGGAAGAGATGATTCGGGAGGTGCCGTTGAACTGGCTGAGACCATCCGCCTGACCATCGCTGCCGTAGTTCACGGTCAGCACCGAGTCGTCGATGCCGAGATTGCTGTTCCAGGTCACGGTCGGGCTGGTCAGCGCGGCGGTGGAGTTTGCGATATCCATCGTGCCGTCGCTGTTGAAGGCAGTGGTGCCGGAGGTGACGAGGCCGTTCGGATGCGCCGCGATGTCCACGTCCGCGACAGGCTCGGCATGGACTTCGGTGAACCACTCGTTCGGCGTTGATGATTTCAGATAGCTGAAGGTCAGGTTGCGCACGCCGCCCTGGCTGTCGAACATCTGCACGCTGGTCTGGAAATCGGGCTCGAATGTTCCGGCGGCCATGTCACCGGCGACATAGGCGCCGACATTGGCGTTGACGGTCTGCGTTGCCTGCAGGTTGGCGCGCAGGTTGATCTCCGACGTGGCTTCCGCCGAGCCGGTCAGGCCACGGACGTTCACTGTCTCCAGCACGTTCAGGTCGGTACGGTTGCTGGGGATCTCGCCGGTCTCGTCAATCGGCCAGCCCTGCAGGAACAGGCCTGCGGTGTTTGCCAGGTCACCATCCTCGTTGGGGACGAACTGTCCGGCGCGGGTGAACATGAACTGGCCGGTGGCGACACCGGGTTCGGATTCATTGTTCACGACGAAGAAGCCATCGCCGCTGATCGCCATGTCGGTGGCGGAGGACGTCTGCTGCAACAGGCCCTGAACGTCGTTGAGCTGCAGGGATTCCGCCTGCACGCCACCGGTCGAGAAACCCGTTGCGGCAACGGTCTGGGTGACCAGGGTGGAGAAGGCCGTGCGGCTGGCCTTGTAGCCAACGGTGCTGACGTTCGAAATGTTGTTGGCGATGACGCTCATCGACTGGCTCTGGGCGTTCAGACCTGAAACGCCGGACTGCAGTGCACCAATGATACTCATGTTTCAATTCTCCAGGGAGAGAGTAGGGGAGGCCTTTTGCCCTGAGATTCAGGCCGACCGGCGTTCTGGCGGTTCGGCATGTTCAGTTGCGGTGTCAGGAGGGGTCTGGCACCGAAGAGACGGAAGTCACCTGGTTCACGGGGACGATGTTGCCGCCGACGCGAAGCTGTGCGACGCCGTTGACGATCTCGACCCCTTCCACCAGACCGCTGGAGCGAACGGTGGAGGCGACGGAAGTGCCATCCTCGTCGCTGGCGCTGATGGAGATGCGGTAGTCACCGTCGGGCAGTTCGTTGTCCGCATTGTCGCGTCCGTCCCAGTTGAAGCTGTTGGCGCCCGCATCGACGTCATTCAGCTTGGTGGTGAAGACCGCCTTGCCGGTTGAGTTGGTGATCAGGATCGAGACGGAGTCCGCTTCATCCTCCAGATCGAACTTCCAGTTCGCCTGTCCATCGGACAGCGTCGCCTGATTGCCGACGCCTTCGATGTTCTTGCCGATGAAGCTGACCAGCGCACCCTGCTGACCGGCCAGGCCGAGCGATGTCAGGGTTTCCAGGTTGTCATTCGTGGCAATCTGCTGTTCCACGCTGGAGAACTGGACGAGCTGTTCGGTGAACTGCTCCGACTTCATCGGCTCCAGCGGATCCTGATTCTGCAACTGGGTGGTCAGCAGGGTCAGGAAGGTGTCGAAATCATCTGCCAGCTTGGCTCCGGCGAAGTCGGCGCCGGAAGCCTTTGGCAGGGTGGAAAGCCCAAGGGCGGAAAGATCCATCGTTCTACTCCTCAGACCTTCAGATCGACGCCGGGCCGGTCGATGGCCATGCGTCTGCGATTGTCGTTGGCGGACTCTGCGGACGGATCATCGGCGGCGAGTTCGCCGTC
>BQJF01000136.1 GCA_021604565.1 Minwuia thermotolerans | reverse complement strand
GTGCTGGCGGGCGACCGGGTGATGGTGGAAATGACCCCCTATGACCTGACCAAGGGCCGCATCACCTTCCGCTTCAAGTAAGCGCCGGAACAGGGCGGCAGATGCCACGCCTGATCCTTGCCTCCGCGTCGCCGCGACGGCGCGATCTTCTGCGTCAGATCGGTCTGCAGCCGGACGAGATCATTGCTGCCGACCTCGACGAAACGCCCTTGCCGGATGAAGCGCCGCAGCGACTGGCGGAACGTCTGGCCCAGGCCAAGGCGGGGCATGTTCAAACCGGTTTTCCCGATGATTTCGTGCTCGCTGCCGATACGGTGGTGAGCTGCGGTCGCCGTATTCTGCCGAAGGCGGAATCGCGGGAGGCCGCCGCCGCGTGCCTGCGCCTGCTGTCGGGGCGGCGTCACAGGGTCACCACCGGTGTCGCGCTCTATGCTCCGGGGGGACGCATGAGCAGCCGCCGGGTGACGACGGTCGTGCGGTTCAAGATGCTCTCCGACCCGGAGCAGCGGACATACCTCGAAAGCGGTGAGTGGCAGGGCAAGGCAGGCGGCTACGCCATCCAGGGCCTTGCAGACGCCTTTGTCGCCAGTCTCAACGGGTCATGGTCCAATGTCGTCGGGCTGCCCCTGCATGAAACGGCGAACCTGCTGACCGGTCTGGGCTATCCCGTCTGGAACCGACCATGAAACAGGGTCTGTTCATCGACCGTGGCCCCTTCGAGACCCGGGTCGCCCTGATCGAGCGGGAGCGGGTCGCCGAGATCCATGTGGAACTGACCGATGAACCGCCGGTCGCCGGCGCGGTATGGCGGGGTCGCGTGACGGATCTGATGCCGGAACTGCAGGCGGCTGCCGTCGATCTCGGGCACGGCATCACCGGGTTTCTGCGCGCGGCGGATGCGCGTGTGCTGGACGGGTCTGCAACAGACAAGCGTGTTCCCCTGAAGAAGCTGCTGCGGCGCGGTCAGACCGTGCTGGTGCAGGCGGTCCGCGGCGCGGCGGACGGCAAGCAGGTGCGCCTCAGTGCCGACATCGCATTGCACGGCCGCTATGTCAGCCTGTATCCGGTACGACAGGGGACGGAGGTGCCGAAACGCATCGGTGACCCGGACCAGCGGGAGACATTGCTCGACATGTTCGCGGCCCTCGGCCCCAGCGGTCGTCTGGTAGCGCGACCAGCGGCGGCCCGTGTCGATCCCGAAATGGTGCGCGCCGACGCGACCGGGCTGATGGCCGAATGGGAGCTGATCAATGATGCGGACGGCGCTGTGCCGTCACGGCGTCGGGATGCACCCGATCTGTTGCAGCGTGCGCTGACGGAACTGGCACCGCCCGCGCCGGAGACCATTGCGGTCTCCGACCGGAGCCTGTCGGCCGTTCTGCGCCCATTGGCGAAGCGGCTCGCGCCTGATCTTGTCGAACGGATAAGCCTGGCGCCACCGGGCCAGGGCCTGGAACTGGATCAGGCACTGGATGAGGCACTGGCGCGGGACGTTGCGCTGCCCGGTGGCGGACGGATCGTCATCGAGGCAACGACCGCCCTGACCGCGATCGACGTGGACAGCGGTGGCGCACGCGGCACGCCGGTCGATCACAACATGCGCGCGATACCGGAGATCGCCCACCATATCCGCCTGCGCCGCATTGGCGGGCCGGTGGTGATCGACTTCATATCCATGCGGGCAGGCAACGAACGCAAGCGGGTCGAGGCCGCCCTGCGCCGCGCGTTCGAGCGTGATCCGGTGATGGTGGACGTCGGTCAGGTCGACCGGTTCTCGCTGGCGACACTGGTGCGGGGCAGGGGGGAAGCGGGGCTTGCCCGGCAATTGCAGCACCAGATCCATGAAAAGCCCCGCATGCGGGAAGCTGTTGCGGCGGCCAGGGTTCTGAGGAAGGCCGCCGCCGAACTGGAGGGGGTGGGGCTGCTGCCCGTGACACTGTCGCTTTCCCTGGAGCTTCAGCCCGTGATGGATGCTGATGCAGTGGCAAGAGCAAGCGCATTCCTTGCGCGCCCCGTGAGCTTCGTCTTCGACGCGCGCGACATTGACAGCTTCGCGATTGCGCGGACACGCTGAACCGGCTGCTCGTTGTGACACCTCTCTGAATATGAGAGAAAGAGGGATGAACGGGGAAGCAGTCCAGACGCCGAAACTTGCAGACATGGACCCCCGCCTGCATCGGTTTCTGGATGTCTGGCGGGTCGCGCGTGGTGATGCGACCTTGCCATTGCGCAAGGCGTTCGATCCGACCTCGGTGCCATCATTGCTCTCGAACATCTACATCTATCGCTTCCATCAGGATGTTGGCGACTACATCTGTGAGCTGGCCGGGGAGCAGGTGAATGACGCCTATGGTCGGGCGATCAAGGGCGAGACACTGTTGCAGATCGTCGGGGCCAGGGATCATCCGGTGATCTCGGAGCGTTGGGCCAGGATCCTCGGACAACCCTGCATTCACTACGGCACCGCCAACGAAACCCTCTCCAACACCCGGATGCGGCAGGCGGAGCGGTTGTTGCTGCCCTTCACGTCGGCTGCGGACCAGCCTGCGGACACGATCATAGGTGTGGGGCTCTATTCTTCCCGCCGCAACTGGCCCGACCAGCCACCACTGATGCCGTCCGACATTGTCCAGATCCCCTGTTCGGAGATATGATCTCCGCAGACGGCGTGACGCAAGCGCGTCGCTCCACCCAGGATGCCGAGGCCTCTCGATGACGACCCAATGCCCGATCTGCGCCCGCCCGACCGAACAGGCGGTGCGCCCCTTCTGTTCCAGGCGCTGTGCCGATGTCGACCTCAAGCGCTGGCTGTCGGAGGACTATGTCCTGCCCGGAACGGAGCCCGCGGACTTCGATGACATGGAGCCGGGCGACCTGCGCCATTGATCAGGCGTGCCAGGCGGCCTGACGATCAGGCGGCCTGATCCGCAACGCCGGGGTCCTTCGTCGCCATGAAGCGTACATCGGACCAGTCCTGCTGGGCGCGTTCCAGATGCCAGGCGTTGCGCGCCAGGAAGACCGGATCGCCTTCATGATCGTCGGCAATGGAGGCACCGTTCTCGTCACCGAAGCGCTTGATCATGTCCGTGGTGTCGGCGAAGACCCAGCGCGCGGTGAACAGTTCGGTGGTCTCGAAGCGGACCGGCAGGTTGTATTCGGTCTTGATCCGTTCCGCGAGCACGTCGAACTGCAGCGCGCCGAGTACGCCGACCACCCAATCCGAACCGATGCGTGGCCGGAAGACACGGGCCACGCCCTCTTCCGCCAGTTGCTTCAGCGCCTCACCCAGATGCTTGGCGCGCAGCGGGTCGGTCGCCCGCACCCGCTGCAGCAGTTCAGGTGCGAAGCTCGGTACACCACGGAAGCGGATTTCCTCCCCCTCCGTCAGCGTGTCGCCGATGGAAAGCTGACCGTGATTCGGAATGCCGATGATGTCGCCGGGCCATGCCTCCTCGGCAGTTTCCCGGTCACCAGCGAGGAACATGACCGGGTTGTGGACGGCCAGTTGCTTGCCTGTGCGGACATGTTTCAGACGCATGCCGCGCTTGAAATGGCCTGACACCAGCCGCACGAAGGCGACACGATCGCGGTGCTTCGGATCCATGTTCGCCTGCACCTTGAAGACGAAGCCTGAAACCTTCGGTTCCGTCGGCTCGACGGTGCGACTGGTGGTGATCTGAGCGCGGGGCGCGGGGGCGTCGCTGCCCAGTGTGTTCATCAGATCCTGGACGCCAAAGGCATTCACGGCACTGCCGAAGAACACCGGCGTCATGTTGCCTTCACGATAGGCCTGACCATCAAAGGCGGGGCAGAGTTCGCGCGCCATCCCGGCCTCTTCACGCAACTGCTCCGCCGCGCGTTCGCCGAGCTGGCTATCCAGCTCCGGATCGTCCAGCCCCTTCAGTTCGGCGGTGACCTCGCCCTGTTTCTCTCGGCTGCGGGCCATAAGCACCAGCCGGTCGCGCATCAGGTCATAGCAGCCCTGGAAATCCCGCCCCATGCCGATGGGCCAGTTGGCGGGGGTGACGTCCAGTGCCAGATCCTGCTCGATCTCGTCCATCAGTTCGAACGGGTCGCGGGCTTCGCGGTCCATCTTGTTGACGAAGGTGATGATCGGCACGTCACGCAGCCGACAGACCTCGAACAGCTTTCGCGTCTGGGACTGGATGCCACGGGCTGCGTCGATCACCATGATCGCGGAATCGACGGCGGTCAGAACCCGGTAGGTGTCTTCCGAAAAGTCCTCATGTCCCGGCGTGTCGAGCAGGTTGAAGGTGTGCGGTCCATAGTCGAAGGTCATGACGGAGGCGGAAACGGAGATGCCGCGGTCCTGCTCGACCTTCATCCAGTCCGAACGCGCCCGGCGCTGGTCGCCACGCGCCTTGACCGCGCCGGCCATCTGGATTGCGCCGCCGAACAGCAGCAGCTTCTCGGTCAGCGTGGTCTTGCCGGCGTCAGGGTGGGCGATGATGGCGAAGGTCCGCCGCCGCCCGGTTTCTGTCTCCAATGCACTCATGCGCGGGGGATAGCCGAAATGCGCTGGCTTGGGGAGGGGTATTCTGGCTGAGGCGGAGACGTGCGCCTGGCGGGATGCTATCCAGACCCCGCAGGCAAGGGGAGAATGCAATGCGGATGATTGATCTGTTCGACCAGGGGGCACGACAGTTCCCGGACCGGGACTGCCTTTCGGACGGGCAGAACGGCTGGAGCTATGCCACCGTCCGTGACCTGACACAGCGGATTGCCGCCGGGCTGCGGGGGGAGGGGATCGGAACCGGTGCCCGCATCGCCGTCTGGTCGCCCAATCACGCGATGGCCTATGCCTGTGTGCTGGCGATCAGCCGCCAGAACGGCATCTGGGTGCCGATCAATGCCCGCAATGCGCTGGAGGAGAACATCTACGTCCTGGACAACAACCAGACGGAGATCCTGTTCGTGCATTCCAGCTTCGCCGATCATGTCGCGCAGGTGCAGGCAGAGGTGCCATCGATCCGGCTGGTGGTGACGACGGATGCACCGGTCGATGGCTTGCCGTTCCTGGATGACTGGATGCCGGTCGATCCGGAACCTGCGCCGGACCCGCTGTTGCCGCCCGAGACCATCTGCTCGCAGATGTCGTCCGGCGGGACCACCGGGCGACCCAAGGGCGTCATGCTGAGCACGCGGGCATGGGAGACCATGGTGGCAACGTTCCACGTCATGATGCCCGTGACGTCCCCGCCGGTGCATCTGATGGTGGCACCGATGACCCATGCGGCGGGCGGCGTGTCCTTCCCGCTGCTGCCCTATGGCGCGACCAACATCTTCATGACGGAGACCGCACCGGAGAAGATCATGCAGATGATCGAGACGCATCGGGTGACGCATCTGTTCCTGCCGCCCACGGTGATCTACGTGATGCTGGCGCATCCGAAGGTGCGCGACTACGACTACTCCAGCCTGCAGCATTTCATCTATGCCGCCGCGCCCATGTCCGCCGACAAGCTGAAGGAAGCAATGGAGGTCTTCGGGCCGGTCATGACCCAGACCTATGGTCAGGCGGAAGCCCCGATGATCGCCACCTACATGTCTCCGGCCGACCATGCGGAGGCACTGAACACCAACAAGCATCACCGGCTGCTGTCCTGCGGCAAACCCACCCCCTACACCCGTGTCGAGATCATGGGGGAGGACGGAACGATCCTGCCCCAGGGGGAATCCGGCGAGATCGTGCTGCGTGGTGAGATGGTGATGGAAGGTTACTTCCGGCAGCCGGAGGAAACCGCCGCCGCCAGCACCCATGGCTGGCACCATACCGGCGATATCGGCTGGATCGATGAAGACGGGTTCGTCTATATCGTCGACCGGCTGAAGGACATGATCATCACCGGTGGATTCAACGTCTATCCGTCGGAGGTGGAGCAGGTGATCTGGACCCACGCCGCCGTGCAGGACTGCGCCGTGATCGGCGTGCCCCATGACAAGTGGGGCGAGGCCCTGAAGGCGGTCATCGAACTGAAGCCCGGCGCGACGGTCGGGGAGGACGAGATCATCGCGCTCTGCAAGGAGAAGCTGGGATCGGTCAAGGCGCCGAAGTCCGTGGACTTCTGGCCGGAGCTGCCGCGCAGCCCGGTCGGCAAGGTGCTGAAACGTGACATCCGCGCCCCCTACTGGGAGGGCAAGGGGCGCAGTGTCGGATAGGCGTTCGGGGGTTCTCCGCCTGTCAGGCGGCGTCGAGACCGAAGGCGGTGTGCAGTGCGCGGACGGCAAGTTCCTTGTAGTCGGCTGAGATCAGGACGCTCACCTTGATTTCGGAGGTGGTGATGACCTGGATGTTGATGCCCTTCTCCGCCAGCGCCCGGAACATGGTCTGGGCGACACCGACATGGCTGCGCATGCCGACACCGACGATGGAGACCTTCACGACATCGGAGGTCGAGACCACTTCCCGCCAGCCGACGTCGGGCTTGATGCCTTCCAGGATATTCAGCGCGCGCTGCAACTGTTCGCGGCCCACGGTGAAGGTCAGGTCGGTGGTCGCGCCATCTTCCGTGATGTTCTGCACGATCATGTCGACGTTGATGTTGGCGTCAGCCAGCGCGCCGAAGATCGCCGCGGAGACACCGGGGCGGTCGGCCACCTGGCGCAGGGTCACCTTCGCCTCGTCCGGCGCATAGGTAACGCCGTTCACCATCTGCTGTTCCACGATTTCCTCCTCGTCGACCACCAGGGTCCCTTGCTCATCTGAAAAGCTGGAGCGTACATGTACCCGCACGCCGTGGTTCATCGCCAGTTCAACGGACCGGGTCTGCAAGACCTTCGCACCCAGGGACGCGAGCTCCAGCATCTCCTCATAGGTGATGCGGTCAAGCTTTTGCGCAGCGGAGACGATCCGCGGGTCGGCGGTATAGACGCCGTCCACATCCGTATAGATGTCGCAGCGGTCGGCCTTCAGCGCGGCGGCGAGTGCGACGGCTGACGTGTCGGAGCCGCCGCGCCCGAGTGTCGAGATGCGACCATCGCTGGCGATGCCCTGAAAGCCGGCAACGACGGCGACCTGACCCTCACCGAAGCGACGGATCAGTTCGTCGGTCTCTATGCGCTCGATCCGGGCGGCGCTGTGTGCATCGGTGGTATGGACAGGGACCTGCCAGCCCAGCCACGAGCGGGCGTTCACTTCCAGATCCTGCAGTGCCATGGCCATCAGGCCGATGGTCACCTGCTCCCCCGCCGCGACCACGGTGTCGTATTCCCGCGCATCATGCATGGCGGAGACTTCGCGCGTCAGTCCGACCAGCCGGTTGGTCTCCCCCGACATGGCGGAGACGACGACCGCGACCTCGTTTCCTGCCTCGACCTCCGCCTTCACGCGTCGTGCCGCGTTGCGGATGCGATCGACATCGCCGACGGAGGTTCCGCCGAATTTCATGACGATGCGCGCCATCTGTTATCCCGGCCCGGTGTCCCCCGCGCCGCCTCCTGCATGTCCTCGGATCGCAACCAATGTGTCGCGGCCCCTTGCGAGCTCAAGGCCGCACGTCTTAATTAGCGATGGGACGGGTCGCAAGTCCGCAACGCGCTGCATTTCGCGGCAAATCGACCGGACAGGCCAGACGATCAGGAGTTTTCATGACCGCCACCACCGTCGATCCGGAAGAAATCAGCCGTTTCAGCGCCATGGC
>BQJF01000135.1 GCA_021604565.1 Minwuia thermotolerans | reverse complement strand
ATTCTACTTCGCACAGGCCCTGACCGGGCTCGCCAGCGCGTCGTCGCTGTTTCTGGTGGCCGCCGGGCTCAGCCTGATCTTCGGCGTCACGCGGGTGGTCAATTTCGCCCATGGCTCGCTCTACATGATCGGTGCCTATGTGGCGATGGACGTCATCGGGCTGTTCGGCAAGGTGCCGGGGTTCTGGCTGGCACTGCCCATCGCCGCGCTGGTCTCTGCCGCTGTCGGCGGGCTGATCGAGGTGACGGTGCTGCGCCGCATCTATCGTGCGCCGGAGATGTTCCAGCTTGTCGCCACCTTCGCCATCGTGCTGATCGCACAGGATGTGGCGGAGTGGATCTGGGGCGTTGCCGACCGCTTCGGTCCCCGCGCGCCGGGCCTGTCCAGCGTCGTCATCATCTTCGGGGAGCGCATACCGGAGTATGACCTGTTCCTGATCGCCATGGGGCCGATCACGCTGTTCCTGCTCTGGCTGCTGTTCGCCCGTACCCGCTTTGGTGTGCTGGTCCGGGCAGCGACACAGGACAGGGAGATGGCCGCGGCACTGGGCGTCGATCAGGCCAAGCTGTTCACGGCCGTCTTCTGCCTCGGGGCCGGACTGGCCGGGCTGGGCGGTGCCATGCAGGTGCCCCGCGATGCCGTGACCCTGACCATGGATCTGGAGATCATCGCGGAGGTCTTCGTCGTCACCGTGGTCGGCGGCATGGGCTCCATCCCCGGGGCCTATCTGGCGGCCATCCTGATCTCCGAACTGAACGCCTTCGGTATCCTGATCCTGCCGGAGATCACGCTGATCGTGGCCTTCGCCGCCATGGCCGTGGTGCTGGTGATTCGCCCCTACGGCCTGCTGGGCCGCCCGCCGTCGGCCCCGGAGACTCCACCCGGGCCGGGCATGGGCACCCTGCGCCTGCCGGCCATCGCCTGGGGAGGGCTGTTTCTGGTCATGGCGCTGCTGCCGCTGGTGGTGGACCAGTTCATGACCGTGCTGATCATCGACATCATGATCCTGGGCATGTTCGCCATGTCGCTGCAGTTCCTGATGGGGCCGGGGGGCATGGTCAGCTTCGGTCATGCCGCCTACTTCGGTGTCGGCGCCTATGGCGCGGCGCTGCTGGTGCGGCACCTGGAGGCGGACATGGGCTGGGCGCTGGCCGTGGCCCCGGTGGCCGCCGCTGCCGCCGCCCTGTTCTTCGGCTGGTTCTGCGTGCGGCTGTCCGGGGTCTACCTGGCCATGCTGACGCTGGCCGCGGCGCAGATCGTCTGGGCCGCCGCGGTGCAACTGCAGGACATCACCGGCGGCGATGACGGGCTGACCGGCATCTGGCCCGCGAAGCTGCTCAGCGATGATCTCGCCTTCTACTATCTGGCGCTGGCCTTCGCGGTAATCGCGGTGCTGGTGCTGCGGCAGGCGACCCGCAGCCCGTTCGGGCGGGCGCTGACCGCCGCGCGGGACGCGCCGCTGCGGGCGGAAGCGCTGGGCATCAACGTGCAGAACCAGCAATGGATGGCCTTTACCCTGGCAGGCACGGTCGCGGGTCTGGCCGGTGGCCTCTATGTGTTCAAGAAGGGCAGCGTCTTTCCCGACGTGCTGGCCATTCCGCAGTCGGTCGATGCCCTGATCATGGTGCTGCTGGGCGGTGTCGACGTGCTGGTGGGAGCACTGATCGGGGCGACGACATTCGTGGTGCTGGAGGATGTGTTCAACCAGTTCGAGGCCTGGCGGTCGATGCTGGGTGGCGTCATCCTGCTGATCGCCATGCTGGCACCGGGCGGCATGGCCGGTCTCGGCAGCCTGATACGGCGGCGGAAACCGACATGAGCGCGTTGTTGCAGGTCCGTGATCTGGCGAGGTCCTTCGGCGGTGTTGCTGCCGTCGATGGTGTCAGCTTCCAGGTTGGCGCCGGGGAGCGGCTCGCCCTGATCGGTCCCAACGGCGCGGGCAAGACCACCTGTTTCAACCTACTGAACGGGCAGTTGCGGGCCGACCGGGGCAGTGTCGTGCTGGATGGCCAGACCATCACCGGGCGCAAGCCGCGCCAGATCGTGCGACTGGGCATCGGACGCACGTTCCAGATCGCCCGCTCCTTCCTCAGCATGACGGTGGCGGAGGCCGTGGAGACCGCGCTGGATGCCGCGACCCGTCACACGCTCTCCTTTCGCCGTGCGCCTGACGCCAGCGTCCGCATTGCTGAACTGCTGGGGCAGGTGGGGTTGCAGGACCAGGCCGACCGGCCGGTGACCGAGCTGCCCTACGGCGACGTCAAGCGGCTGGACCTGGCCATGGCGCTGTCATCATCCCCGCGTCTGCTGTTCATGGACGAGCCGACGGCGGGGATGGCCGCTGCCGACCGCGCGCTGCTGATGGATCAGGTGAGCGCCATCGTCGCCGCCTCCAACCTCGCCGTGCTGTTCACGGAACATGACATGGAAGCGGTCTTCGGCCACGCCGACCGGGTCATCGTCATGGCGCGGGGACAACTGATCGCGGAGGGCACGGTGGAGGAAATCCGCCGCGACCCGGAAGTGCGCCGGGTCTACCTCGGCCGCGCCGAGACGGGGGAGGCCGAAGCCCATGTCTGAAACCACGTCTGACGCCATGCTGCGGATCGAGGGGCTGAGTGCCGGATACGGCCCGGCGACCGTGCTGCACGGGCTGTCCTTCAGCCTGGCGCAGGGAGATTCGCTGGCGCTGCTGGGGCGCAACGGGGCGGGCAAGTCCACCACGATCAAGGCAATCATGGGGCTGGTCCGGCGGGAAGCCGCCACGCTGAGCTTCGACGGCCAGGCCATCGGCAGCCTGCCGCCGCAGAAGATCGCCCGGCTCGGTGTCGGCTATGTGCCGGAGGAACGGCGCATCTTCGCGGAACTGACGGTGGCCGAGAACCTGGAGGTCGGACGACGACCGGCCCGCTCCGATGCGCCCGAGTGGCCCGAGCAGCGGCTCTATGACCTTTTCCCCGAACTCCACGCCATGCGTGACCGTCGCGCGGGCCGCATGTCGGGCGGGGAGCAGCAGATGCTGACCATCGCCCGCACGCTGGCCGGGAACCCGCGCATCCTGCTGCTGGACGAACCGGCGGAGGGGCTGGCCCCGGTGGTGCTGGACCGCATCGCCGACACCGTCGCCACCTTGCGGGCGGAGGGGCTGACCCTGCTGATTGCGGAACAGAGCCTCGGCTTCGCCGCGGAAGTCGCCAGCCGCTGCGTGGTGCTGGAGAGCGGCCAGATCGCCCATAGCGGCGACATGGCGGAACTCGCCGCCGACAGCAGCCTGCGCGACCGGCTGCTGTCCGTCTGAGGCCGGTCGGGGCGGGTGCGGTCGGTTCAGCCTCGCCACCACCTTCCGCGCCGCTCGCGGACTTGATCCGCGAGCCCAGATCTCGGCACTGAATCACCCTGAACACACTGAAGTGCCAACGAATGTCCTCGCCGACGCCGGTGGGGCACACTGGATACCCGGGTCAAGCCCGGGCAAGGCGTCCTTGGAGTGGTAGCGTTGAGTTCCAGTGCCCACCCTTCCTCACGCCACTCGCGGACTTGATCCGCGAGCCCATGCGCCGCCCCCGGCATCAGCACCCACATTGGAAAGAACGGATCAGACTCCGGCGATCCAGCGGCGGGCGAGCTGGTGGGCGAGGGAGAGGCGGGGCGGCATGCGCAGGCCTTCACCTTCCTCCGAGCGTTCCAGCATCTCGATCACCTGATCGCGGCTGAACCACCGGGCGTCGTCCAGTTCCTCCGGGTCCAGAGTGATTTCGGTCGTTTCCGCCTCCGCGAAGCAGCCGATCATCAGGCTGGAGGGGAACGGCCAGGGCTGGGAGGCGATGTAGCGGACAGTGCCGATCTTCAGCCCCGCTTCCTCCCAGATCTCGCGGCGGACGCACTCCTCGATGGACTCGCCCGGTTCCATGAACCCGGCCAGTGCGGAGTAGGAGCCGTCCGGAAAGCGCGGCTGGCGGCCCAGCAGGCAGCGGTCACCGTCGAACACCAGCATGATCGTCACCGGGTCGGTGCGCGGGAAATGCTGTGCCTTGCAGCCGTCATCGGAACAGGCGCGCATGTAACCCGCCTCACGCATCTCGGACGGCGCGCCGCAGACGGCGCAGAAGCCATGGCGCTGGTGCCAGTCCAGCATTGACCGGGCCTGGGCCAGGATCGCCGCCTCTCCCACCGGCAGGGCCGGGGCAATGGAGCGGACATCGATGAACTTGCCCTTGTCGGGCCAGACCGCGTCACGCGGCGCGCGGCGGGGATCGGCCTCGATGGCGAAATGGGCGATGCCGTCGCGGGTGCCGAGCAGCAGCGGGCGGTGTTCCTCCAGCAGGTCCAGCACTTCCAGCGGCGAGCACCAGGCAATCTCCGGCTGCGCGCTGACATCGATGAAGGCCCGCAGGCGCGAGACCGGCATGAAACGGCTGTCGCGGTCCATCATGCGATCGGCCAGCCAGTCGCCATCCTTGCGGTGCTCGGAGACGCGGTTCAGCGGTGCTCCGGAAAACGTGATCGGGTCGTCGTAGGTCATGCTCATGCCGCGGCTGCCCGCGCGCAGGTGATCCGTGTCGTGCTCATCCTGGTTCCTCCCCCTTGTCGCCTCCGCCGCCGCGGTATCCGGCCCTTTTCGGCAGTTCAGCCGGTGCCGCAGTCGGACAGGGGTTCTGTCTACCCCATTTCGGCAGGGCGGGGAATCCCGCAGGGCCGTTCAGGCTCTGCGCCAGGCCTGCCGGGTCACTTCCGGACAATTTTCGGAAAAAGATCATATATATCGTTTCGATATATATTGATTTGCTATCTACGCACCCCATCTCCCTGTCATCGGCGGCACGGACAGCCCTCCACCGCCAAAGCCGCCACCACTCCGGTGGCCAGACAGACTTGAGGAAAGATCATGATGAGCCGCATTGTTCGACAGCACCTGGGGGTCTGGATCGTGACCGCCGCCCTGCTGGCGAGTCTCGGCGTCAGCTCGGCGATGCCGGGCAAGCACCACACCGCAGATGAGCAGGCCAGCGCCGCGCAACAGACCGTTGGCGTGCCGCGCGGCGGCATCTCTCTCTACCAGGACCACACCGGCGCGTTCACCACCTACCGCCGCAGCATCGCTGTCGGCACCTACTGAGGACGGACACGGACCATACGCGCCAACCGGGATGATACCTGACGGGGCCCTTCCCCGATCATCCTCGCGAGACCCCTGAAACCGGTCACCCCCCTCCCGACCGGTTTCCACCCTGCGGGCACCAGACCCCCCTCTCTGGTGCCCGCATTTTTTTGCGCGCGATTCGTTTGCAGACCGGGCCACCCCGATTCATCTGTGGGCCGTGCCTCCCCTCTCCCCCTCCCGGCCACCCATTTCAGGATACTTGCGTGGGTGGCCGGGAGGGGGAGAGGGGAGGCACGGCCCACAAACAACCCGTGAGAGGGGAGGCGCGGTGAGCGCACCAACGACGGCACGGTCGGCAAACAACTCGCCCGAGGGCAATTCCCTTGTGCGCCGTTCTGCGCTAAACGTCGCGACAATCGCAAACACCGGATTGCAGGAGTCACCGGCATGGCCGCCATTGCGCAATTGATCGACTTCGTCGTTGATTTCTACATCTTCTGCCTGATCGCATCGGCGATCATGAGCTGGCTGGTCGCGTTCAACGTGCTGAACCCGCACAACAACATCGCGCGCACCATCGGCCAGTTCCTCTATCGCATCACGGAGCCGGCACTGGGTCCGATCCGTCGGCTGCTGCCTGATCTGGGGGGTATCGACCTCTCGCCGGTGGTGCTGATCATCGGCCTGATGGTCGCGCGGACCTTCGTGATCTGTGACGTCATGGGCTTCTGCGCCGGCTACACCGGCTGAGCGGTGCGGCGCGCTGCTGCTGCATCTGCATGTCTCGCCCGGTGCCAGCCGCTCCCGTGTGGAAGGCTGGCGCACGGATCCGGACGGCACGCAGCGGCTCAGGGTCCGGGTTGCCGCCCCGCCGGAAAGGGGCAAGGCCAACCGCGCCGTGATCCGACTGCTCGCCGACGTGCTGAACGTCGCGCCGAGGGACATTCAGGTCGTGCGTGGAGAGATCAGTCGCGCCAAGACAGTTCAGATTGCAGGCGCGGAAGCTCAGCTCCGTCGCCTTCTGCCACCCCAGCCGCCCTCCGGCACCCAGTAGACAGGGATCAGGATCATGACCGCATCAGCCGAGACCGCCACCAGCCAGCCCGACAACCGCATCGACGGCAAGGCCTTCGCGGCCCGTGTCCGTGAACGGGTCACCGCCCAGACGGAGATCCTGATCCGCGACCACGGGCTGAAGCCCGGCCTGGCCGTGGTGCTGGTGGGGGAGGATCCGGCCAGCCAGGTCTACGTGCGCAACAAGGCGAAGCAGACCAATGAGGCGGGCATGCGCTCCGACGAGATCCGCCTGCCCGACACCGCCAGCCAGGCAGAGGTGCTGGCCATCGTCGACCGGTTGAACGCCGATCCGGGCATCCACGGCATCCTGGTGCAGTTGCCGCTGCCGGACCAGATCGACGAGACCGCCGTGCTGGACCGCATCGACCCGGCGAAGGATGTCGACGGCTTCCATGTCATCAATACCGGACGGCTGCAGGTCGGCCTGCCCGCCCTGGTGCCCTGCACCCCGCGCGGCTGCATGATGATGCTGGAGGACCGGCTGGGCGACCTTTCGGGCCTGAACGCCGTTGTCGTCGGCCGCTCCAACATCGTCGGCAAGCCCATGGCCATGCTGCTGCTGCAGGCCAATTGCACCGTCACCATCGCCCACAGCCGCACCCGCAACCTGCCGGAACTCTGCCGCAGCGCCGATATCGTCGTTGCCGCCGTCGGTCGCCCGCATTTCGTGCAGGGCGACTGGATCGCGCAGGGAGCCACCGTCATCGACGTCGGCATCAACCGTGTGCCGAAGGAGGACGGCAAGACCCGCCTGGTCGGCGACGTGGACTATGCCGCCGCCATCGGCCATGCCGGTGCCATCACCCCGGTCCCCGGCGGCGTCGGCCCCATGACCATCGCCTGCCTGCTCGCCAACACGATCACCGCCGCCTGCCGCGCCGCGGGGATCGACGAACCGGTGGTGTGAGGGCGCACGCTGACCGCTGCGGTTTCCCTGGATTCAATCTGGTTTGATGCCCTGCCGAGAGCTGGGCTCGCGGATCAAGTCCGCGAGCGTCGTGGTGGAGATGGTTTGGTCTCACTGAACTCCCCCACCCCACCGACGCCTTACCCGGGCCTGACCCGGGTATCCAGCGTGCCGCGCGGGCGTTCGTGAGCAGGCGCGGTTGTCGATCCGCGCAATCTGACTCAACGCCCTGCCGAGAGCTGGGCTCGCGGATCAAGTCCGCGAGCGACGTGCTTCAGGGTGGATCTTTCTCGCCAAGCTCTCCCACCCCACTGACGCCGTACCCGTGCTTGACACGGGTACCCAGCGTGCCGCGCCGACGTTTGCGAGCGTTGTGGAACAGGGACGGCTTCAAGATCGCCTGCCAGCGACCCGACCAGAAAGAAGGGCCACGCTCCATCAGGAACGTGGCCCTCTTCATTTCGGCTGTCGAAGACTGCGCCGCCCGAAGACAAGCGCAGGTTCGTCAGGTCAGTTCCAGCGACGGATCTCGAGGCGGGCGAGCTGGTCGCGATGCACCTCGTCCGGGCCGTCCGCCAGGCGCAGGGTGCGCTGGTGGGCGTACATGTTCGCCGTACCGAAGTCGGTGGTGACA
>BQJF01000134.1 GCA_021604565.1 Minwuia thermotolerans | reverse complement strand
AGCCGAAGGTCTCATCCAGATCCATCGCATGGTCGAGCCGACCGGTGAGGTTGCCGAGGCTGTCGTAGAGATATTGTTCGTCCTGGATGGTGCCGTCGACCCCCACCAGCAGGCGATGATCATTGGCGTTGCGGGCCAGCGCGGCCTTGGCCAGGTGCTCACTGGCCTGGGCGGCATTGCCGGCCGCCTGATCGTCGTAGATGACGGTGGTGTCGGCCAGCTTCTGACCGAGATCCATGGCAAAGTCCTGCCAGTAGGCCGATCCGCTCATGGCGGTGTAGGTGGCCGACTGGAGGGTATAAAAGCCGGCCAGATCGGCAAAGGCGTTGACCGGCTCGCCGGACTCACCACTGGCCGCCTGGGCGGCCTGCTCGGCATCGAGTTCGGCCAGCAGCACCGTGCCGCGGGCTTTGTAGATGCCGGCAAAACGCCGCAACGCATCGACCCGCGCCTGGCCGATACTCGTGCTCCGGGTCTGATAGTGGGCCGCCGGGCCGGTCAGTCCCTGTTGCGTACTGTAAGCGGACAGCACCGTACCGAGATCGCGGCCACGGGCATAGATCGATTCGACCACATCACCGTGGCGATCATACAGGTGACCGCGCTGTTCCAGCAGTGAGGACGACAGCGACAGGTCCTGCTGGCTTAAGGGGGTGCTGGGGGTGGCGCCATTCAAAGCGGCAATCAGTTGCTCGTCGAACACCGCCGCGCGGATGCTGTTGAGATCCGCCAGGGTCGTGCTATGGGCGGCCAGATCGACGAAGCCGTCAAGCGCCTCGGTGGACGGCACGGCCAGATCCTGGGCCTCGGTTTCGAGATCGGCATAGGTGGTCGACAGGCTTTGATACAGGGCCTCGATGGCTTCATAGTGATCGGCCAGCAGTTCGTGATAGCCCGCTTCCAGCGCCCGGCCCTGGCCCACCAGACCGGCGGCGCCTTCATACTGGCTGATCAGCGCCTGGGCACTGCTGATGGTGGCACCATGTATCGTCGCCAATCCGGTATTGAGCTGTACCCGGGTATCTTGCACCGCCACCTCGACATCCAGGGACAGGGCCTTGGCATCGGCCAGCGCCGCCAGTGCCGCTTCACCGAGATCGCGGTAATCCTGAGCCGCATCGCGCTCGCCATCGGCGGCGGTCTGCGCCTGGGTCTTTTCGTTGAGCGCGGTCTGGGCCAGGGCCTCGAAGGCGCTGATCTCTACGGTGAAGTCGGTGATCAGGGCATCGAGCTGGTCGAGGTATTCCTGGATCTCATCGAGGGTCAGAGGCAGCCCGAGGCTCGGATCGCCCATCGCCTTGATGATCGATAATCGTCCCGTATCGCCGTAGTACTCGAGATCGGTGACAATGCCGTTGCCCTGGGTGAAACGGGTAATGCTGCCTTCGGCGTTGGCCCCCTGGGCGGTCCAGTGGAGGATCGAATTGCCCTGATACTGGGCATACAGGTCATTGGCCTGATCGACCGCCGCCTCGGCGGTATCGAAGGCGTCCTGGATCTGCTGATCGAGACTGTTGACCGCATCGACATGATTCCGGACGATGGCGTAGGCGCTATTGGCCTGGCCGACCAGGCTGTTGGACTGATCACTTAATGCCTGCGCCTGGGCGCCATACTGGTTGGCGCTCTCGGCCCACTGGTTGGCGGCATAGGCCTGACCGTCGGCGACGTGTATTTTTTGGTCGCGTTGGGGGACCAAGGCCTCAACTTCCCCGGCGAGTGCTTCGATGCTGTTCATCATGAAGTCATAAGCTGCCTGATTGCCCGCAGCTGCTTCCTGATCGGCCAGAATCTGGCGTCTCTCCATTATGGTTATACGCCAGTCAATCTCATGCTGAATCGCATTCGCGGCCGCGAGATGGTCATAGGCCGAGCGCTCATGTTGGCGAGACTGGCTGGCCGCCGCGTTAAACTGCTCAATGGCCCGATTGGCGTCATTGGCCACCTGGGTGGCCTGGGCGGCATAGGCATCTGCCTGGGCCTGAACGGTGGTGGCCTGGTCGATCAGCGCCTGACGATCATCGGCCAGATCAACCTGCAACGCCTCGGCCGCGTCGATCAGTTGCTCGGCGAGGTCAAACTGATCCAGGTAGGCCTGATACTCCACCAGACCGGCACTGCGCACTTCCAGCGGAAAGCCGAAGTCGTTATAGGTCTTGCGAACCGTCAGTCCCGACGGATAGACCCGGTAATCGACCCGCTCGGTGGTCCCCTGATAGGCCGTCTCGGTGACATAATCCGTGCCGTCGATAGTGACGGTTTCGGTGACCGGTCGGCCGCGGTCGTCATAGGCATGGGACCGCCGGTAGCTGCTGATCGGACCGCCGGCACCCTGATTGTTGGTCTGCACCACCTCGAACAGCTTGCCGATACCCATGGGAGCGGTATCCCAGGTCCAGGTGGTGATGCCCTCGGGTTCGTCGCGTTGAACCATCCGTCCGAGGGCGTCGTATTGCAGGGTGGTGGTCTGGCTGTTGGCGTCGGTCTGCGAGGTCAACTCGCCAAAGGCGTTATAGGTATAGGTCCACGCGCCCATGTCCGGATCGCTCATCGCCACTTTGCGGCCGAACAGATCGAAGCTGGCGGTAATCAGGTTGCCCAGCGGATCGCGGGTCTCGATCAGATTGCCGGCGGCATCATAGCGGTGTTGGGTGGCATTGCCGGCGGCATCCAGTTCCTCCACCGGTTTGCCCAGGGCATTGAGGGTACGGGTGGCGCTCTGGTTGAGCGCATTGGTGACCGTGCGACTGCGCCCGGCATGAACGGTGGTGGTGATCGCGCCATTGGGCGCGGTGACCTGGATGACCCGGTCCAGGGCATCGTACTGATAAGTCATCCACTGCGGCGTGGTGTGGGTATAGTACGGCCGCGAGACTCTATAGGGCTTGCCGCGGGCGGTGTATTCGGTGTCCTGATAGATCGCCGTGCCGTCGAAACCATGCGACTGCTTGCGAACCTCGCGGGCGCGGGCATCGTAATAGACGGTCTCCGGCGACTCGCCTTCGTTGTCCACCGCACCGACAAAATACAGTGCATTAGCCGGACAGTGGGTGCCACTATCGCACCAGGTAAACAACAGCCCGTCGGTGCCGTCCTCGTCCTCGCCGAGATCATTGGTGTGCAGACGCTTTTCCTGAATCTGGCGGCCGAGAGCATCATGGATCCGGGTGGTGACGACACCGTTGGGATCTTCACGGCGGGTGCCAAGGCCGAAGCGGGGATCGGTCTCGGTGAGCAGGACCTGATCCAGGGCATTGGTGGCCGAGATCGCAAAGCGCCCATCACCGGTATACGTGATACTGCCACTGCGATCGGTCAGACCCGTCGCGCTGGTGGTGCTGGTGAGGACGTTACCGAAGGCATCATAGGTATAGCTGGAGGTCAGCGCCTGGGCGTGACCCGGTTCGACCGTCTTGGTCACCACCTGGCCCTTGGCATTAAAGGTTCGCTGCTGCGTATGGGTGATCGACGGCACGTTGGGGGCGCTACGGCTGATGCTGCTGGCCGTGGCCTGGCCAAGTATCCAGGCCGTTGTATCGTTGCTATAGGTCTGCGTGGCGGTCTCGGTATAGGTACCGGTGACATCCGCGGTCTGACTGTCGGCCTGGGTCACATTGCCGTAATCGTCCATCAGCGTGCTACTGTTGACCGAGGCGATCGCGCTGCCGTCGAGCTCGTAGGTGGCCGTCGTCTTGGCGGAGACATACGGGAAGTCGGTGAGGCCGCCGTTCAGTGAGCGCGTGGCGAGGGTCTGGGTGGTTTCGCTGATCAGGGTGCCATTAATCTGCTTGGTGGAAACCAGCAGCATGCCGGTGGTCGGGAAGGCCTGACTGAAATCCGAACGAATCAGCGTATTGGTGTCGTGATCGACGACTTCGCGCCAGCCAAAGCCGAGCGCTCCATGACCGGTCAGGTGGGTGCGGGCCAGCCCATAGGTGTGTTCACTGCGATTCACCCCGCCGATGCCATCGTTGGCCTCCACCGCCGCCACCAGCACGAACGGCCCCGGCTCGGCAATCACCGGCCAGGTGGCGTAACTCGTGGTGGGCGATTCCGCCACATAGACGTCGCTGTTGGCGCTCGAGGCGTATTCGATCTGCTGGCTGTTGCCGAAGCCGTCGACGATTTCATCGACGGCATGTACGGCGGCAATCCCGGTGGCATCAACCCCGTTGAGTTGGATCGCCGGCGGGGTGCCTTGCGCCGAGCGCACCAGATCGGCGGCGCCATCATGGTTGATGTCCACAAACCCGGACAGGGCGCGCGAATCGGCGCCGGTGACCATGGCATACAGCGGCAACGGCAACGTGAGGGTATTATCGATCACCCAGCCGGAATCGGTCCGCCGCCAGGCGGCGCTGACCGGGTTGCCCGAGGCATCGAGATAACTGCTGACGACATCGGGACGGCTATCGCCGTTCAGATCGATGATCGCGCCGTAGGTCTGATCGAAGCCGGTGGCCGTGTGCTCGACAATAATGGTGGGCGAATCAAAGCCCGTCTCGCGCTGCCAGCCGTCACCCCGGTTCAGCCAGGTCATGCGGGTATCGATACCGCCGCTGCGATAGGCGCTGACCACATCGCTTAACCCATCGCCGTTGATGTCGATCAGTTCGGCCAGGGATTCGCCTTCAGCATCGGCGACATAGGAGATCAGTTCCACCGGCAGCAGGTAGCTGGCCGCCGACTGCCAGTCAGATCCACTGTTCAGCCACACCCCCGCATGCAGCACGCCGTCGGCCGTGCGGGTGGCCTGAATCCAGTCGGCCAGACCATTACCATCGAGATCGCCCAGAGCGGCCAGGGCCACGCCTTCGGGTTGGCCGCTATAATCCAGCGCCACCAGCGGCGGCAGCCAGGCACTATCAGCCACCCAGCCGCTACCGGTATTGCGCCAGGACTCGCGCAGCCACTGGCCGGTGGTATCCACCGTGGACACCTGGATATCGGTCAGGCCGTCGCCATCGACATCGACAAAGTCGGCCAGATGCATGCCCTGGCTGCCGGCGGTCAGATCAGTGAGTACCGCCGGCATCCCATAGCCCGCGAGGGTGTTGAATCCGTCACCCGTATTGAGGGTGATCTGCTCGACCACCGCACCACTGCCGTTACGATAGGCGGTGACCCAGTCGGGCAGCGCATCGCCGTTGACGTCGACCAGCTCGCTCAATACCACGCCCTCGCTGGACGACAGACTGTAGTCCACCAGCACGTCAGGCGGGGTATAGGCGCTCGATGAGGTGAATCCCGTTTCACTCCCCAGCCAGGCCGCGGCATGGGTCACGCCACTGCTATCGCGGATCGCGGTCAGCCAGTCGGTGCGGCCATCGCGGTTCAGGTCGACGGCGATCCCGCGCATGCGTCCCTGATCATCCATCAGGTCGTCCGGTGGCAGGTCGCCGCTCGCGCTCCAGCCCGGTGCCGGCTCCGACCAATCAAACGTCGTTGCCGGGAAGCAGGTCACGCCGTCGCCGGCGCACTCGCCGATGGATACCAGACGCGATTCACCGGTGCCCGGGGTTTGGGTGTACCCAAGCGGGTAGATCTTGACGTCGGCGCCATCCAGGGCGGTGCGAATGGCCGCCAGCCGTTGGGTTTGCTGTACCTCAAGTCCGTTCTGGTAGCCGCGGGTGGTATCCGGGCGGATCTCGTAATCCAGATGAAGCGCCAGATGGTGGCCAACACTGGCGGTGACATTGCCACCGTAGTCGATTCGCACCGGCAGCAGCTCCTGGGCGCCGCCGCTGCCGACGTCGCTATAGACGTAGTCGAGGCGATTGCCGTTGACGTCCTCGAGCCGGCTCAGCCGCCATTCGTGCACCACCTGGGTAGTGGGATGACGCAGCCGGGCCGTGTCGGTCAGGCCGAACTCAAGGGTGGCGCCGGTGCGCAGATGCACCGTGAATGACGCCGGGCCTGTACCACCACCGGCATAGGCGATGGCACCCTCGGAGATGACCTTCTGGAAGCTGTCGATGCGGGTACGGTACTCCGTGCCATCGGCGCCATAGCTGCCGTTAACGGCGATGAGCTTTTGGCCATCCAGACAGAACCGGTCGGTGGTGGCATGACGGACCCCGGCGGCAAACCCGTCTTCGGCGGGATTCGCGGCGCAGCGGCTGATTTTGGAGAAGCCCGAGAGCTGGCCACCCACGCCCAGCAGGCCGTTGCCCGCACCGCTGTGATAGCCGATCGCCACCGACGGCTGTACCCCGAGAATCCCCGGTGGGACCTGAATCGGCACCGAATAGCTCGCCTGACCGTCTGCGGTGACCGCAAACTCACCCGCCACCCGGCCGACTTCCGCCGCCCCGACCATACCTGGGATCAACAACCCGACCACCGCGCCGAGCACTCGATTCCGTACCGTGTCAGATACAACGCTCACCGTACTCTCCTTAGTTGATGCGATTTTCAACGGATCTTCAGCCTGAATACGTCTCGCCTAGCGATACTTCATTTCGATATTGAACAGGGCCGTCGGCTGGACGATGGGATGTGCTTGGCCACCGCCGGTCGAATTGATCGAGTGCGAATGGTTGCCCGACGTGCTGGTTGTCCGGGTCGGCGCAGAATCACCCTTACCACTACCGGTCTGGATGGAACTGCCACCACCGGTGGAGACGTCGGTATAGGTGTGGGAGTGATTGCCGGCACTGCCCATGCCATGCGAGTGCGACGGCATCTGATCGATAGTCAATTGATGACTCTCGGCACCGAGCGATCCACCAGGCTGGTCGGCGGCACTGTCGGTCAGTCGATTGGCAGCGGTGCCGCCCATGGAATCGAGCCCGGCAATCACACGGCCGCGAAGATCCGGCAACACCGCGGTATCGCCTGAAGCGAAGTCTTCGGTGCCACTGTTGGGCGGCCAGCCGCTGGCAAGGACAAACAGCGCCTCAAGATCATCGTCTTCAACGTCAGCACCCGAACCGATCGCGCCAATACGCTGACCCACCAGGAACAGCCAACCCTCTGCGGGTGTACTGCGTCCGGTCATGCGGATATCACCCACCAGGAACCCATCCAGACTCAATCCGCTGACACCGGATTGCAGTTCTTCGGACACCGCTGCAATGGCCGCCAAGGCATCATTGGGCAGTTTATTAATCAGGCCATCGAGCAGACCCAGACGCTGGGTCGCGCACTCGGCCGCTACCGTCGGCAGATCATCGGCCATGGTATTCAAGCCGGTCTCATCCGGGGCAGAGCCACCGAGCTCGGCGACGATGAATGCCTTGAAGGCATCCCGATCGGCTGTATCGGCCTGCCAGACATCACCGGTGATGGCCGCCGGATCGATATCCGTCCTGATGTCCTCCCAGACGACCGGACAGGCGTCGATGGCGCGCTGATTGAGTGCGGCGACATCGATCGGGTCCTGGCCGAATGCCGGGATCGACAGTGCCATGAGCAGGACCGCCAGGGATCCATGTTTAATCTGCATACCGAATATCCTGTGTGTCGTTAATCGCTCTATGGGTTGGGATACCGTAAGCGGGGTGGTTTGTAATGACCGGCGTGTCCATCTCTAACGCACCCACACCGTCCAGGCGTAGGTGTCGGATGAATCGGTTTTACCCAGCATGTAATACCCCCTTTTTTCCTCATGTCCATCGCGAGGTCGATACCACCAGGTTTCTTTCTTGCCCCCGGTCTCATCAAAGGTCAGCGAGTTTTTGGTATCGTTCTCGGTCTTGATATGATCTTCCGGGTCACCGTTACGATAGGAATCGCCCGAGTTGCGATGGATGTGGTACGACTTGCCGGTCTTCTTGCCACTCAGCAGGGTTTTATCGATATGGGAGGTGACATA
>BQJF01000133.1 GCA_021604565.1 Minwuia thermotolerans | reverse complement strand
GCAGGACGACATCCGCCTGACCGGCCACGCCATCGAATGCCGCATCAATGCGGAGGACCCGTCGAACGGTTTCATGCCCGCACCGGGCACGGTGGAGCGGCTGGTGGTGCCGGAGGCGGATCACGTCCGCTTCGATACCCTACTGTACGAGGGCTATACCATCCCGCCGTTCTACGATTCGCTGCTGGGCAAGCTGATCGTGCACGGCCCGGACCGGGCAACGGCGATCGACCGCGTGGCGGCGGCACTCGACGGGCTGACCATCGACGGCTTCAAGACCACGGTGGCGCTGCACAAGGCGCTGGCGCAGTCAGCAGACGTCCGCGCGAACGCAATCCACACGCAATATCTCGAGCCCTGGCTCGAGGCCAATCCCATTCCGTCCTGACGCAATCCAGAGGAGGTTCTCTCTCAATGGAATCCAGATATACCTTCGGCGGTGACGAGCACGTCTTCTGCGAGGTCGATACCGAGATGTCGCTGGAGGCGTTCTTCAAGAGCCTCTCCATGACCAATGCGGTGCGCGAGAGCCAGATCCGTGGTGTCACCGAGATCTGTCCGGCCAATGCCTCATTCCAGATCAAGTTCGACCCGGACATCATCAAGCCTGACGACATGCTGGCAGAAATCAGGAAACTGGAAGTTCAGGCGGAAAATGCCGAATCGTCCATGGACACACGCATCGTCGAGGTGCCGGTGCTCTACAATGACCCCTGGACACATGAAACACTGATGCGGTTCCGGGAGCGGCACCAGGACCCGAGCGGAACCGACCTGGACTATTCAGCACGGATCAACGGCTATGACACGGTGGACGACTTCATCGCCGCGCATTCCGGTTCGCCCTGGTTCGTGTCCATGGTGGGCTTCGTGTCCGGACTGCCGTTCCTGTATCAGACTGTCGAGCGCGAGAAGCAGATCGAGGTGCCGAAATACCTCCGCCCCCGCACCGATACCCCGAAGCTGACAGTCGGTTACGGCGGCTGTTTCAGCTGCATCTACTCCGTGCGCGGCGCGGGCGGCTACCAGATGTTCGGCGTGACGCCGATGCCGATCTTCGATCCGCAGCAGCAGATCAACTACCTGCGGGACTTCATGATCTTCTTCAAGCCGGGCGATCTGGTGAAGTTCTCCCCCATTGACCGCGACACCTATGACGCGGCGGTCGAGGCGGTGGAAGCCAACGAGTACGAACCGAAGATCCGCGACGTCCGCTTCTCCCTCGATGAGTTCAACGCGGACATCAATGCCTGCAACGCCAAGCTGGAGGGAGCACTGAAATGATCAAGGTTCTCAATCCCGGCCTCGCCACCAGCGTCCAGGACATGGGGCGTCACGGCTATTACCACCTCGGCATTCCGCAGTCGGGGGGCATGGACCAGCTTGCTCTGCAGGCGGCCAACCTGCTGGTCGGCAACGCGTCCGACGCCGCCGTTCTGGAAGCCACCTTCATGGGGCCGGAGCTGGAGTTCACCGCTGACGCGGTGGTCGCCGTCACCGGGGCCGCCATGACACCGAAGGTCGATGGCGCGGAACAGGCCAACTGGGAGTCCTTCGCGGTCAAGGCCGGACAGGTGCTCAGCTTCGACTATCTGAAGGGCGGCGCGCGTGCCTATATCGCCGTCTCCGGCGGCATCGACGTGCCTGTCGTGCTGGGCAGCCGTTCCACCTACACGCTGGGGGCGCTCGGCGGCTATCAGGGCCGTCCGCTGGCAGCAGGCGACCAGGTTCCCGTTGGTCAGGGCAAGGGCACGGCGGGCCGGTCGCTCGACGCTTCCCTGCGCCGCGCGCCAGGTTCGCCCGCGGAGATTCGCGTCCTGCCGGGAATCTACTGGCACTGGGTGACCGACAAGTCGGGTGCGCAGTTCTACGCCGATACCTGGAAGGTGGCGCCGGAGGCTGATCGCATTGGCTATCGCTTCCGCGGCGGTCAACCTATCGAGTTCACGGAGCGGGAACGCCCCTTCGGTGCCGGTTCGGATCCCTCCAACATCGTCGATGGCTGCTACCCGTATGGTTCCATCCAGGTACCCGGCGGCACGGAGCCGATCATCCTGCATCGCGATGCGGTGTCAGGTGGCGGCTATTTCATGCTCGGCACGGTGATTTCCGCCGACATGGACCTGATCGGCCAGATGCAGCCGCACACGCCGACGCAGTTCGTCAAGGTGACAATGGACGAGGCCCTGCAGGCCCGCGCCGACCGCAACGCCCTGATCGGACGCATCCACGAGGCACTGGCGTAAGCCGGACCCACGATTGAAGGGATCGCACCTGCCTGCTCCTCATGAAGGGGCAGGCAGGATGCTGCTGACGCGCATGGCGTCAGTCGGTTTCAGATGCCTGAGGCTCCGTTGGTCGGGTCGCCTGCGGCGAGCATCTTCCTCAACTGCTGTCGCTGATTCGCGTCCGGCAACACGCCGGTGGTCTCCGCTTCCAGGACCGTGACTCCATCTTCATTGACGATGGAGACTTCTGCCCGGGCATGTCCCTTCCCGTCGACCTCGCCCATGGTCCAGGTACAGGTCAGGGTTTCGTCGGCATAGACAGGTCGCCTGAACCTGAATGACATGCTCATCGCAAGCCAGCCGATCTGGCCACCGATCTCCGTGACCAGACTGGCTGTCAGCAGGCCATGGGCGATGGGTCCCCGCATGCCCTTCAGCGCCCCATAGTCGCTGTCGCAATGCACGGGATTGTAGTCCCGCGAAATGCCTGCGAAGGCCGCAATCTCCTGGTCGGTGAAGCGGCGCGTTACCTCGAACCGGTCGCCTTCACGAATCCCTTCCGCAGCCTGCGCCCTCATGTCCGTCATGGTTGTTCCTCGCGCAGGCCGTGTCAGGCACTCAGGTCAGGTCATCGGCCAGCGACGCCACCTGGTCTGCACTCAGACCGGCCATGTGGTTGTAGTTCGGGTGGCTGATCTTCAACTGCATCTCGGCCGAACCATCCTTCAGGCTGGCGGCCTGTGCATCGGACAGGCTGAAGACGAAGAAATGCACCGACGAGGCCTTGCCGTCGGCGTTGGTGCGGTCCAGGTCGTCGTCGGCCTCTCCCTTCACCGCCTCGCCATTGATGACCAGGGCGACCTCATGCTCGATCCCGCCCAGCCGCGACAGTTCCCGGTGGCGACGCACCGGATCCTCGATCTGCAGCATCATGGTGGCGGTCAGCGTGCGACCGGAGGGAACCAGCGGCGCATAGGCTTCCAGTTCATCCACCAGTTGCTCGGCACCACCGCCCTCGACCCGCAGCATCTCCTGCACCTGCCACCACATGGTGAAGTAGCTCTCGAAGAAGACGGAGGCAAAGGGGCCGACGTCGATACGGCGGTGCTGCTTGTGCGCCCGCAGTTCGGCCTGCAGCGCCGTACGCTCCGCATCGAAACGGGCGGGGGGCAGGATGTGCTCGGCTTGCAGCGATGTATGGCGTTCGATCATTGGTACTTACTCACTCTTGCTGGTCTGGCACTCGCACTGGTTCGGTGCGCTGTTCACAGCAGGCCGCAGGCCTTCGCGAACAGCTCCACCGGATGACTGGCAACCGATGGCGGCGCCTTGAAATTATCCGGGTTCTCGGCGGTCAGCCGCTCCATGCCCTGGAGCATGTGCACTCCGGCCAGCGGACATTCGGACGCCACGTGAGCCTTGTCCTCACGTCCCGCGGCACGGGCCGCGTTCTTGCCGACCTTCAGCGCAGTCTCGAAATTGTCCTTCTTGATGCCCCAGCTACCGCCGTGACCGGAACAGCGCTCGATGATCTTCAGGTCCATCTCCGGGATCAGCCGCAGCATGTCCGCCGCCTTCTGGCCCATGTTCTGGGCGCGGGCATGGCAGGCCAGATGCAGGCTGACGCCGCCGTCCAGCGGTTTCGGTTCCGCCGCCAGCCCCTCGTTGCGGGCAATATCGACGATGTACTCGGCCACGTCCTTCGTCGCCTTCGACAGGCGCGCGACGTCCGGGTCGTCGGGCAGCAGCAGCGGCCATTCGAACTTGAGCATCAGGGCACAGGACGGCACCAGCCCGATGACGTCATAGCCATCCTCGATCCAGGGCTTCATGGCCAGCGCGACGTTCTTCGCACGCCGCGCCACATCGTCCAGGTCGCCCTGTTCCAGTTGCGGCATACCACAGCATTCAGGGTAGACCACATCGGTCTCGACACCGTTCGCGGCCAGGATGGCCTGCGTGGCGATGCCGATGCCCGGATTGTTGTAGTTCACGAAACAGGTGGCATAGAGCACCGCCTTGCGCGCCGCTGCCGGGGCCTCCGCATTGCGGGCAGGCGGATGGGCGGCATGGGAAGTGAAGCTCTTCGCATGGAACTTCGGCAGTTCCGCGTTCCGGTCCACATCGGCAATGTCTTCCAGGATCGGGCGGGTGATCCGGTTGCCCCGGTCCGTCGCCCAGTTGGCAATGCCGGACGTCATGCCTGCCAGCTTGCCGTTGCGGTCGGTCTTCGTCATCTGACGGTCCCAGAACGGCGTCTTGCCGTCCCGGTGCTCGGTCGCGCGGTAGCGCAGCATCAGATGCGGAAAATCGAGCTGGAACTCGTGCGGCGGCGTATAGGGACAGGTGGACATGAAGCACATGTCACACAGCGTGCAGGCATCGACCACCGGCTTGAAGTCAGCGGAATCGACGGTGTCGAGTTCCCCCGACTCACTCTCGTCGATCAGGTCGAACAGGCGCGGAAAACTGTCGCAGAGATTGAAGCAAAGCCGACAGCCGTGACAGATGTCGAACACCCGCCGCAGTTCCTCGTCGATTGCTTCCTTGTTGTAGAAATCGTCACTCTGCCAGTCGAGCGGATGCCGCTCCGGCGCGCCAAGGCCGCCTTCCATCTGTCATCTCCACCATGATTCAGGCACTGCCGGGGCTGGCCTTCAAAGCAGCCTCACCGGCATGGCGAGCGTGCAGGTATCCCCGTACCCGCACGCACGATATCGGTCTTCGGGTGACCCCTTGACGAGGCGCTGACCAGTGCAGCCCGCCACATGAATGATCGGGGGCGACAGACGCCGCCCCCGAAAATCCGGTCAGCCCATCGAGTCCAGAGCCTTCTGGAAACGACCGGCGTGGCTCTTCTCGGCCTTCGCCAGCGTCTCGAACCAGTCGGCAATCTCGTCGAAGCCTTCGTCACGCGCGGTCTTCGCCATACCCGGATACATGTCCGTGTACTCATGCGTCTCGCCCGCGATGGCGGCCTTCAGGTTGTTCTCCGTGGAGCCGATCGGCTCACCCGTCGCCGGGTCGCCCACTTCCTCCAGGAATTTCAGATGGCCGTGCGCATGACCCGTCTCGCCTTCGGCGGTCGAGCGGAAAACGCTGGAGACATCGTTGTAACCTTCGACGTCAGCCTTCTGCGCGAAATACAGGTAGCGGCGGTTTGCCTGGGATTCGCCCGCAAAGGCTTCCTTCAGGCTCTGTTCAGTCTTCGAACCCTTGAGCGACATGACCTTGTCCTCCTCCTCATGATGACGTGCCGGATGTTCGTCCTGAACAGCCGGCACACCAATTATGGGGTCTGGCGAGACAAGGTCAATAGTTTGGAATTATTCCAAAGACGATTTCCGCACATGCACCAGGCGCAGTGACCCTGCTCAGGCGTCACGCAGCCGGATGATCACCTCGGCGCGGTCGATCACCATGCCATCAGGCGCTGCGGGCAGATGCCCCAGCGCGATGGTCTCACCGGGAATGTCGGTCAGCTTGCCCGACCCCTCGTGATAGAAATGGTGGTGCTCCGCGACATTGGTGTCGAAGTAGGACCGCCCGGGATCGACCACGACCTCCCGCACCATCCCGGCCTGGGTGAACTGATGCAGGCAATTGTAGACCGTCGCCAGCGAAACCGGGACGCCAGCCTGTCGCGCCTCGTCAAACAGCATCTCTGCCGTCAGGTGCCGCGGACCGGCGGACAGCAACAGCTCCGCCAGCGCCACGCGCTGCCGTGTCGGACGCAGGCCCGAGCCGCGAAGCTGGTCTGCAATCGTCATGTCAACCGTCTCAGTCATGCCTGCAATATAGTTACGAGCGGGTCGCAAGAGAAGCCCCCACCGGTCAACTGGCAGAACGGACCTGTTTTGCGGGTTTTGTCGCCAGTGTCATAAGGCTATAGTCCTCCACGCAAATCATCATGGACGGCCTGCGGCCACAGCGGCGATCCCGACAGGCGAACTTTGAAGCGAGGCGACACCTTGACGGATCGGAAGAGCAGCTTTTCCTACGAAGAACTCCTGCAATGCGGCCACGGGGAACTGTTTGGCCCCGGAAACGCCCGCCTGCCTCTGCCTCCGATGCTCATGTTCGACCGCATCACGAAGATCAGTGACGAGGGCGGCAGCTATGGCAAGGGCGAGATCATGGCGGAGCTGGACGTGACGCCGGACCACTGGTTCTTCAAATGCCATTTCGAGACCGACCCCGTGATGCCCGGCTGTCTCGGGCTGGATGCCATGTGGCAGGCCGTCGGTTTCTATCTCGGCTGGCTCGGGCTGCCCGGTCGCGGTCGGGCGCTGGGCGTTGGCGAGGTCAAATTCGGCGGGCAGGTTCTGGAAACCGTGAAGCTGGTTACCTATCATCTGTCCATCAAGCGCACGATCGCGCGTCGGCTGGTTCTGGGCATCGCCGATGGCGTCGTGAAGGCTGACGGCGAGGAAATCTATACGGCCAAGGACATGCGCGTCGGGCTGTTCACCACCACCTGATACAATTGAGGGCTATTCTTGAAACGGGTTGTTGTTACAGGGCTGGGTATCGTTTCGTCGATCGGCAACGATGCAGCGGAAGTCGTCGAGTCCCTCAAGAGCGCACGCTCCGGCATCGAGTTCGCGCCGGAATATGCCGAAGTCGGCATGCGCAGCCAGGTCCAGGGCTCCCTGAAGCTGGATCCGGCTGACCATATCGATCGCCGCGTGCTGCGATTCATGGGTGGCGGCGCGGCCTACAATTACATCGCCCTGAAGCAGGCGATTGCCGACGCGGGGCTGGAGGAGGATGACGTCTCCAATCCGCGCACCGGGCTGATCGCCGGTTCCGGCGGGCCGTCGACCTCCAATCAGGTCCAGGCGGCGGACATCGCGCGGGAGAAGGGCGTCAAGCGCATAGGCCCCTACATGGTGCCGCGCTGCATGTCCTCGACCAACTCCGCGAACCTTTCAACCGCGATGAAGATCAAGGGGATGAGCTATTCCATCTCCTCCGCCTGCTCCACCAGCGCGCATTGCATCGGCAATGCCATGGAGACGATCCAGTTGGGCAAGCAGGACATCATCTTTGCCGGTGGTGGTGAGGAACTGCACTGGACCCTGTCGATGCTGTTCGACGCCATGGGTGCCATGTCCAGCAAGTACAACGACCGCCCGACGGAGGCCAGCCGGGCTTATGACCGGGACCGGGACGGCTTCGTCATCTCCGGCGGCGGCGGCATCCTGGTGATGGAGGAGCTGGAGCACGCGAAGGCCCGTGGCGCGAAGATCCACGCGGAGATCGTCGGCTATGCCGCAACGTCCGACGGCGCCGACATGGTCGCGCCGTCCGGCGAAGGGGCGGAGCGCTGCATGAAGCTGGCGATGTCCACCATCGGCGACACGAAGGTCGATTACATCAATGCCCATGGCACCGCGACACCGGTCGGCGACATCATCGAACTGAACGCGATCCGCGCCGCCTTCGAAGGCCGGGACCTGCCGTATGTCAGCTCCACCAAGAGCCTGACCGGTCACAGCCAGGGTGCGGCAGGTGTGCAGGAAGCGATCTATTCCCTGCTGATGCTGAACAACGACTTCCTCACAGAGTCGGCAAATATCGAGAACCTGGACGAAGGGGCCGGCGATTTTCCCCTGGTACGGCAGCGCATCGACAATGCCGGCCTGAACTGCGTCATGTCGAACAGCTTCGGATTCGGCGGCACCAACGCCAGCCTGATCTTCAAGCGGTTCGAGGACTGAAGGCATGGCTGACAAACTGATGCAGGGCCGCCGCGGCCTGATCATGGGCGTGGCGAA
>BQJF01000132.1 GCA_021604565.1 Minwuia thermotolerans | reverse complement strand
GCACTGATTCCGGAAACCCATGACCGCGCCCGCCCAAGAATCCAGGACACCCGCCGTGATCCGCCTGCGCAACAGGATGCTGGATCTGGAGATCGGTCGTCTGGGTGCGTTCGGGCTGGCGGCCCTGGCGCTGGGGGCCGGGGCAGCGACCTATGCGACGCTGTTCCGCACGGAAGAACCGCTTCAGAGCGTCGCCGAACTGCCGCCGATGCTGATCATCTTCGATGTGCTGGTGCTGGTGCTGCTGGTCGTGGTCATTGTCGCGCGGGTCTGGCGCATCTGGCGCGCGCAGCGGGCCGGCAAGGCTGGTGCCGCCCTGCACATGCGGTTGGCGAGCCTGTTTGCCGCTGCGGCTGTGGTTCCCGCGCTGCTGGTCGCCAGCTTCTCCACCCTGTTCTTCGATCTGCGGCTGGAGGGCTGGTTCAGTGAGCGAGCACAGCAGGCTGTCGCAGAATCGGTCGCGGTCGCCGAATCCCTGATCTCCGAACATCGCGCTACCATTCGCGCCGACGCGCTGGCCATGGCGCAGGACCTCAATCGGGTCGCCGCGTCGGTACAGGACAATCGAAATCTGCTGAACCGTGTGGTCAGTGCCCAGGCGGGTGCACGCGGGCTGAGCGAGGCCATCGTCTTTGATCGCAGCGGGGCCATTCTGGCGCAGACCAGCCTGAGTTCCACCGGCCTTGCCGATCAGGTTCCCCTGGCGGCGATTGACGAAGCTGACCGGGGCGATGTCGTGATGCTGTCCGACACCTCCAACACCCTGTCACCCAGCACCCTCACCGGGTTGCCCGATGACAAGTCTGCTGCCCTGATCCTGCTCGACGGCTACCTTGGTGTCTATCAGGTCTACCTCTATGTCGGTCGGTTCGTGGAGCCACGGGTGGCAGCGCAGGTCCAGCGGGCCCGTCAGGCGGCCGAGGACTATGAACGGCTTGCGGCGCAACGTTTCGGCTTCGAACTCACGTTCTTCCTCATGTTCGTTGTGGTCACGGTCCTGCTGATGCTCGCGGCTGTCTGGCTGGCTCTGACCTTCTCCACGCGCATCTCCCGGCGGCTCGGCGGTGTCGTGGTGGCAGCCGAGCGGGTGCGGGAGGGTGACCTGGCCGCGCGCGTCGTCAATACGGGGGAGGATGACGAGATCGAGACACTGGGCCGGACCTTCAACCGGATGGCCCGACAGATCGAGAACCAGCAGGCCGAGCTGCAACTTGCCAACCGGACGGTGGATGAGCGGCGGCGATTCATGGAGACCGTGCTCGCCGGTGTCACCGCCGGTGTGATCGGGCTGGATACCCGTGGTTTCATCGACGTGCCCAACCGTTCGGCCAGCCGGCTGCTCGACCTGTCGCAGTCGGATCTCGTGGGGCGGCACCTGGACGAAGCCGTGCCGGAGATGGCGGACCTGCTGCGCGACGCGATCGACCGTCCGAGCCGTCTGGCGGAGGGCGAGATCAGCATCAGCCGCGACGGCATGTCGAAGACATTCTTTGTCCGGGTCGGTGCCGAGCGCCGCAACAGCGAGGTACTGGGCTATGTCGTGACCTTCGACGACATCACGGACCTTGTCTCCGCCCAGCGCATGGCGGTCTGGGCTGACGTTGCGCGCCGCATCGCCCATGAAATCCGCAATCCTCTGACGCCGATCCAGCTCTCTGCTGAACGTTTGAAACGCAAATACCTCAAACAGATAACGACGGATCCGGAGATATTCGTTCAGTGCACCGATACCATCGTCAGACAGGTCGGAGACATTGGCCGGATGATCGAGGAGTTCTCGGCCTTCGCCCGGATGCCGGCGCCGGTGTTCCAGCCGGAGGATCTGACTGACCTGATCCGCCAGTCCGCGTTCGCGGCGGAGGTCGCCAATCCCGATATCGACTACCAGCTTGATCTGGAACCACTCGAATCACCGCTGACCTGTGACCGCAGGCAAGTCGCCCAGGTGCTGACGAACGTCCTGAAGAACGCGTCGGAGGCCATTTCAGGTCGCGAGACCGCCACTGAGGCCGGTCGGATACGGGTGACACTGAAATGCCACAATGATGTCGCGGTGATAGCAGTCACGGACAATGGTATTGGTCTGCCTGAAACCGCGCGGGACCGCTTGACCGAGCCCTACGTGACCACAAGAGATAAGGGTACCGGATTGGGCCTGGCGATCGTCCGCAAGATCATGGAGGAACACTCCGGGGTGTTGCAGATCGGTGATGCACCCGACGGACAGGGAGCAGAGGTCCGTCTCTGCTTTCCGTTGAGGCACCCCGCGCCGGAAAGCGAAGCGAGCGAACAGGATTTGAGGGTATTGGCGACCGATGGACATACTGATCGTCGATGATGAAGCCGACATCCGGGAACTTGTTTCCGGAATTCTGGAGGATGAGGGTTACGTCACACGGGTGGCCGGCAATGCGGACGAGGCGCTGGCTGCCGTCAGCGAGCGCGCACCATCAATGGTCATTCTGGATATCTGGCTGCAGGGCAGTCGTCTGGACGGACTGGAGATCCTTGAAGTGATCCAGCAGATGGCCCCCGAGACACCCATCGTCATGATCAGCGGCCACGGCACCATCGAGACTGCCGTCGCTGCCATTCAGCGTGGTGCCTACGACTTCATCGAAAAGCCCTTCAAGGCGGACCACCTGAGCCTGATCGTCGAACGTGCGCTGGAAGCCACCCGTCTGCGTCAGGAAAATGCTGAACTGCGTACCAGAGCGGGGCGCAATACCGACCTGATCGGTGAATCCGCGCCAATGACCGCGCTGCGCAGCGAGATCGAGCGTGTGGCACCGACCAACAGCCGTGTCATGGTTTCCGGTCCGCCCGGCAGCGGCAAGGAAGTGGTCGCGCGCAACCTGCACAACATGTCACGCCGCTCCGGCGGCCCGTTCATCGTGGTCAGCGCAGCCACCATCGAACCCGACCGCATGGAACTGGAACTGTTCGGGGAGGAGGCGCGACAGGAGTCTGCCGGCGGCCCCCGGAAGATCGGGCTGCTGGAACGCGCGCATGGCGGAACCCTGTTTCTCGACGAAGTTTCCGACATGCCGGTGCAGACCCAGAACAAGATCCTGCGTGTCCTGCTGGACCAGACGTTCCAGCGTATCGGGGGCAGTCGGCCCGTCAGTGTCGATGTCCGCGTGATATCCTCGACGAGCAGGGACCTGCCGCAACTGGTGGAGGCCGGTCTGTTTCGCGGTGACCTGTTTCACCGTCTGAACGTGGTGCCGATCAATGTGCCGCCGTTGCGCAGGGTGCGGGAGGATATTCCCGCCCTGGTCGATTACTTCATGCAGCGCACGGCAGAGAACTCGGGTCTGGCGCCGCGCCCGGTGGCGGAGGCGGCCATCGCCGCGCTGCAATCCTGCGACTGGCCGGGCAATGCCCGCCAGTTGCGCAATGTGGTTGAACGGTTGCTGATCATGGCACCCGGTGAAACCCGATCCCAGATCACGCTGGAAATGCTGCCGCAGGACATCACCAATCCGGCTGCGGCCACCTTGCGCCCCGATACAGGCAAGGAAATCATGTCCCTGCCACTCAGGGAGGCGCGGGAGATCTTCGAGCGTGAGTACCTGCTGTCGCAGATCGACCGGTTTGGCGGCAATGTCACCAAGACGGCTGCGTTCGTGGGCATGGAGCGCTCTGCCCTGCACCGGAAACTGAAGCTGCTGGGTGTCACGTCGGAGCGCGGGCGCTAGATCAGGCAGCCGCGTCACCGGTGGCTGCCACGCGAGGTTCCGCGACGGCAGACGGTTCGAATTCCATCGCAAACTGATTCCCACTAGGATGCGCCGTCGGCCCGGACAATTCCGTTCGCGTCGCGATGCTGCAGTCGACGGGTTGGCGTTTCATGAAAGTGATTGTCTGCGGGGCGGGACAGGTCGGTTCCAACATTGCGCGTCATCTGGCGGCAGAGCGCAACGATGTGACCATCATCGACCAGTCGCCTGAACTGATCCGTCGGATCAGTGAGGCATATGATGTCCAGGGACTGGTCGGCTTTGCCTCTCATCCCGACATGCTGGACCGGGCAGGGGCCGCCGACGCCGACATGCTGGTGGCCGTGACCTTCGCCGATGAGGTCAACATGGTGGCCTGTCAGGTGGCGCACTCGATCTTCGATGTGCCGACGAAGATCGCGCGCATCCGGGCGCAGAGCTATCTCCGGCCCTCGTTCTCCAACCTCTTTACCCGCGACCATATGCCGATCGACGTGATCATCTCGCCGGAGCGGGAGGTGGCGGAGGCGGTGAATCGTGCCCTGCACATGCCGGGTGCGTTCGACATGCTGCCCTTCGCCGACGATCTCGTCCGGATGATCGGCGTCCATATCGACAGCGAATGCCCCATCGCGCACCAGCAATTGCGCCAGCTTACGGAACTGTTCCCGAACCTGAACATCATCGTTACCGGTATCGTGCGGGCGGGAAAACTGTTCGTCCCCACCTCCGTTGACCAGATGCTGCCGGGGGACGACGTCTACTTCGTGGTCGATACCGACCATGCAGCCCGTGCCATGCCCCTGTTCGGGCATGACGAGCATGAGGCGCAACGGGTGGTCATCGTCGGCGGCGGCAATATCGGCCTGTTCCTCGGCAACGCGCTGGAGCAGCAGGAAGGCAAGGTCAACCTGAAGATCGTGGAGGCCGATCGGGCGCGGGCGGAACTGGTTGCGGAAAAGCTCGACAAGGCGGTCGTGCTCTGTGGCAATGCGTTGGATACGGAGATCATGGACGAGGCCAATATCGCCTCCGCCCATGCCATTGTCGCACTGACCAATGACGACGAGACCAATATCCTGGCATCCCTGATGGCCAAGCAGCTCGGCTGTGACACCGCCATCACGCTGGTGAACAATCAGGCCTATCAGTCGCTGGTGGGGTCACTGGGCATCGACGTCGCCATCGATCCGCGCGCCACGACGGTTTCAAGCATCCTGCGCCATGTCCGGCGGGGCCGGATCAAGAGTGTCTATTCGCTGCGTGACGGCGTGGCCGAGGTCATGGAGGCGGAGGCGCTTGAAACATCAGCCCTGGTCGGCAAGCCGCTGCGGGAAGTCGCGCTGCCTGAAGGCGTGATCATCGGCGCCGTGGTGCGCCGCAAGGCAGTGCTGAAACCACGCGGTACAATGGTCATCGAACGCGACGACCGGGTGATCTTCTTTGCCCTGCGGGAGAGCGTGAAGAAGCTGGAGAAGCTGCTGGCCGTCGGTCTCGACTTCTTCTGACGGATCGTCATCACATGATGCGCAGGTCGCAGCACAGGCAGGGATATCGGGCATGGCGCTGACGGCTGTCATCGCGATCTTCGGCTGGTCCACGGTAATCTTTGCCGCAGCCATGTTGCTGCCGATTCCCGTCGCGCTGTTCTATGGCGAAACGGGAACTCCCTTCATCTTCCTGGTCTCGGCGCTGCTCACGGCCATGGTCGGCGGTGCGCTCACCGTTGTCTCTCTCGGTTCCACCCATCGTCGTACGGGACGGCGGGAGGCCTTCCTGCTTGCCGTCATGATCTGGGTGATGCTGCCGGTGTTTGGTGCCCTGCCGTTCCTGGCGGTCGCCGAGCCGCTGGATGCCTTCCTGGAATCTATGTCCGGTCTCACGACCACCGGCTTCAGCGTGTTCGACGCGCCGGAGGTCCTGCCACGCTCGCTGCTGTTCTGGCGGGCGGAGCTGCAGTGGATGGGCGGGCTGGCCACCATCATGCTCGCGGTCGTGCTGCTCGGCCTGTTCGGCCTCGGCGGGCTTGCCGTCTATCGCAGTGCCATTCCCGCAGGCGACAGCACAGCTCTCTCGGGACGTCTCAAGGACACCCTTTCGGCGATCTGGTGGGTCTATGGCATCATGACCCTGGTTTGTGCGCTGCTGCTCTGGCTGAGTGGTGTGAGGCCATTCGATGCCCTCTGCTATGCCATGAGCACGATCTCGACAGGGGGCTTCGTGACATCGTCGGAAGGGGTGGCCGGGTTCTCCTCCATCGGCATGGCGATCCTGGTTGTCTTCATGTGGGGATCGGCGCTGAACTTCACGCTGCACTGGGCCGCCTGCCACGGGCGTTGGCGGGTGTACTATGCCGATCCCGAGTTTCGCGCCTTTGGCAGGCTCTGCCTGATTTCGGCGGCGCTCATCGCGCTGGTTCATGCATCGGTCACGGGCGGCGATCCGCTTGCATCGATCGGAGCCGCGCTGTTCTCGGTGGCTTCCGTGGCTTCGACAACCGGTTTCGTGGGCCTCTCGATGGAGTCCGGCGTGATCGATGTTCCCTGGCCCACCGGTGTGTCCGTCGTGCTGCTGACCCTGATGATGATCGGTGGTGCCGCCGGCTCGACTGCCGGGGGATTCAAGCTCATGCGCTTTGCCCTGCTGATCCGACAGGGTGGTGCCGAACTGGCGCGCCTGTCCTTCCCGAGCGGCATCAAACTGGTCACCTACGGCGGATACCGTGTTGAATCCGCCGTGCTCAGATCGGCCTGGAACTACGTGATCCTGTTTGCCATTTCGGTCGCGGTCCTCGCCTTGCTGATCGATCTGGATGGCCATGACCTGCCGACAGCGCTCGCCCTGTCCATCGGTGCCATGAGCAATGCGGGGCAGGCGGCGACCTATGTCACGGTGGAAGCGATCTCGATTGTCAGTCTCGACCCGGTGTCCAAAATTGGTATCGTGATCGGCATGCTGGCGGGCCGACTGGAACTGCTGGCGCTGATCGGTCTGTTCATGCCGTCGTTCTGGGGACGGTAAGCCGTCAGGCCTGACAGGTACTTCAACAGGATACGGGAACAACGCAGTGGGCAGAGTGGCATTCGTGAACGGCCAGTACGTTCCACACGGTATGGCAAGCGTGCATGTGGAGGATCGCGGCTATCAGTTCGCCGATGGCGTCTATGAGGTCATTCCCGTCATCGCGGGCAAGCAGGTGGACGGTATCGGCCACAGGGAACGCCTGGCCCGGAGCCTGCGGGAACTGCGCATCACGCCGCCAATGACCGACCGTGCGCTTGCCCTGGTGATCGAGGAAGTGATCCGTCGCAATCGCGTCCGTACCGGTCATGTCTATCTGCAGGTCACGCGCGGCGTGGCCCCGCGCGATCATGCCTTTCCGGCCGATCCCGAGTCGGCAATCGTTGTCTATGCCAACAGCAAGCCCGCAGGCGGCCTGGGCAAGCAGGCGGAAGTAGGGGTGCAGGTCATCACCGCACCCGACCAGCGCTGGGCGCGCTGCGACATCAAGACGGTGGGACTGCTGCCCAACTGCCTCGCCAAGCAATCGGCGCGGGAGGCCGGTGCGCATGAGGCCTTCATGTATGATTCGGATGGCTACGTGACGGAGGGCAGTTCCACCAACGCCTGGATCGTCGACAGCGAGGGTCGGCTGGTCACCCGCCCGGTCAGCCATGACATCCTGAACGGCATCACCCGTCTCTCCCTCATCAGCCTGGTCGAGGGGCAGGGAATAGAGGTTGTCGAACGTGCCTTCACGGTCGAGGAACTGAAAGGCGCGCGGGAAGTGTTCCTGACCAGCGCCTCTGCCCTCGCCACGCCTGTCGTCCAGGTGGATGACCGTGTGATCGGCAACGGGCGTCCCGGCAGTGTGACATCCCGTCTGGTGGAGATATTTCGCACCTATGTTGCGTCGGAACAGGTTGACGCGGCGGCGGGAAAGACCATCTGAGTCTTACCGACAGTTGTGGTTCGTCGCACTCAGGCTGTTGCCCGGGCAACAGCGGTTTGCCGCTATGCAAAATGGTGGCTTGTCCCCGGCGTTGCAAAAATCCAAGTGTAGGGGCGAATGGTAGCTCTTCCGGTCGCACGTGTTCGAGGCTTGCAAGAAGCCGGTGCGGGCTGGAACAAAAAGAAGGAACGACGCCAATGGCAAGCGAGCGTCCGCAGAATGTACAGGATGTATTCCTGAATCATGTCCGGAAGAACAAGGTGCCTGTCACCGTGTTTCTGGTGAATGGCGTCAAGCTTCAGGGCATGATCAGCTGGTTCGACAATTTCTGTGTACTGCTGCGCCGTGACGCTCATGTCCAGCTTGTCTACAAGCATGCGATCTCCACGGT
>BQJF01000131.1 GCA_021604565.1 Minwuia thermotolerans | reverse complement strand
CGTGGCGGGGGTCCGCGACCGGCCCGAGCCCCCAGGCGCGAAGCCCGGATCCGGGTGGCGACCTCCGGGAGCGCCCCCCGGGGTCCTCGCTCGCGCACCCAAGTGCTTGTGCCTTCGTTGGTTCTGTTTGTCGGGGAGACGGTGGGGATTTCATGAGGGAATTGTGTTGACCGTGTGTGGGGTCCGGCGGTACAAATCTCGCCCCCGCCAATCCGGGGTGGGGTCGTCGGCCTCGGGCCGAGCGGCTCTTCCGGTGGCGGGTTCGTCTCCGCGTCCGAACATCTCTTCGGGGGTTGCCCCGGGGGATGGTGCCCCAGGGCACCGGCCGTGGTCTCCTGCTCCCGATGGGGGCGGCGAGAAAAAGACGAGAAAGCGTTTGACGAGCCGGGAGCCTTCCGATAGACTCCGGCTCCGCTGAATGGGACGGGTAGTTCCACAGCGCTCCGTTCTTTGAAAATTGAATAGCGTATGCCCCTGCGAGAGCAGAAGAAGCAGCCGTCGCGAGCGAGTCCCTCGGGGCTCGAGCGCGCACTCTTCGAATCTGGAACAACAACCAGCTTCGATCTCAACGTTGGATTATCTATCTAATATAGATCTACAACGGAGAGTTTGATCCTGGCTCAGAACGAACGTTGGCGGCGTGGATTAGGCATGCAAGTCGAACGCGAAAGTGCCCTTCGGGGTGCGAGTAGAGTGGCGAACGGGTGAGTAACGCGTGGGGAACGTGCCTGGTAGTGGGGAATAACCTTCCTAACGGAGGGCTAATACCGCATGTGAAGGTCGAGTCACCTGGCTTGATCTTGAAAGGTGGCCTCTGTTTCAAGCTGCCGCTACCAGATCGTCCCGCGTCCCATTAGCTTGTTGGTGAGGTAACGGCTCACCAAGGCGACGATGGGTAGCCGGCCTGAGAGGGTGTCCGGCCACACTGGGACTGAGATACGGCCCAGACTCCTACGGGAGGCAGCAGTCGAGAGGCATCGGCAATGGGGGAAACCCTGACCGTGCGACGCCGCGTGGGTGATGAAGGCTTTCGGGTCGTAAAACCCTGTCAATTGGGGCGAATGGCGGTGAACCAATACTTCACCGTTTGACGGTACCAATAGAGGAAGCTCCGGCTAACTCCGTGCCAGCAGCCGCGGTAATACGGGGGGAGCGAACGTTGTTCGGATTCACTGGGCGTAAAGGGGGTGTAGGCGGTCCAGTAAGTGAGAAGTGAAATCCTTCGGCTCAACCGAAGACTTGCTTTTCATACTGCTGGGCTAGAGTCCGGGAGGGGAGACGGGAATTCCTGGTGTAGCGGTGAAATGCGCAGATATCAGGAGGAACACCGGTGGCGAAGGCGCGTCTCTGGACCGGTACTGACGCTGAGACCCGAAAGCGTGGGGAGCAAACAGGATTAGATACCCTGGTAGTCCACGCCGTAAACGATGGGCACTAGGTGTGGGAGGTATCGACCCCTTCCGTGCCGCAGTTAACGCATTAAGTGCCCCGCCTGGGGAGTACGGCCGCAAGGCTGAAACTCAAAGGAATTGACGGGGGCCCGCACAAGCGGTGGAGCATGTGGTTTAATTCGATGCAACGCGAAGAACCTTACCGGGGTTTGACATGCACGAGACAGGTGTAGAAATACACCCTCCCTTCGGGGTTCGTGTGCAGGTGCTGCATGGCTGTCGTCAGCTCGTGTCGTGAGATGTTGGGTTAAGTCCCGCAACGAGCGCAACCCTCGTCCTTAGTTGCCAGCGGATAATGCCGGGCACTCTAAGGAGACTGCCGGTGGTAAGCCGGAGGAAGGTGGGGATGACGTCAAGTCCTCATGGCCCTTACGCCCCGGGCTACACACGTGCTACAATGGCTGGCACAATGGGTTGCAAGATCGCAAGATGGAGCCAATCCCAAAAAACCAGTCTCAGTTCGGATTGCAGTCTGCAACTCGACTGCATGAAGTCGGAATCGCTAGTAATCGCGGATCAGCAAGCCGCGGTGAATACGTTCCCGGGCCTTGTACACACCGCCCGTCAAACCACGAAAGTTGGTAGTACCCGAAGTCCCGCACCCAACCCTCGGGAGGGGAGGGCCGAAGGTAAGACTAGCGATTGGGGTTAAGTCGTAACAAGGTAGCCGTACCGGAAGGTGCGGCTGGATCACCTCCTTTCTAGGGAAGCTGATCTCGACGGCCGTATCGGTCAGTTCGGGGTCCATTCCTAGGTCGATCTGCTTCGACCACTCTCGCATGCATACGCTATTCTCTTCTTCCACTCGTCAGCTCGTAAGTCGAGCAGCCTGGTCGTGTGGCCGGGTGTCGCCGCATGGACTGGGCCTATAGCTCAGTTGGTTAGAGCGCACGCCTGATAAGCGTGAGGTCGGTAGTTCAAGTCTACCTAGGCCCACCAGCTCTGCCCCAATGGTCTCTGTGGGGATATAGCTCAACTGGGAGAGCGCCGGCTTTGCAAGCCGGAGGTTACCGGTTCGATCCCGGTTATCTCCACCAGGTCGAGCTCGAGGGAAGTTGATAGATCTTGGTTGAAGGCCCGCTTTCAGGCGGGCCGCTTCTTCGGAAGTCCAGATCGTTCTTTGAAAACTTACATCGGTTCGCGGTCTTTGCGTCGCGCGGTCGCGTGCTGTCCGGAGCTTGCTCCGGGTGGCCGTGATGCCGAGCGTATGCGTTGAGGTTACTCAGTTTTGGCCAAGCTACTAAGGGCAAACGGGGGATGCCTTGGCGTCGGAAGGCGAAGAAGGACGTGGTAAGCTGCGATAAGCCTCGGTGAGCTGCAAACAAGCGTTGATCCGGGGATTTCCGAATGGGGAAACCTGGCGAGGGTAATGCCTCGTCACTCCCAGCTGAACACATAGGCTGGGTAGAGCCAACCGGGGGAACTGAAACATCTAAGTACCCCGAGGAAGAGAAAGCAACCGCGATTCCCCGAGTAGCGGCGAGCGAAACGGGAACAGCCTAAACCGATTGCATGTCAAGCCTGCCAGCGTTGTGCAGTCGGGGTTGTGGGATCTGATCGGACCCAGGGCAGCTGGGTCGAGAAGTTACAAATTGCACGGTTAACCGAACCCGTCTGGAAAGTCGGGCCATAGCGGGTGATAGCCCCGTAGGTGAAAACCATGCGACTTCTTGGATCGGACACCCGAGTAGCGCGGGACACGAGGAATCCCGTGTGAATCCAGGAGGACCACCTCCTAAGGCTAAATACTCTCCGACGACCGATAGTGAACCAGTACCGTGAGGGAAAGGTGAAAAGCACCCCAGGAGGGGAGTGAAAGAGTATCTGAAACCGTTTGCCTACAAGCGGTCGGAGCTCCTTCGGGAGTGACGGCGTGCCTTTTGCATAATGAGCCGGCGAGTTACTGGAGGCTGGCAAGGTTAAGTGGTTAAGCCACGGAGCCGTAGCGAAAGCGAGTCCTAACCGGGCGTACAGTCAGTCTTCGTAGACCCGAAGCCAGGTGATCTAGCCATGGCCAGGTTGAAGCGTATGTAACAATACGTGGAGGACCGAACCAGACAGAGTTGAAAATCTGCTGGATGAGCTGTGGTTAGGGGTGAAAGGCCAATCAAACCTGGAGATAGCTGGTTCTCCCCGAAATGGATTGAGGTCCAGCCTCGCGATAGAGTGTGGCGGAGGTAGAGCACTGAATAGGCTAGGGGCCCTACCAGGTTACCGACCCTAATCAAACTCCGAATGCCGCTCACATGTTTCGCGGGAGTGAGGTCGTGAGAGATAAGTTTCACGGCCGAGAGGGAAACAACCCAGATCGTCAGCTAAGGCCCCGAAGTACAGGCTAAGTGGTTGTAAGGAAGTGAGACTACTCAGACAGCTAGGATGTTGGCTTAGAAGCAGCAACCATTCAAAGAGTGCGTAATAGCTCACTAGTCAAGTGGTCTCGCGCCGATAATAAACGGGACTAAGCCTGTCGCCGAAGCTACGGACTGTCGAGGTCTTCGGACTCCGACATTGGTAGGGGAGCGTTCTGCAGTAGGTCGAAGGTATCTCGATAAGAGGTGCTGGACGAGGCAGAAGTGATAATGCCGGCATAAGTAGCGATAAAGCAGGTGAGAAACCTGCTCACCGAAAACCCAAGGTTTCCTGAGGAAGGTTAATCCGCTCAGGGTTAGTCGGCCCCTTAGCCGAGGCCGAAAGGCGTAGGTGATGGGAAACGGGTCAACATTCCCGTACCACCTGACAACGTTTGACCGATGGGGTGACGCAGAAGTGAACGACCAGCCGCTTATTGGATTGCGGTCTAAGGGTGTAGGAAGGCGTCCTAGGTAAATCCGGGATGTCAATTCCGAGACCTGAATGGGAAACGAGCCTCCGGGCAAGCCAACTGGTCTTAAGCATGCTGCCTAGAAATAGCCTCTAGGGAGTTCGTCAGGTGACCGTACCGTAAACGGACACACGTAGGTGGGGTGAGTAACCTAAGGTGCTCGAGTGATTTCTAGCCAAGGAACTCGGCAAAATGTCCCCGTAACTTCGGGATAAGGGGAGCCTTCCGAGAATAGCCCCTCGCGGGTGAAGGTAGGGAGGCCGCAGAGAATCGGCCCAGGCGACTGTTTACTAAAAACACAGGACTCTGCTAAGTCGATGAGACGATGTATAGGGTCTGACACCTGCCCGGTGCCGGAAAGTTAAAGGGAGGGGTTAGCTTCGGCGAAGCTCTGAACTGAAGCTCCGGTAAACGGCGGCCGTAACTATAACGGTCCTAAGGTAGCGAAATTCCTTGTCGGGTAAGTTCCGACCTGCACGAATGGTGTAACGATCTGGGCACTGTCTCGGCTAGAAGCTCGGCGAAATTGTAGTAGCGGTGAAGATGCCGCTTACCCGCGTCTGGACAGAAAGACCCCATGGACCTTTACTGCAACTTGATATTGGGTTTCGGCCTTGCATGTGTAGGATAGGTGGGAGGCTTTGAAGCGGGGGCGCCAGCTCTCGTGGAGTCGACCTTGAAATACCACCCTTGTGATGTTGGAATTCTAACCTGACTCCGTGAATCCGGGTCAGGAACAGTGTCAGGTGGGCAGTTTGACTGGGGCGGTCGCCTCCTAAAGAGTAACGGAGGCGCACGAAGGTTCCCTCAGCGTGGTCGGCAATCACGCGAAGAGTGTAAAGGCAAAAGGGAGCTTGACTGCGAGAGCGACAGCTCGAGCAGGTGGGAAACCAGGTCTTAGTGACCCGGTGGCTCCGAGTGGAAGGGCCATCGATCAACGGATAAAAGGTACCCTGGGGATAACAGGCTGATCTCCCCCGAGAGTCCACATCGACGGGGAGGTTTGGCACCTCGATGTCGGCTCATCGCATCCTGGGGCTGAAGGCGGTCCCAAGGGTTTGGCTGTTCGCCAATTAAAGCGGTACGTGAGCTGGGTTTAGAACGTCGTGAGACAGTTCGGTCCCTATCCGACGTGGGCGCAGGAGGTTTGAGGAGAGCTGACTTCAGTACGAGAGGACCTCGTTGGACGCACCTCTAGTGCACCTGTTGTCGCGCCAGCGGCATGGCAGGGTAGCTACGTGCGGAACGGATAACCGCTGAAAGCATCTAAGCGGGAAGCCAACTCCAAGATTAGACCTCCCTGACTTCGGTCCTGAAGGCCCCTTCGAGACTAGGAGGTTGATAGGCCGGAGGTGTAAGCGTGGTAACACGTTCAGCCGACCGGTACTAATAGGCCGTGAGGCTTGGCCTTTATATGCTGAGCCTCCACGCATTCGCTCAAATCCCGACTTCGGGATGCAAGACCGTGAATCCGATGTGAGTTTCTTCGGTGTTCCCCGCTGAGGCTCTGAGTTGGGCTGCCGCCTACTGGTAGGTCCTCTCAGGTGCTTTGGCGGTGGCGTTTTTCCGGTGGCAATGGCGGAGGGGCCACACCCGTTCCCATTCCGAACACGGTCGTTAAGCCCTCCAGCGCCGATGGTACTGCCCTCGAGAGGGGGTGGGAGAGTAGGTCGCCGCCGGGTCTTGTTCGAGGCCTGGTCTCGCATCATGCGGGGCCAGGCCTTTTTTCGTATCGGTTCCCCCCCGATCCCGATCCACGAGGGGCCGCGGGACATGACACGAGAGGCCCCGCTTCACGATGGAGCACGAGGTGAACGACGCAAGGATCCGCGATTACGAGGACGGCGACCTGGGGGCCGTCCTCGATGTGTGGTCACGAGCCTCTGCGCTCGGCCATCCGTTCCTCTCCGCTGCGTTCCTGGCGGAGGAACGACGACGGATTCCCGAGGTGTATCTTCCCGCCGCCCACACCCGGGTGTGGGTCGAGGACGGTCGCGTGGTCGGGTTCATCGCCCTCCTCGGGAACGAGATCGGTGCGCTCTTCGTCGATCCCGGCCACGGTCGGCGGGGCATCGCGAGCTCCCTCGTCACCTGGGCCCGGTCTGCTCATGGCCGGCTCGAGGTCGAGGTCTTCGAGGAGAACGCGGTCGGTCGCGCGTTCTACGAGAGCCGGGGGTTCGCGTCGGTGCTCACCCGGGATCACGAAGAGACCGGACGCCGGCTGATCCGGATGACCCTCACCTCCGGGTGATCCTCACCGGCCCCGAACGAGGGCCACCCGAGCCCTCGCCAGCTCCATCAGCCGGTCGCGGCCGGGGCCTCCGGCACGTTCGATGGATGCGAGCTGGGGGTGTTTGGGGTAGGGTGCGTCCGTTCGAGCGAGAGGGGCACGGCAGCCCCATCAAGGACGGCGTATCAACCCCCGAGGTCCCCGATGGCGGAGCTTCCCTGGCGAGTGGTGGTGGTGGGGAACATGGGCACGGCATCGTCCGGGCCGGTTCGACTCGATCCTGACGATCCCGATGGCTGGATGGAGGCGTGCGCGCTCTCCATCGAGGGTGTGCCCGGCGCCTCCGGGGCCTTCGAGCCCCGTGCCCTCGCCGACCTCGAGCCCTCCGCGATCCGGCAACGCCTCGACGGGGGCGGAGAAGGCGCCGCACTCGATGCGGCGCTTCATCATCCCGCCGTTCAGCGTGCAGAGGGGCTCGCCCGCGGGCTCCGGTTCCTCCTCGAGCACGCCGCCGATCAGGTCCAGGTCGACTACTTACCGACCAACGGCGAGGCTGCGTCGGCGGCGATCCGCGAGCAGGTCCTGGCCCCGGTCGATCGCGGCGAACAGCCGGTCCCCACGCTGGTGGTGGTCGACGCCGACGTGAGCCATCAGGGCCCGGCGTTTGCCGAGCTCCAGGCGCTGGCGGCGGTCGGGGCCGAGCTGCCCGCCCCGGTGGTGGTGGGCGCCTCCCCGCAGCTGTTCGGCTTCCGCTACATGGCGCACGTGGCGAACCTCCCCGACATCAAGGGGCCGCTGGCCACCCCGGCGCACCAGCCCTGGGTCCAGTTCCAGGCGTCCGAGCCCGCGCGGTGGGTGGCGCTCACGCTGAGCCGGTTTCTCCTCCGGGCACCGTACGCCGACGACGAGGGTTACACCGAGGCCGCCGATGACGCGAAGCCAGATACCTTTCTCTGGGGACGGGGCACCTGGCTCGTGGCGGCGGCGTTCTGCCGCAGCGTGACCGAGCACGGCCACCCGCTCGATCTCGCCGGGGGAGGGGGCACCTTCCACGACATGCCGGTCCGGGCCTATCCGCACTCGGGACAGAAGATCGCGTTCGCGGCGGAGACGCCCCTCCCCGACATGCGCTCGTCCGAGCTCAACTGGGCCGGTTTCACCGCGGTGGTCGGCGTGCTGCGCCGTCCCACCGTGGTGATGCCGATGGCGGTGACCATGTTCCGGCTCAAGCCGAACCGGCTCTCGCTGGAGGGCACGCTCGCCTACCAGATGCTCACCGCGCGGCTGAGCCAGTTCCTGACCTGGACGTTGCCCGAGCTCCCGAAGGGACGTGACGCGCTGATCCCGGCGCTCCGGCCCGCGCTCACCGGGTTCCTGGGCACCCTGGTGGGCGAGAAGCCCGACGAGGCGGTCAAGCTCGAGCCGGTGGAGATCGACGGACAGGACGGTGAGTTCGTCCAGATCGAGGTGCATCCCGACGTGAAGCTCGAGGGCAAGCCGGTCAGCTTCACCTTCACCATCCGCGCCGACTGAGGGAGGGAAGAATGTCGAAGCCGATGCTGGGATGGATCCTCT
>BQJF01000130.1 GCA_021604565.1 Minwuia thermotolerans | reverse complement strand
ATTGGTAAACTCCGTCCCTGTTCGATTGAGTCTGCTGATGGGTTGGGGAGCGCCATGACGGTAACGCCGCGCGAGATGCGGGATGCGATGGGGTGCTTTGCCACCGGGATCACCGTGATCACCGCCCTGGATGCGGCGGGGAGACCGGTCGGCCTGACCGTCAATTCCTTCAATTCGGTCTCTCTGGAGCCGCCGCTGGTGCTGTTCAGCCTCGACCGGCGCGCCAACTGTGCCAACGCCTTTGGTGAAGGCAAGCCGTTCGCCGTCAACGTTCTGGGCGTTGGACAGCAGGCGGAATCAAACCATTTCGCCTCCAAGGCCGAGGACAAGTTCGCCGACATTCCCTTCGAATGGCAGGCCGGCAGGAATGGCTGTGCGATGCTCGACAGTGCGATCGCCAGCTTCGAGTGCGTCGCGGAGGCAATCCATGATGGTGGCGATCACATCATCATCATCGGTCGGGTGACGCATCTGAACCAGGTCGAGGGACAATCACCGCTGCTCTACTTCCAGGGGCGTTACGCGGAAATCGACGGCTGAGGCTGGGCCTCATTCGGTCACGGTCAGTTGGCAGACCTTGCGCAGGGCCTGCCAGTCCTTCTGATCCAGCACCTGCCCGTTTCCTGTCGACCCGGACCGGATGGCGGCGATACGGTCTTCCGGTCCCGGGTGGCTCTGCAGAAAGCGGACAAGTGCGGGCGAATCCTGCTTCTCTGCCTGCCGGGTCTGCGCCCGTTCGAAGAAGTCCACGATCCCCTCCGCGCTGTAACCGAGGCTGTTCAGCCGTTCGATGGCAAAATTGTCCGCTTCCCTTTCGGCATCGCGGCCATAGGATCTGCTGGCGATCTGACTGGCCAGCGAACCGCTGATGCTGCCGGTGGTGCCGGGGGAGAAAACCGAGGTCACGGCATCGATCGCCCCGTCCCTGATCAGACGTTCCATGCCGTGCCGGTGATGCACATGCCCGATCTCGTGCGCCAGCACGCCTGCTATTTCCGCTCCCGAACGCGCTTCGTCGATCAGTCCCTGGAAGATGAAGACCTGCCCGCCAGGAAACGCCATGGCATTCACCAGGCGGTGGGGGACGACCTTCACGCGCAGCGGCGTATCGCGTTCGAGTCCTTCGGTCATGGTCTCCACCAGTCGCTCGATGACCGTGAGTCCGTCTGGATCGACGCACCGTTTCGAGAGTTCGGGTATCAGCACGGTCAGCGCGGCGACGGCTTCGTCGCCGATCCTCTTCTCGGTTGATGCCGGAACCAGGGCTGCCAGTATCGAAATGATGATGGGCAGGGCGGCAAAGGCCATGGCACCAGCAACCGCCAGTCCCGCCACGCCGATGGACAGACGCTTCAGGTCGCGCCGCAGTCCTCCGCGCCGGTTGCTGAAGATCTCGGGCCAGCAGGCGTGACAGCGTTCCACGGCCTCCCGGCCCAGGACGACAACGCGCGCATTCGGTTCCCCCTCATGGCTGAACCTCACACGTGCGCCCCGGTCCAGATGATCGACCAGTTCGATCTCCGCCCTGGGCCAGGTGATGTCCGCGTCCGTCGTGTGAATCGTCATGCCCTCGACCGAGAGCGTCAGGGTCACTTCCTGCTCCTGCGCGACCTTGCCGTCGAGGTAGCGTGCGGTGCGGATTGCCGTGTCGCCGGTACTCATGGGGGGTCAGATTCCGTCCATTCCGAGCAGGATATCCAGACCGTCACCCGGTCCGCTCCTGCGGTCCTGTACCTTCCGCACCTGATCGGGATCAATCAGACCCCGGATCACCGTGGTCTCGAAGACATGCTCCAGCGTCATGTAGCTGACGAGATAGAGGAAAGCCACGTACGAGACCGGAAACACGATCAGCAGCGAGAAGACCAGTGAGGGAAGCAGTGCGGTCATCTGCGCGAAAGTCGGGCTGTTGATGATCAGACCACTTGGATCGAAGACATCGACCAAGACACCGCTCATGCTGGCTATGATGCCCGTCAGAACGAAGACGACCCCGTAGACCAGAAGGCTGGCGAGAATGGTGCCCACGACATAGATCCGGAAAATGCGCCACGGTCGCAGGGTGGTCTCGAAACGCAGTGGTCCGAGTTGCATGTTGTTCAGGTGGTAGCGCAGCGCGAAGCCGCGCCACCAGGCAAGGGATAGCCCCAGGGTGAAGGGCAGCAGGAACCAGCAGGCAAGCCAGGGCATGATGATCGCGGTGCCGCGCCCGGAATAGGTGAACTGCAAGGTGCCCACGGACATGTTCCTGACCAGATAGCGCTGGATCGAAACGGCAAGCCAGGGATAGGTGAAACCCAGCGTCAGCACGGTCACCAGCAGCGGTATCGCGACGCGCACGGCAAAACCCGATGGCGACCCGACCACATCGCAGTGAATGCCGCGCCAGGTCGTGCGCCGCAGCATGTAGCGGTGGCGGCTGTAGATCGCCAGGACACCCAGCGCGGTGAAGACGAGGTACAGCACACCCAGCCAGATGGCCTGGCCGCGCAGCGGCCCGACCGAGGCGAGGATCATGTACTGCAGTGCCCAGAGCAGCAGCGCCACAGCCAGACCGGCGATCACGAAGCCGACGAACAGCTCGATACCGCGCCCGCCATATTCGAGACGGCTGCCGCCGACGGACAGGTGCCCCCAGACGTAGCGCCGAACATTGGTCCGAGACCAGAACCAGTATGTGCCGACCGTGGCAAACAACAGCAGTACATGACGGAAGAGCATCCGGCGCAGGTCCTTCCGGCGGCCATGATACGCCAGTTGCCATCGTTGCTTCACCGGATCGGATGCATTGATGGCGGACGGTTCCTGTGCGGGTGCGGTCATCGGTACGGAGGTCACGACTGCGGTTGGATTTCGGTCTGCGTCCTCCGTGGTGGCGGGGTCGTCCAGATCCGGCCAGCCAGGCTTCTTGTCGTCGGTCATGTCCGCCCAGCCATGCGCAGGTTGTGTTTCACGGGTGCCGACACGTTATGTCCTCCGACCTGACCCGGCAAGGCAGGTGGCTCCGGTGGCTGGTGCCGCGGCACTAGCGGGCGTAGATTTGGCATCCATTCCGCGCAGGAGCTGGCAATGAACGAGATGAAATCGCGACAGGGGCGGAACGAGCCGTCCTCCATGTTCTTCTGGCCGACAGAGGATCGCCCCATTGCCCGACGCGGCGAAGGCATCTTCATCTGGGATGACGAGGGGCGTCGTTATGTGGACGCCAGTTGCGGCCCGCAGACCACCAATGTCGGCCATGGCAACCAGTATGTGATCGATGCCCTGAAGGCGCAGATGGATGACATCTGCTACGCCTTCCGCACGCATTTCAAGAATGGCCCGGCGGAGCGGCTGGCGGACCGGCTGGCCACGCTGGGCGCGCCGAAGGGCCTGACACGGGCGTTCTTCTGCTCCGGCGGGTCTGAGGCCGTGGAGGGCGCGATCAAGCTGGCCCGACAGGTCGCCGTGGCGCGCGGGCAGGGGACCCGGCACAAGATCATCTCCCGCATTCCGTCCTATCACGGCTCCACCCTCGGGGCGCTGTCGCTGACCGGCGATCCGGACATGTTCGCGCCCTTCGCGCCGATGATGCCGAACCAGCCGAAGATCCGCGCGCCCTTCGTGGTGGAGCGGGCGGAGGGTGTCTCGGAGGATGAGGCGGCGCTCGCCTTCGCGGACGAGTTGGAGACGGAAATCATCAATCAGGGGCCATCGACGGTGCTGGCGTTCATCGTGGAGCCGGTGGGCGGTGCGGCCACCGGCGCGCTGACGCCGCCGGATGTCTACTACCAGCGTATCCGCGAGATCTGCGACCGCTACGGGCTGCTGCTGATCTATGACGAGGTCATGTGCGGGTCCGGACGCACCGGCAAGTATCTCGCGGCGGAACACTGGCCCGCCAACCCCGATATCGTCGCCATGGCGAAGGGACTGGCTGCCGGATACGTGCCGCTGGGTGCCGTCATGGCGCGTGGTGACCTGGTGGCCCTGGTGGAGGATGCGGGCGGCTATGCCCATGGCCACACCTATTCGGCAAGCCCGCTGGCCTGTGCCGCCGGTCTGGCGGTGCTGGACGTGCTGATGCAGAACGACCTGATTGCCAATGCGGCGGCCATGGGTGCGGTACTGAAGGCGCGGCTGGAAGGGCTGGTGGAGCGCTTCCCGTTCATCGGAGAGGTGCGGGGCAAGGGGCTGATGCTCGGCTTCGACGTGATGGCGGACAGGGACAGGCGCATTCCGTTCGCGCCGGAACTCGGCGCGGGCAGCGCCATCGCCCAGGCCTGCTACGACCGGGGCCTGATCATCTATTCCCGGCGGATGCTTGGCGGACTGCGCGGTGACCATTTCCTCGTGACGCCACCGCTGAACGTGACGGAGGGGGAGATCGACATGATCATGGAACTGCTGACGCAGGCGCTGGACGACTTTGCCCCCAGGGCGCTGGAGGCCATGGCATGAGCGCCGCTGTCGAAGATCAGGTCATCCTGATCACGGGTGCCGCCAGCGGCATCGGCAAGGCGCTGGTGGAGGGCTTCCTGACCGATGGCGCCAGGGTGATGGCGGTCGATGTGGATGAGGCCGGGCTGGCAACGCTGAAGGGCGACCGCCTGCTGGCGCATGTCGCTGATGTTTCGGACCCGGAAGCCGTTGCCAACATGATAAGGCTCGCCGTGACCCACTTCGGACGGCTGGACGTGCTGTTCAACAATGCGGGTATTGGCGTCCGCGCGCCGCTTGTCGATCATGCGCCGGCGGACTTCGAACGGCTGATCCGGGTGAACCTCATCGGCCCCTTCCTGGCCATGCAGGTGGCAATGCCGCTGATGCAGGATCAGGGCGGCGGGCACATCATCAACACGCTGTCGCGGGCAGGTGAGGCGGGCGGCGCAGGCTTCGGGGCCTACGGGGCCTCCAAGGCCGGACTCTATACCCTGATGCGGACGGCGGCGCGGGAGATGCTGGGGACCGGCGTGCGGATCAATGGCCTGATCCCTGGTCCAACAAGGTCAGGCATGAACCCGAAGGCGCCTCAGGATCCGGCGGATGTCTATCCGACGGCGCGCTGGATGGTCGAGACCGGTGCCGGAGACCAGATCGGCCGGGTCTTCTGGAACCAGCAGGAATATCTGATGTTCGACGAGGGCAATGTGACCTTCAAGCGGGAGATCGCCTGATGGATGATGTGCAAAGAATGCTGATCGAGCGGGCCTGCGAACGGTTGCAGATCGAATATTGTCATCTGGTCGATCACGGTGCCGCAGCCAGGATCGCGGACCTTTTTACTGATGACGGCGTCTGGGCTGCGGGCAAGCGGGCCTTCGAAGGGGGCGATGCCATCCGTGACAACTTCCGGAAACGCCAGGACAATCAGGCGCGCCGATCCCGCCATGTCTGCTCCAACGCCCTGATCGAAGTGCAGGATGCGGACAATGCCACCGGCACGGTCTATCTGATCCTCTATCGCCATGATGATCCGGATGATGCCCGTACCCGACCGGCGTCACTGCCGGAGATGGTTGGCGCCTATCGGGACACGTTCCGCCGCACGGATGCCGGCTGGCGGTTCAGCCGTCGTGAAGTGGTCATCGACTTTGCGCCCTGATCACTCGGCCGCGACAACCGCATTCTCCGGCAACAGGCCCTTCGGATAGAGCAGCCAGAGGCTCAGCGGGCGATTCATGCTGCCTGCCAACCGGGCCGCTTCATCTCCCGGGCCAAGGAACAGGTCGGCACGGCGCGGGCCCCGGATTGCGCCGCCGGTATCTTCGGCCAAGGTCAGGCGATTGATTTCCGGGTCGGACCCCTGCGCATCTGCCGCCACGAACATGGGTAACCCGAGTGTCCAGGTGCGCCGGTCCACGGCGATCGAGCGGCCCGGGGTCAACTGGGTTCCGGCGGCACCGATTGCACCAGTGACTCCCTGCCGTTCCTCAAAGAATACGTAGGAAGGGTTGAGATCCATGACCGCCTCAGCCTCTGCGGGATTGGCGGCCAGCCACTGCCGGATCGCCTGCATCGACATGTCCGCCCTTGCAATCGTGCCGTTGGCGATCAGGTCGCGACCGATGGCACGATAGGGGTGGCCGTTCTGCGCGGCGTAGCCCACGTAGGCGATCTCACCGTCGGGCAGGGCAACGCGGCCCGATCCCTGGATCTGCAGGAAGAAGAGATCGACCGGGTCGGCCAGCCAGAACAGCGGATCGACGTCCTCGGCCAGCGCACCCTGGCGGATTGCCGACCTGTCGGCATAGGGGACGAGCTTTCTGCCCTCCAGCCGACCGGCGATGCGTGTCCCCTTCAGGTCCGGCCGGAAGGACGCCAGATCCACATCGATCAGATCGTCGGGACGCGGCAGCAGTGGCACATCGAAACCGGCCACCGGCTGTCGCCTGCCGTCGTAGGTGGGCTCGAAGTAGCCTGTCAGCAGGCCCGGCCCCTCTGTCTGCAGCGCCCAGACTTCGAATCGCGCCTGGATGAAACCCCGGTCCAGCACCGAACCGTCCTTCAGATCGACGCAGGTCTTTCGCATGGCGTCGGCCAGTTCGCCCTTGCGCCACTTCCAGCGCTCGCACTGGCGCAGCAGGGACGGCGTGATTGCTGAAACGTCATCCGCCTCCCAGCCGGGCAGGTCACTGAACGACGCCCGGGTCAGTACGTGACTCTCGTCGGGAATCTTTGGTGGCTGAGGCACCATCAACACCACGCCGACAAACAGGGCGACCGCAATCAGGATCAGCGCTGCCGCCGCCAGCCGTGTGCCCTCGATCCTCATCCGGCGGGCAATACAGGTGCCGGATCGTTCAGATTGATGACGCGGTCGCTGTCCAGGAAGGACAGGTTGGTCGCACGCAGCTTCTCCGCATCCTCATCGAACAGGAACGGCAGCAGGGCGTAGCGGGTGCCGCGTGTGACGGGCAGGGCCTCATGCAGTACGCCGCAGCCGAACACCACCGCGCCGCCTGTCGGGGCACGATAGCGATGATCGACATATTCCGGAAACCGCAGGTCACCCCCGTCGTATTCCTCGGCATTAAGATTGATCGTGACCGCGAAGCGACGGTGCGCCGTGCCCTTGGTGGTGTTGTCGCGATGGGCGCGAAAGAAACCACCGGATTTCTCGTCGTAGCAGGCGACCAGATAGCGTTCCAGGCGGGTGGCGTTGAAGTTGAATGCCCGGAAGATCAGCGGACAGAGGCGGCGGTTGATGGCGTCACGTACCTCCGCCCGCAGGGCCGGATCCTCGATGATGCAGTCCTGCCGACGCTTGAAACGGCTGTCCATGATGCCGACGGTGCGCCCGTCGACCTCACGCATGAAACCGCTCTCGGCACCGCCCGTGGTCTCGAAATAACTGATCAGCCGCCGACAGAATTCCGGTGGGATGACGTTGGGTACGACCAGCACAGGGGCTTGCCTTTCGACAGTGACCGGCGGTTCACGGGGTGGAATGCGGTCGAGCATGTCGTGCAGGCGTTGCGTCAGTGACTCCAGCGGGGTCAGGGGCTGAAAGCCGACGATGCGGACGCTCTCGTCGATGACATAGGCGCCGTTCAGCAATCTCGGCGGTGTCTCCCCCTGCCGGGGCGTCACCATGCGGAACCGTCGGGCGATGGCACCGTCGACATCGCGGAACAGCGTGATCGGCAGGTTGGTGCCGTCCTGGTCGGCCTCGACCGACGCGTCCGGCCCGGCCACCACACCGAAGACATGCACACCCTTGGAGCGCAGCGACGCCAGCGCCGCGGCCAGAACTCTGCGTACCCGAAGCCGCTCCGGTCCGTTCAGGAACACCAGCACGGCACGGTGTCCGCCGATGGTATTGAAATGAAATGCCGGGTTCACCGTCGATGGCGCGGTGAAATCCGGAGCCGGATCACCGGGATGAAGACGCGCGGAAGGCGCCGACATCTTGTCCATGATCAGTGCGCGGAACGGGTCGCGATCAGTTCCCAGTTCGGATCACGGGAACGGGTATCGCGGGCAAAGGTCCATATCTCGGTCAGGGTGTTCACATCGTTCGGATCACCCGCGACGACACGGCCTTCTGAATCCTTGGTGGCCGAAATCATGCTGGAAACGAACTTCACGGTAACTTCCGCAACCTTGTCCTCGGTCAGCTCCGCCTCGACGATCTCGGCCTGCTTGATCCCGACAAGGGTCGTTTCCTGGCTCTGGTTTGCAGCCTCCCGTGCGTCGATGGCAGCGGCGAAGCTGTCATATACCTTCTGCGCGAGCAGGGGCTTCAGCGTGTTCTTGTCACCGGCGGCAAAGCCGTTGACGATCATCTCGTAAGCGCCACGTGCGCCGTCGGCAAAGCCGCGCCGGTCGAAACCGGGATCAACCTGGCGAATGGCATACAGGCCCTGCTCCAGCGGGGGGGCATCATCGGCCGGTGGCATGTCCTCTTCCGGCATGTCGTCACGCATGACGCCATCGCGGGCCGGCAGGTCGATGATGTTGTCACCACGCTCGTCAGATGCCTCCGACTGCTTTGCACCCAGGCCACCCAGGCGCGTGCGCGGGTGCTCCTGCTCATGCCCCGTGCGGCGGCCAAGCGTGTTCCGCAGCCGCAGAATCAGGAATGCTGCGATCATGCCGAAGATTACAATCTCGAAAATCGGGAATCCGTTACCCATATTCCACTCACTGGCG
>BQJF01000129.1 GCA_021604565.1 Minwuia thermotolerans | reverse complement strand
GCCTTGACGGGTTTCGCGGGGGTCGGCTTCTTTGGCGGGTCAGCCGGTGTCGGGCGACGCTGCTTGAACACCACCAGCGGCTGGTTTTCCGTTCCGCACTTGGGGCAGATCAGCGGTGTCTTGTTGAAGTCGTAGAACTTGGTGCCACAGCTTGAGCAACTGTGCTTGGCACCCCATTCGGGTTTGGGCATGGGTGGCGTTCTCCGATGAGATGATCGTCGGGCTGAATAGACGCTTATCGCTCGGCGTGTAAAGCCTTCTGTCTCATCCGTTCAACCGGCTGCCGCCATTGCGGACCGGGTTTCGACCTCCGGTTCCGCGGCTGCCGGTTCCCCGATGCAGACACGATTGCGGCCCTCGTTCTTGGCACGGTAGAGGGCATTGTCGGCGCGTTCGATCAGATCGCAGCCTGCTTCGCCGGGCAGATACTCCGCCACGCCGAACGACATGGTGACGCGTGAGATGGCTTCACCTGTGCTCTTGCGCACGATGCGCTTCCGTTCGATGGCGAGACGGATGGACTCCGCGACCTTGCTTGCGCCCTGAAGCTCGGTGTGCGGCAGTATCATGGCGAATTCCTCGCCACCGTAGCGGCAGGGAATGTCCTGACCCTTCAGCGTGCTGCGCAGGATTCCGCCAACCAGGCGCAGCACCTGATCGCCGACCTGGTGACCATAGTTGTCATTGAATTTCTTGAAGTGGTCGATGTCGCACATGACCAGCGTCATGGGACTGTTCTCGTCACGTGTCTCGACGATCGCGGTGTTCAGCGCCTTGTCGAAGCCGGCCCGGTTGGAAATGCCCGTCAGCTTGTCGGTCAGTGCCTCCGCGCGTGTCTCGTCGAGCTTGTTGCGCAGGTTGTTGATCTCGTTGCTGGATTGGGTGAGGTCGGTCTCCAGCTTGGCGCATTTGGCCTGCATCCGACGTGTGGACGTGACCATCTGTTCGACCAGGCTGCCAACGCTCACCGCGGCATCGACTTCTCCGAGACCGTCGGCGAAACCCCCGAGTTCGGAACTGAAATCCTTGGCCTCTGATCCGGCTTCGGCGAGCTGGCCGACGGAACGGTTGACGATCTCGCCAAGGGCACCGCCGGTTTCCGACAGCAGGTTCAGGGTGCGGCCCTCGCCGTAGTGATGCAGCAGCAGGTCGGTGGCAACACGGCGGAACCGTGCGTTGCTCTCGCTCGCCGCATCGCCCAACTGGCGGGTAACGACAGGGTCGCGACCGGAGACATAGTCATACATCAGGCGGAAGAAGTCCGGATTTGCCGGGATCTCGTAGGCTTCCAGCAACTGCATGGCGGCGTCCGAGATGCGACGTGCTTCTGCACCGCTGTCCAGATCATACATCGTGGAGTTACCCCGCCGGCTGCCATTCTTGATTGCTTCGCGGCAGTGTCGCCCGGATTCAATGTAGAAATCATGAACGTGGAGGTTCAGATGGCGTCAGACCCCGAGATAGCGCTGTTCGATGTCGGCGGCGGCGTTCAGTTCCGCCGTGGTGCCTGACCAGGCGACCCTGCCCTTTTCGATGAAGCAATGCCGGTCGGCGAGACGCTTCAGCGCTGCCACGTTCTTGTCGATCACCAGAATGGCCTGGCCCTCGGCCTTCAGGCTGCTCAGGATCGACCAGATCTCCTGCCGGATCAGGGGGGCCAGGCCCTCGGTGGCCTCATCCAGGACCAGCAGCCTCGGATTGGTCATCAGGGCCCGGGCGACTGCCAGCATCTGCTGTTCCCCGCCTGAAAGCTGATTGCCCATGTTGCCGGCGCGCTCCGACAGGCGCGGGAAGGCGGCGAGCACGCTCTCCAGCGTCCATCGCGCCGCGCCGGGTGACCGGTTGTCGGCGGTGGCGATCAGGTTCTCCCGAACGGACAGGTTGGGGAAGATCTGACGCCCTTCCGGCACCAGCCCCAGCCCCATCTTTGCCACGCGATAGGACGGCATGCCGCGAATCTCGGTGCCCTCGAACCGGATCGAACCGGCATGCCCTTTCGTCAGGCCCATGATGGAGCGCACGGTGGTTGTCTTGCCCATGCCGTTGCGGCCCATCAGGGTCACCACCTGGCCAGCGGCGACGGACAGTTCCATGCCGAACAGCACCTGGCTCTGGCCGTAGGAGGTTTCCAGTCCCGCGACTTCAAGCATCCGCGCTCTCCTCGCCCAGATAGGCGGCGCGGACATCCGGGTCATTGCGGATCTGCTCCGGTGAACCGGTGGCGATCGCGCGGCCATAGACCAGCACGGTGATGCGGTCGGCCAGGGCGAAAACGGCGTCCATGTCATGTTCCACCAGCAGGATCGTCAGGTCACCCTTCAGGCGCTTCAGGATCTCCACCATGCGGGCGCTGTCCTCCGGCCCCATGCCCGCCATCGGCTCGTCCAGCAGCAGCATCGCAGGCCGGGTTGCCAGTGCCATGGCAAGCTCGAGCTGGCGCTGTTCGCCGTGGCTGAGGCTGGAGGCGGTGACACCGGCACGGTCAGCCAGGCCGACGGTCGCCAGATGCTCCTCGGCCGGGCCGATCAGGCGCTGGTCGGTCGCGGCCTTGCGCCAGAACCGGAAGGAATGGCCCTGGTGTGCCTGTACCGCCAGCGCCACATTGGCCCGCGCCGTGAAGTCGGCCAGCACATTGGTGATCTGGAACGAACGGGCGAGGCCCAGCATGGAGCGGCGGTGAACGGCCAGGCCGGTCACGTCCCGCCCCGCGAACCGGACCGTGCCGGCGTCGGGTGTGATCTCGCCGGTCAACTGTCCGATCAGGGTGGTCTTGCCTGCCCCGTTGGGGCCGATGACCGCGTGGACTTCCCCCTTCGTCACCGACAGGGAGAGATGGTCGGTCGCGGTCAGGCCGCCGAACTGCTTCACCAGCCCCTCAATGGTCAGCGCTTCAGACATTGCGGCCCACCTTGCCCTGCAGCAGGCCATCGATGCCGCCGCGCGCGAACAGCACGATCAGGATCAGCAGGGGACCGAAGACCATCTTCCAGTATTCCCCGGCAATGCCGCAACTGCTGCCGCCGATGATGTGGCAGACGCCCTCCATCAGTTCCGGCAGATACTGTTCCAGCATCAGGAAGCCGACGGCACCCAGCACGGGTCCGAAGAGGGTGCCCATGCCGCCCAGCACGACCATGACGATCAGGTCGCCCGAATGTACCCAGTGCATCTCCGACGTGCTGACGAACTCCGACTGGTTGGCCATCAGGAATCCGGCGACACCGCAGATCGCACCGGAAATGCCGAAGGCGACCAGACGATAGCGATAGGTGGGAAAGCCCACGGCCATCAGCCGTCGTTCATTGGATTTCGCGCCGCGCACGACCATGCCGAAGCGGGAATTGACCAGCCGGTAGAGGATGAACAGCACCAGCAAGAGCAGCCCGTAGGCGAGGTAGTAGAGCTGTGAGTCGTCGTTCAGGTCCATGACGGACCCGAAGTCGCTCAGATACCAGAGACTGAGCCCGTCATCGCCGCCATAACGTTCCAGCCCGATGAAGAAGTAGTAGAGCATCTGCGAGAAGGCGAGCGTGATCATGATGAAGTAGACGCCGCGCGTCCGCAGCGATATGGCGCCGATCAGCAACGCCGCCAGTCCCGGAATGATGATGGCCAGTGCCAGATGCATCCATCCGTTCAGGGCCCAGTCCATGCCGTCGTTGGCCGCGTGATAGAACCCGATGCCCACCACGTAGCTGCCGAGACCCAGGTAGGCTGCATGGCCGAAACTGACCATGCCACCATAACCAAGCACCAGGTTCAGCGAACTGGCGGCGATGGCCAGCACCAGCATCCGGGTGAACAGGGAGACGTAGAAGGGTTCGTCGATGGCGTTGGCGACGACCGGTACGACGGCCAGCGCAAGCATGACCAGGGCAATGAAACCGACGCGAATCATCTGCATCGGCTCAGCCGTTCCTGGCGGAGAACAGACCCTCGGGCCTGAAGGCCAGGATCACCGCCATCAGCAGGTAGATGCTCATGGAGGCCAGGGCCGGGGCGGCGGCGTCCGCGAATTCGTCATCGAAGAAACCACCGATCACGTCCGGCAGGAAGGCGCGGCCCACCGTGTCGATCAGGCCGATCAGCAGGGCGGAGACAAAGGCACCTCGGATGGACCCTATGCCGCCGATGACGATGACCACGAAGGCCAGGATCAGGACATTCTCGCCCATGCCGATCTCCACCGTGGAAATCGGCGCGGCCATCAGGCCCGCCAGCCCGGCGAGCGCGGCCCCCAGACCGAAGACGATGGTGAACAGGAACCGGATATTGACGCCCAGTGCACCGACCATTTCCCGGTTCGATGCCCCGGCGCGGATCAGCATGCCGATGCGGGTGCGTGCCACCAGCCAGTAGAGGAAGAAGGCGGCCAGCAGCGAGGCGATGATGATTGCCAGCCGGTAGCTCGGGTAGATCAGGCCAGGTGCCAGTTCCAGCGAGTTCGAGAGGAACTCGGGCAGGGGTACGCTCAGACCCGCCGGTCCCCAGACCAGCCGGACAAGCTCGTTGAAGAACAGGATCAGTCCGAAGGTGGCCAGCACCTGATCCAGATGGTCGCGATCATAGAGGGTTCGAAGGCAGACGACTTCGACCACGGCACCGACCAGCAGTGTCGCGGGCAGGGTGAGCACCACCGCGAGCACGAAGGAGCCCGTCCAGGCAGTGAAGGTCGCCGCGAAATAGGCGCCGACCATGTAGAGCGAGCCGTGCGCCAGGTTGACCAGATCCATGATGCCGAAGACCAGGGTCAGCCCGGCGGCAAGCAGGAACAGCAGCAACCCGAGTTGCAGGCCGTTCAGGGTCTGCTCTATCAGAAGAATCCAGTTCATGTCGTCTCGTCAACGGCCACCGGACGCAAGGTTCCGGGAATCTGGCGACCCCCGGAACCCGGCATCTGGTGAAGCGCCCTCAGTTCATCGGGCACTTGCTGTGGTAGCTGTCCTGATGCGCGGTGAACACGGTCTTGGCCGTCTTCACGGTGTACTCACCGGCATCATTCTTGATCGCTTCCCGCAGGTAGAAGTTCTGGATCGGGAAGTTGTTGTTGCCATAGGTGTAGTCACCACGGACAGAGCCGAAGTCGGCCTTCTTCATGGCGGCCCGCATGCCGGCCTTGTCGGACGTGTCGCCATTGACCGCGTCGACACCCGCCTTGATCAGCATGATCGCGTCATAGGACTGGGCGGCGTAGAAGGACGGAAAGCGACCGTACTTGGCCTTGAAGCCATCGACGAACTTCCTGTTCGCGGCATTGTCCAGGTCAGGGGACCACATCTGCGTGGCCAGGCTGCCCACAGCCAGGTCCTTGACCACCGGCAGGCTGATCGCGTCAACCGTGAACACCGTGTACAGCGGAATGGTTTCCTTCAGACCAGCCTGTGCGTACTGCTTCAGGAACTGCACGCCAGCACCACCGGGATAGAACACGAAGACCGCGCCGGGCTTCGCCGCACGGGCCTTTGCGAGTTCGGCGGAGAAGTCGATCTGGTCCGGCCACTTGGTGAAGTCCTTGCCCAGGATCTCGCCCTTGTAGGTCCGCTCCACACCAGCGACCATGTTCTTGCCCGCGGCATAGTTCGGGGCCATGACATAGATTGACTTGATGCCGAGCTGGTTCAGGACCTCGCCCATGGCTTCCGGCGTCTGGTCGTTCTGCCAGGAAGTCGAGAAGAAATCCTCGTTGCAGAGCTCGCCCGCGATCTGCGACGGACCGGCGTTGGCGGAAATCAGCATCGGGCCATTGCCGATGACCGACTTGTAGGATGCCAGCAGCACGTGGCTCCAGATATAGCCGGTCACGAAGTCGACGCGGTCCTTCTGGACCAGTTCGTCGGTGACCTTCTTGCCGATGCCCGGATTGATCTCGTCATCCTTGTAGATGATCTCCACATCGCGACCGCCCATCCTGGCGCCGATGTGTTCCATGGCCAGATCGGCTGCGTCGCGCATGTCGCGCCCCAGCACTGCCGGACCCTTGGACAAGGTGGTCACGAAACCGATCTTCACCGGATCCGCGGCCATGGCCGTCGTGGCCAGCATTGCCGCACCTGCGGCAAGCGTTATCGTGCGTTTCAGCATCTTGCAAAGCCTCCCTTTTCTGCTTTCGCCTGTCCTGTAGTGGCGGAGCCTAGCGGCTTTCGTCGGAGACGACGACAGCTTTCCTGTCCGCTTCTGTTCATTGACGGACCTGTCTAGCAGTCACGCGGGTTTGGTGCAATATTCTGCAGCAATCCCGCTGAGTGCCGGGATGTATGATGCATTATAATTCAGGTCATGGACGGGGCCTGCCTGACGGCTGTTTCAGTCCCTGTCGGGATTGCCGGTCATGAACGCCGTCTGTGCGGCGAGCCAGTCTTCCGCAGGTTTCATGCCCTCCACACGGAGTCTGCATCGTTTCATCCGGCCATCGCGCTGGCGCTGGATCAGACCGGCCCGTTCCAGGACGTTCAGATGCTTTGTAATGGCCGGCATCGACATGTCGAAGGGAGCGGCAAGCTGGCTCACTGTCGCTTCCCCCCGTGACAGCCGTTGCAGGATGGCGCGCCGTGTACGATCCGACAGGGCACCGAAAGTGCGGTCCAGGGCGTCTATTGAATTAACCATCTGGTTCATTTAATCCGGCAACTTTATGGTTTCAACCTGCTCAGGGCGCATGCGGGGACCCTGTTCGAAAGGCCCCTGCACGTGGCATATACGGGGGAGGGAGGAATTTGGATGGCTCAGGAACCCTTGCTTTTCGAAACGCGGGACGGTGTCGCGTGGCTGACCATGAACCGGCCGGAGGTGCTGAACGGGCTTGACCGTGGTCTGACCATGGCGCTCTGGCATGGCTTCGAGAAGGCTGAACGGGACCGGGACGTTCGCGCCGTGGTGTTGACCGGTGCGGGACGGGGCTTCTGTTCCGGTGCTGACCTCAGCCTGCTGAAACGCATTTCCGGGAGTGATGGCAGACCGGGTGACGCGGTCGCGATCGCGATGGAGTCGGAGTTCAATCCGATGATGCGCGCGCTCATCGGCCTGTCGAAACCGGTCATCGCGGCGGTGAACGGCCCGGCGGCAGGTGGTGGCGCATCGCTGGCACTGGCCTGCGATATCGTCGTCGCGGCCCGTTCGGCCTATTTCCAGCTCACGTTCGGTCCCAACCTCGGCATCGTGCCGGACCTCGGCGGATCGTGGCTGTTTCCGCATCATGGCGGGCGGGCCAGGGGCCTGGGCATGGCGCTGACCGGGGACCGGCTGTCTGCGCCGGATGCGGCGAGCCAGGGACTGATCTGGGAATGCACCTATGACGACAAGCTGCAGCAGCGCGCCGCCGAACTGGCGGGGCGGATGGCGAAAGGCCCGACCCGCGCCTATCACCTGATCAAGCAGGCCCTGCGTCACGCGGAGACCGCGACCCTGGACGAGCAACTGGCGGAGGAGCGGGAAATGCAGCGAACCGCCGGAGCCAGCCACGATTTTGCGGAGGGCGTCAGCGCCTTCATGGAGAAACGTCAGCCAGCCTTCCGGGGCCGCTGAGACAGCGACTGTACAGGAGAGTTCACAGCATGGAATTCAAGCACATCCTCTACGAGGTGAAGGACAATGTTGCGCGGATCACCCTCAACCGTCCCGAGCGACTGAACGCCTTCACCGGGCTGATGCCGTTGGAAATCGCCTCGGCGGTGGAGACCGCCTGTGCGGATGACGATGTCCGGGCCATTGCCATCACCGGTGCCGGGCGCGGTTTCTGCGCCGGGGCGGACCTTTCCTCCGCCGGGCCGAAGCCGGGAGATCCCGAATTCGACGCCGGCAAGACGCTGGAGATTGCCTACAACCCGATGATCCAGACCATGCGGTCGTCGGAGAAGCCCATCGTCGCGCTGGTCAACGGTCCCTGTGCCGGGGCGGGCATGAGCCTGGCAATGGCCTGTGACATCATCATCGCCGCGCGTTCCGCCAGCTTCCTGCAGGCCTTCTGCAACATCGGGCTGGTGCCGGACGCGGGGTCGACCTGGTACCTGCCGCGCATGGTCGGGCGTGCCCGCGCGCTGGGCATGGCCCTGCTGGGGGAGAAGATCTCCGCCGATGAGGCCGCCGACTGGGGGCTGATCTGGAAGGCCGTGGATGACGATGCGCTGGCGGCGGAGGGCGATGCCGTCCTGCAGAAGCTTGCGAAGGGGCCGACCCGGGGTCTCGGCCTGATCCGCAATGCAGTGCAGAACGCCTTCACCCACACGCTGGACACCCAGCTTGACTGGGAGCGAGAGTATCAGCGGGACGCAGGCAGCACGGACGACTTCGCGGAAGGTGTCAGCGCCTTCCTGGAGAAGCGTCCGGCCAACTTCAGGGGACGCTGATCGTGGCGGATACGGCACCGGCGGACGCGCAACGCCTGGCCGAGGCAGCGGCGGAGGTCATGATGGGTTCCGACCGCGCCGCCCGGCGCCTCGGCATTCACGTGGTCTCGGTTGCGCCGGGCCGGTCCGTGCTGCGCATGGTCGTGCGCCGGGAGATGCTGAACGGCCACGACATGGGGCATGGCGGCATGACCTTCACCCTGGCCGACACGGCGTTTGCCTATGCCTGCAACTCCCACAACCAGAGTGCCGTCGCCCAGACGGCGCAGGTGACTTTCCTGCGCCCGACCCGTGCCGGCGACGTGCTGACGGCGACGGCGGAGGAGATCTCGCTGGGCCGTCGCAGCGGCATCTACGACGTGAC
>BQJF01000128.1 GCA_021604565.1 Minwuia thermotolerans | reverse complement strand
CGACCGAGGCGGTACAGGCTCAGTCCGAGCAGCTCGCGCGCGTCGGCGAACTCCGGCGCCTCGGTCAGTACCGGCCGGAGTGCCTTCCGGGCGTCGTCGAATCGCTCCGCCTCGAACGCACGACCGGCCTCGTTCAGCCGGCGGACCAGCTTCTTGCTCCTGTCCTTCCCGACGAGGCGATCGAGCGCGGCCTCGGGATCCTGGACCCGTTGCGGTCGCGCGCCGAGCGGCTTGCGTTCGCGCACGTCCGGCCCACGACTGCGGCGCACCGCCTTCGCGGCATGGCGCTGGAGATCCTCCGCACCGGGGAGTTCGCGCTCCTTTTTCGGCAGCGGCTTCTTCTCGACGACGGGCTCGACCGGCGCGGCGCCGTCCGACCCGCTGCCGTCCGACCCACTGCTGTCCGACCCGCTGCCGTCGGTCGTCTCGCCTTCGGCGTCGACCGGCGGTTTCGGCCGTCGTTTCCGGGGCGGCCGGATGTCGTCCATCCCCTCCGTTCCGATCGCCGGCGATTCCATGCGCCCGGCGCCACCACGCGCGATGCGACCCCACTTCGCCGGGCCTGCGAGGTCCGGTCCGGAGCGAGCCTCGCGTTCGCCGTCGCCGCGTTCGCGGCCGGCGGGCCGATCCCGGCGATCGCCGCGATCGCTGCGGTCGTCTCTGTCTCGGTTGTCGCGGCCGTCACGCCCGGCGGGGCGGCCCCGTCCGGGGGGCCTTCCACCCTTGCCGGACGGTTTGGCTCCCTTGCCTGGCGGACGTCCACCCTTGCCGGGCGGGCGGCCTGCGCCCCCGGAGCGCCCGCCACCCGAGCGACTGCCGCCGGAGCGACTGCCGCCGGACGGACCGCTCTTGGGGCCGCGACCACTCGATCGGTTGTCGCGGCGACCGTCAGAAGGCATGGCGCTCGATCCTATCTCGCCAAAACGCACTCGGACCCCGCCGTGGCGGGGCCCGAGTCATCGTTGTTTGATCGCTCCAGCCGCAGGTGCGGCGAGCGGGGCAACGCCGAGGCGTTGCGAAAGAAATCCGGCGGCGTCCTACTCTCCCAGGGCGTGACCGCCCAAGTACCATCGGCGCTGACAGGCTTGACTTCCGTGTTCGGAATGGGAACGGGTATGACCCTGTCGCTATCGCCACCGAAACTGTTGAGTTGGCGTTGGAACGGCCTCGATGTCGAAGACACCGGTGCCGGCAACGCCGAAGGGCGGGGTCGGTGAACCCCTGCCTCTCCAGAACTCCATAGCGAGCACGAACATCCAGGCTTGAATTGTGAAACCAAGCCCTCGGCCGATTAGTACCGGTCAGCTGAATGCATTACTGCACGTACACTTCCGGCCTATCAACGTGGTGTTCTGCCACGGGCCTTACCCGGTTAACCCGGTGAGAGATCTCATCTTGGAACAGGCTTCCCGCTTAGATGCTTTCAGCGGTTATCCCTCCCGTAGGTCGCCAACCAGCCATGCCCTTGGCAGGACAACTGGCACACGAGAGCTACGTCCATCCCGGTCCTCTCGTACTAGGGATAGGTTTCCTCAAATCTCTTCCGGCTACAGAGGATAGGGACCGAACTGTCTCACGACGTTCTAAACCCAGCTCGCGTACCGCTTTAATGGGCGAACAGCCCAACCCTTGGGACCTGCTTCAGCCCCAGGATGCGATGAGCCGACATCGAGGTGCCAAACCTTCCCGTCGATATGGACTCTTGGGGAAGATTAGCCTGTTATCCCCGGGGTACCTTTTATCCGTTGAGCGACGGCGCTTCCACACGCAACCGCCGGATCACTATCTCCTACTTTCGTACCTGCTCGACTTGTTAGTCTCGCAGTCAAGCTCCCTTGTGCGATTGCACTCAACGACTGATGGCCGACCAGTCTGAGGGAACCTTTGAGCGCCTCCGTTACCATTTAGGAGGCGACCGCCCCAGTCAAACTACCCATCTGGCACTGTCCCTGACCCGGATAACGGGCCGAAGTTAGATTTCCAGCATGAGAAGGGTGGTATTTCAAGGACGACTCCACACTAGCTGGCGCCAATGCTTCCTAGTCTCCCACCTATCCTACACAACTCAGACCAAAAACCAATACCAAACTGTAGTAAAGGTCCACGGGGTCTTTCCGTCCTTCTGTAGCTAACGAGCATCTTTACTCGTACTTCAATTTCGCTGGGTCTATGGTTGAGACAGTAGGGGAGTCGTTACTCCATTCGTGCAGGTCGGAACTTACCCGACAAGGAATTTCGCTACCTTAGGACCGTTATAGTTACGGCCGCCGTTTACTGGGGCTTAGGTTCAGAGCTTCGCCTTACGGCTAACCCTTCCCCGTAACCTTCCAGCACCGGGCAGGAGTCACAGCGTATACAGCGCCTTACGGCTTCGCACGCTGCTGTGTTTTTAGTAAACAGTCGCTTCCCTCTGGTTTGTGCCACCCCTTCGAGCTCGGACAGCAAGTGTCGTCACCCTATTGGGGTCGTCCTTCTCCCGAAGTTACGGACGCATTTTGCCGAGTTCCTTAACCATAGTTATCCCAATCGCCTTGGTATTCTCTACCTGTCCACCTGTGTTGGTTTGGGGTACGGGCACCACACGTACTAGCTAGCGGCTTTTCTTGGCAGCATAGGATCAGTGACTTCGCCTGATTCGGCTCGGCGTCGCGTCTCAGGATCATGAGGGCCGGACTTACCTGGACCTCTCCCTACACGCTTACCCCAGGACTACCATCGCCTGGGCTCACTTACCTTCCTGCGTCCCCGCATTGCTTGCCTCCACGACCTGGGTCGGTTCGTCCACCAGCCGTTTTACGGGCCGGAGGCATCCCCTTAGCAAGGTTGCTTCAACATGGGCGCATAATGTGGTGGTACTGGAATATCAACCAGTTGTGCATCGTCTACGCCTTTCGGCCTCGTCTTAGCTCCCGACTCACCCTGGGAGGATTAGCCTTCCCCAGGAACCCTTGGACTTCCGGCGGAGGGGTTTCTCACCCCTCTCTCGCTACTCATGCCTGCATTCGCACTCGACCTCGCTCCACGACGGCTTCCGCCCCCGCTTCGCTGCAAGATCGACGCTCCGCTACCACTCCATGTTGGTCGAAACCAACAAGAAATTCACAGCTTCGGCTCTGTACTTGAGCCCCGTTACATTGTCCGCGCAGGACCACTCGACCAGTGAGCTGTTACGCACTCTTTCAAGGGTGGCTGCTTCTAAGCCAACCTCCTGGCTGTCTGTGCAATCCCACATCGTTTACCACTTAGTACAGAATTAGGGGCCTTAGCTGGTGATCTGGGCTGTTTCCCTCTCGACCATCGAAGCTCATCCCCCGAGGTCTCACTGCCGCACTCTGGAACCATGGCATTCGGAGTTTGGTTGGGGTCGGTAACCTTGTGGGGCCCCTAACCCATCCAGTGCTCTACCTCCATGGTTGAACATGCGACGCTGCACCTAAATGCATTTCGCGGAGAACCAGCTATCACCGAGTTTGATTGGCCTTTCACCCCTAACCACAGGTCATCCCCTCCGTTTTCAACCGAAGTGGGTTCGCGCCTCCACGGAGTCTTACCTCCGCTTCACACTGCCCATGGCTAGATCACTCGGCTTCGGGTCTACAGCATGCGACTGAACGCCCTGTTCAGACTCGCTTTCGCTCCGGCTTCCCCTCACGGGTTAACCTTGCCACACACCGTAACTCGCAGGCTCATTCTTCAAAAGGCACGCCATCGCGACCCATGTTCCGAAGAACAAGGGCGACGCTCTGACTGCTTGTAAACCAACGGTTTCAGGTACTATTTCACTCCCCTCCCGGGGTACTTTTCACCTTTCCCTCACGGTACTAGTTCACTATCGGTCACTGACATATACGTAGCCTTACGAGGTGGTCCTCGCGGATTCACGCCGGCTTTCCCGGATCCGGCGCTACTCGGGAGACACGATCGGAGGCAAGATGCGTTTCGCGTACGGGGCTATTACCCACTATGGCCGGCCTTTCCAGAGCCGTTCCACTACACACTTGCTTTGTAACTCCGTGAGGACTCTGACGCGTCCTCTATCGGTTCCCACAACCCCCATGTGGCAACGCCGTCAGGCTTTCCACCACACAGGTTTAGGCTGATCCCGTTTCGCTCGCCGCTACTCAGGGAGTCGCTGTTGCTTTCTTTTCCTCTGGTTACTTAGATGTTTCAATTCACCAGGTTCCCTCTACCCGCCCTATGTGTTCAGACGGGAGTAACACCCCATGACGGGTGCTGGGTTTCCCCATTCGGTCATCCACGGATCGGGGCTTAGTCGGCAGCTCCCCGTGGCTTATCGCAGCCTCTCACGACCTTCATCGGTAGTCAGTGCCAAGGCATCCACCGTTGGCTCTTCGTAGCTTGGAAATTCTACAATTCAGAAAAATTGAATATTAATTGATCTATTGATCATCTTTTTCAAGATGCTCGTGCTCGCTATGCAATTCTCAAGAGGCGAAACGAACGAATGCCAGCCCTCATGGTCGAACCATACGGTTGGACCATGGTGAGCTGGCAGAGCGTTCAATCGAAAGAGCATGACTGCTCCCTCAAAGCGGAAGAGACGAACACCGGCCAGCGCGCTGGGAGCAGAGCTCCGTGCAGGGCGCTGGACGAATAGCGAGTGCCTAACTGGGAACCTACTCGAGTCGCCGGCTCATATGAGCCAGATCATCGAGAGGAGCTCCTTAGAAAGGAGGTGATCCAGCCGCACCTTCCGGTACGGCTACCTTGTTACGACTTCACCCCAATCGCCAACCCCACCTTCGGCAGCTCCTTCCCCGAGGGGTTAGGCCACTGACTTCGGGTGTTGCCGACTTTCGTGGTGTGACGGGCGGTGTGTACAAGGCCCGGGAACGTATTCACCCCGGCGTTGCTGATCCGGGATTACTAGCGACTCCAGCTTCATGGAGTCGAGTTGCAGACTCCAATCCGAACTGAGACCAGCTTTATGGGATTCGCTCGACCTCGCGGTCTTGCAGCCCTCTGTACTGGCCATTGTAGCATGTTTGCAGCCCTGGATATAAGGGGCATGATGACTTGACGTCATCCCCACCTTCCTCCGAGTTGACCCCGGCAGTCTCCTACGAGTCCCCACCATTACGTGCTGGCAACATAGGACGAGGGTTGCGCTCGTTGCGGGACTTAACCCAACATCTCACGACACGAGCTGACGACAGCCATGCACCACCTGTGTATCGCCCCGAAGGACACCATATCTCTATGGCTTTTCGATACATGTCAAACCCAGGTAAGGTTCTTCGCGTTGCCTCGAATTAAGCAACATGCTCCGCCGCTTGTGCGGGCCCCCGTCAATTCCTTTGAGTTTTAGCCTTGCGGCCGTACTCCCCAGGCGGGGCACTTAATGCGTTAGCTACGGCACGGAATCCGTTAGAAGACCCCACACCTAGTGCCCAACGTTTACGGCATGGACTACCAGGGTATCTAATCCTGTTTGCTCCCCATGCTTTCGCTCCTCAGCGTCAGTACCGGCCCAGAAGACTGCCTTCGCCATTGGTGTTCCTCCTGATATCTGCGCATTCCACCGCTACACCAGGAATTCCATCTTCCCCTACCGGACTCGAGTCATTGCAGTATCGGATGGCGTCTCAGGGTTGAGCCCTGAGTTTTCACATCCGACTTACAAAACCGCCTACGAGCTCTTTACGCCCAATAAATCCGGACAACGCTTGGTCCCTACGTGTTACCGCGGCTGCTGGCACGTAGTTGGCCGGACCTTCTTCTGTGATTACCGTCATTTTCGTCATCACTGAAAGTGGTTTACAACCCGAAAGCTGTCATCCCACACGCGGCGTTGCTGCGTCAGGGTTTCCCCCATTGCGCAATATTCCCCACTGCTGCCTCCCGTAGGAGTCTGGGCCGTGTCTCAGTCCCAGTGTGGCTGATCGTCCTCTCAGACCAGCTACCCGTCGATGCCTTGGTAGGCCGTTACCCCACCAACTAGCTGATAGGCCGCGAGACCCTCCTAGAGCGCCTGAGCATTTCCTCACTCGGCCATGCGGCCATGTGAGGGCATCCGGTATTAGCCGTCGTTTCCAACGGTTGTCCCGGTCTCTAGGGCAGGTTTCTCACGTGTTACTCACCCGTTCGCCACTGTCCCCCGGAGCAAGCTCCGGGATCTCGTTCGACTTGCATGTGTTAGGCACGCCGCCAGCGTTCGTCCTGAGCCAGGATCAAACTCTCCGTCGAGATCTCCAGACCGACCGAAGTCGATCCTTGAATCGGGTTGCTACTCCCTCAACCACACAGGCAAGCCTGGGTGATCGCATGAGGGAGCGGCGTACTGAGAGCCGGCCACCGCTGGCTGCAGTGACCATTTTGGTTCTGCTTCGTCATCCGAAGATGACTCGGCATGGCTCGTCGGGGCCGTTGAGGACCCCGACATGTTTTGAATTGACAGATGCCATTTTGGATTGCGAAATCCAAAAAGTCACCCGCACTCGCTTTTGCGTCCGTCTCTTCCGTTTTCAAGGAGCAGTCGACCGAGCGTCTCGAGAGACGGTGGCCGGGCACGCGGATCGAGCGGACTCGATTTCCGTCGGTGCCTTGCAGTTGCTTCCAGGGGCTATTGCCCACAGAGGCGAGTTGTCACGCTATCGGGAGGGTGCTGGAGCGTCAACCCCGGCAGTCCCGATTTTTCCTGCCGGAGTTCCCGGCTTTCGAGCGCTCGGGCACGCTATCGGGAGCACCCGTGAGGGAGACACCCGATCCGTGTGATCCGCGTCACACGCTCGGGTCAGCCCCGCACGGCGAGGTGGCGCTGCTTCTTCCCCCGCTGGATCAGGGCGAAGCGCCCGTCGACGAAGGTCACGGCGTCCGCGCCGGTTGCGACCTTCTCGCCGTTCACCCGGATGCCGCCCTGGTCGATGGTGCGACGCGCATCGCCACGCGAGGAGCACACCTCGGTGGCAACAAGCAGGTCGACCACCGGCTCGTCCTCGCCGAGCGGCTCTTCCAGCGTCGTCTCGGGCACCACGCCACGCAGCGCCTCGAGGCCCTCGGCGTCCACCGCTCCCCCGCCGAACAGCACGCCGGCGGCCAGCACCGCACGCCGTGCTGCGGCTTCACCGTGCACCAGCGTGGTCACTTCGTCCGCCAACACCCGCTGGGCGTGGCGTTGCTCGGGCGCCCGCTCGTGCTCGGCCATGACCTCGCTGATCCGCTCGAGAGGCAGCAACGTCAACTGCAGCAGGAACCGCTCGACGTCACGATCGTCCGCCTGCACGAAGTACTGGTGGAACTCGTAGGGCAGCGTCTGCTCGGCGTCGAGCCACAGCGCGCCGGAGGCCGACTTCCCGAACTTCGCGCCGTCCGCCTTGGTGATGAGCGGCCACGAGAGCCCGTGCACCGTGTCGCTCTCCCGGCGGCGGATCAGGTCGATGCCGGCGGTGATGTTGCCCCACTGGTCGGATCCGCCGATCTGGAGGTCACACCCGCGGTTGACGTGGAGCCACCAGTAGTCGAAAGCCTGGAGCAGCATGTAGCTGAACTCGGTGAACGAGATGCCGTGCTCGCTGTCCATCCGGGAGCGCACGGAATCCTTCGCCACCATCTGGTTGACCGTGGCGTGTTTGCCCACGTCACGCAGGAACTCGAGGACCCCGACGTCGCTGGTCCAGTCGTAGTTGTTGACCAACTCGACGCCGGACGCACCGTCCGGGTCGAGCAGCCGCTCCACCTGGGCCCGGATCCCGGCGACGTTGCGGGCGAGGGCGTCGGCATCGAGCAGGTTCCGCTCCTCGGATCGACCGCCCGGGTCGCCCACCATGCCCGTGGATCCGCCGACCAGGGCGATGGGCCGATGCCCGTGATCCTGGAATCGACGGAGCACGAGGATCCCGACGAGATTGCCGAGATGCAGGCTCGGGGCGGAGGGATCGATGCCGTGATACAGCGTGATCGGGCCCTCGTCGAGGCGCTTCCTGAGCTCGGACTCGTCGGTGGAGTCCTGCAGCAGGCCGCGAGCGATCAGGTCATCGAGGATCTCTGCACCGGGCACGCCACGAGGATACGCAGGGCTGCCGTGGATCACGGGTGATTTGGCACCAGAATGGACGCCCATGCGCCGCCCCCGCCGCCTCCTCGCCGCGCTCCTGGCGCTCGCCTCGCTCGCCGCGGCCTGCAGCTACGAGACCAAGGACTTCGATTCGCTGTTCGGCGAGGACTTCAGTGTCGAGCAGCTCGCGACCGCCCAGTCCTCTCGGCTCGTGGATCGCAACGACACGGTGATCACCGACCTCCGGGGCGAGCAGAACCGCACGGACATCGAGTTCGAGGACATTCCCCCGGTGGTCTACAACGCCGTCGTCGCGATCGAGGACGAGCGCTTCTGGGACCACTCCGGCATCGACCTGAAGGCGATTCTCCGAGCGGCCCGGTCGAACGTCAACGCCGGCGGCGTGAGCCAGGGCGGCTCGACGATCACCCAGCAGTACGTGGGCAACGTCTTCCTCGACCGCTCGGATCGCACCGGCAGCCGCAAGATCGAGGAGATCTTCATGGCCCGCCGCTTCGAGCAGCGGTTCTCGAAGGAGTTCATCCTCGGCCGCTATCTCAACTGGGTGTACTTCGGCAACGGCGCCTACGGCGTGGAAGCAGCGGCGCGTGAGTACTTCGGGCCCCCCGACTGCGACCGCCAGCAGACCCTGGCCGATGCCGACGACCGGGATTGCCTCAAGGTCGCCGAGCTCTCCCTCGTG
>BQJF01000127.1 GCA_021604565.1 Minwuia thermotolerans | reverse complement strand
CACATGATTGCCTCTGCCGGTACGGCACCAACCATGGACCAGCCGTTCCAGGACTTGAAGCAGAACGCTTACTTCATCACTGGTGACTACGTCTGGGAAGGTCGGGAAATGACTCAGCAGGCGGTGGCGACAGAGTATGTTTTTGAGGCTGTGAATCAGTTGCGGAAGCAGGGTACATCAATCAGTAATATCAAGTTCAGTGGTCACTCTCAAGCTGGCGGCAGTTTGGAGCCTGCAGCGACGGTGGTTGGTTTAAGTGGCGATGTCTGGAATGCCCCTGGGGTCAGTAAAATCGTTCAAAACCCTGAGTTTGAAGCGCATGTCAATAAACTTCTCACGGAAGAATATCCCGATTTACAAGGTTACATAAAACCTGGCGGTGGCGAAATTACCTCACATCATGAGTTTGGTGATCGTGTTGGTGATACATCAGGTATCGCACCCACGGGTCAGCACGTGGGGGTGACGAAAAACTACGAATACGATAATCATCCCGGTGGCACAGGCACAACCAATGAGGCATTGCACAAACCTCTTGTCATAATGCCAGTATCTAAAATCGGCAGTGTGATAGTTCTAGGCTCAGAACTGTTCAATGGACTGTATGTTAATCACAAACTGGCCCCCTTCTATCAAGCAGTTGATCCGGCTGAGCGAGCGATTATCTTCGCTAAAAAAGGGTTGGCCATCGGTAATAACCAGACGAGAATTCTCGATGGTATGGGTACGGTTCAGCCGTCGGTTAGTGACGAACATACTTTGTTCGTCAAAGAAAGTACTGGTTGGATTGGTACACAAGGCACCCGTAACATTGATGTCGATGACGAAACTGCGCGTTTGCTGGATGCCCATATCGCTCTTGATGCTGCGTCCCGCTACGATATCCCGAATCCCGACCAGTTTGCACTCGCCTATGTAGAGGTCGCAGATCCGATGATTCAGTCTGGTATGTTGGCCAACTATCAAAGTGCTTATACGGAAGGTCAAGGTTCAGAACTTGACAACTGGATGAATAGTCCTGAATACATTGATTATGTGATGCCGTTTGATAAGGACTTTGACGGCGTGATAGATGTATTAAGTCCGCATCTGGAGATGGATCTGGATCTGACGTCATCATTGGGGGCTCCGGACCGGTTTGACTCCGGTAATGTCGATCCGGCGACGACATTATCCCGTGATGTATCTGCTGTTGCGGTGGGTGTTCGTCATCCCCTGGACACGGATGCGCGGCGGTTGGATTTTGCGGGAGGGTTGTTGAATCCGTTGCAAGTGGCGGGTGCGGGCGAACCGGTTCCATTGAGGGCGTCGCAGAAGGCGGCATTTGAGCGCGAGTATGGTGTCTATCTGGAAGCCCTTGAAGGGGGCACGGAGGCCGAGTTGCTGGGTCTTGACGTACCGGGCAATGCTCACGCGCCGGGCTATTACGCTGCTCCCGGTGCCACGGGGGGGTTGGTGGGCGGTGTCTATGGGTCGTCGTGGGTGGGTCCGGATGATGTTGAGGCGGTGGCTGGAACGGCGGGCTGGTCGGGGTTTGGGGTTGAGCAGCAGCAGGCGGACAATCCGGTGGATTCGTCGTCGTCGATGGATTATCTGTCGGCGGGGATATCGGGATACGCCCTGAAGCGACGGCTGGACCAGGGTGACACGGTGGGGGCGGTGGTTGAAGGCAGCCGGCTGATCGATACATTGACGCCGCAGAGTGAATACACGGGCAGCGGCAGCGCCTTTGGCAAGGGTGTGGCGGGGTTGAATCTGGCGCGGGCGCTGGGGGATGGCGATAGTGGCGATATTGCGGTATCGGGATTGGCGTTTGCGCTGGAGACCGAGGCCGGTCGTCAGGCGGTCGATAGACTGTTTGCGTCGGGTGGCGGGGGTGCGGCCGGGAGCAACGTGCCGTATGTGGCCTATCTGCAGGCGGCGGTACTGGCCCTTGAAGGGGAGTATGAAGCGGCGGCGGTGCTGGCGGTGTCTGCCTATGCGGGAGCGGCGGCCTCTGCTGCGGTCGCCGTGCAGGTGGGTGCGATGGCGGGCCCGATTGGCGTTGCGGTGGCGATTGCGGTACAGCTTGTCCTTGGCAAGCTGCTGGAGGAGGACGATCCGCGGGCGACATTGCACTTTGCGCGCGCGGCCGACGGTGATCTGATGACGGACACCTGGGGCAATGAGCTGGGCAAGGGATTAAAGGCGCAACTGGCGGGCGAGACCGGTGACGGTCTGCTGGCCTATCTCCGTGCGCTGGAATCGGGTTATGGCGATATCCTCGAAGGGGGTCGCATTGATGCGGCGTCGCTGCCGGTGATTGCCCTGGAACTCAGTCCCGGCCAGGCTGGACCGGAATGGCGATTTGAAGGTGGCCGCCACATGCAAGGGGCAGTGCAATTACTGGGCGAGAATCCGAGTGCCGAGTCGATCTCGCGGGCGATTCGCGACACGCTGCTGATCAGTCATCAAAGGGCCGCATGGGCGGTGGGCGAGGGCACGCTGATCGATCCGCTCACGGGTGAGCCGGTGACCCAGGTATTCACGGTTCCCGGTGGTGATCGAATTGGTTCACAGTCGGTCAGTCAGGCGGTGGGCAGCGGAGTATTGGCCGGTGGCGGCAATGTTGGCGGGTATGCCGGTGTGAGCCGTCTTGAAGACAGTGCCATCCGCTCGCGGGCGGCGCCGGTGCGGCCGTTGCCGGCGCAGGTGTTGGAGGACGTGCAAGCCACCTGGCGGGTGGACCGGGGGCTGTTTGCCGGTGCGGCGGGCCAGCTGCTGGCGCTGGGTATCGCCAGCGGGCTGACCGATCTGTCGGCGCTGGCGGCGGACGCGGTTGATACGCCGGGAGAGATAACCGACCCGTCGGCGGACGGACCGTCGGCGGACGGATTGCTGGATAAAGACGACTCCGTGCAGGCGTGGCGGGATGGATTCGCGGCGTCGGGGCAAGGGGCGGATTCACCGATGGTGGCGGGTCGCGGGGTTCTGGTTGGCACGGCCGGGGAGGATGATTCCCGGGATGCCGGCGAAGGCGAGGTGTCGGGTCAATCCGGGCCGGATGAAATGGCCGCTGGCTGGCTGCGGCTGACGGCCGGGGGTGCCGTCGCCGAGGGCGTATTTACCGAGGGCGCATCCGCAGATGATCTGCCCACGGATCATTCTGCCACGGATGGTGAATCGACAGAAGGCGCAGCGGACCGGGTGGCCGGGGACGCGGACGGGATACGGCAACTGGCGGCCAGTCAGGACGGTGGCCAGCCGGGGGCCCCGGCAGCGGGCGCATCTGGAGACGGCGAAGACGATCCGGCCGTCGCCGCCGTCGCCTCGCGGCCGACGGGCCACATGGCACACCCGGACACGGGCAGTGCCCCGGTCCCGGGCGCTGGAACGGGTCCGGCGGGCGACCCGTCCGTCCGCCACCCGGGCGATGCTGAAATACCCGTCGGTCATCGTGCCGCGATGCGGGAAGACCGGGTGCTGGTGACCGACAGCGAACGGCTACTGGCGAATGAAGCCCCCGGGTCGGTATTCCTCGGCATCAGCGGCAGCCGTCACGGGATCGTTGAGATGCCGGCGTTGGCTACGGGTGATGAAGCGGCAATTGCCGCCGGCCAGAAGCTGGCTGCAGATAAAGATCTGGGCTCCTATCAGGGCGATCTTCACTTTGTGGTCGAGGCGGACTATCACGGATTGGCGGGATTTACCTACCGCATCCGCACCGCGGCGGGCGCGGTGGTCGAGCGTCAGGCGGTCATCACGGTGGTGTCGGTCAACGATGCCCCCGAGGCGCACGATGACACTGGAATCGAGGCCATTGACGGGATAGAGGATCAGGGACTGGATCTCAACCGGGTGCTGGCCAACGACCGCGATGTAGACGGCGATGCCTTGCGGGTGGTGGCGGTGGGTCAGGTGGATCATGGCGCGGTCGAGGCCACGGCGGACGGATGGATCTATCGGCCTGATACCAACTGGCACGGCGAGACCGATGTGCTGTATGTGGTTGAAGACGACTTTGGTGCGCGGCGGGTGGCGCGCGCGACACTGACCATCCGTGATGACGGCAACGAGGCGCCGATCATCCGGACCGGGGTGATGGCGGCCGGGCTTGAAGACCGGCCGCTGATCATCAGCGAGGCGGATCTGCTGGCGCGGATCCGTGATCCCGACGGTGATGCCATCAGCCTGCGTGGGGTGCACGCGGTCAGTGGCGGCCACCTCGAGCGGGTGGTCGGGATCGACGGTGCATCGTATGTGTTCAGGCCGGATGCGGACTTTCACGGTGAGGCGCGGCTGGCGGTGGCGGCGGTCGATTCGAACGGGTCGATGGCCCGTGGTGAGCTGACCGTGGAGGTGGCTAATGTCATCGATCCGCTGATCGCCACCCCGCTGATTATTGAGCCGTTGAGGGTCACCGGCGCGACCCGCTTGAGCGCCGCCGGGTTGCTGGGGCGACTGGCGATTGACAACCCCGATGGGGGGGAGGTGCGCATCGTCGGCGCCCGCCCGATTGTCGGTGATGACGGTGCGGGCGGAGAAGCGGTGGTGCGGGCCGATGGCTCGGTTGAATACACCCCGCCGCCCGGCGTGAGCGGTGGCGGCGGTGTTGAGATTCGCTTATCCAACGGAATCAGCCGCACCACCGCGCGCATCGATCTGGAGATCAGCGCCGCGGCTGAACCTGTCCGGGATGAAACCGCCCCGCCGGCCGCCTCAGCCGATGCCCTGACGGCATTCGATCACCCGCCATCCGCTAACACGGCCGCCGGCCTGACGGCTTCCGCCGCCTCACCACTTGCCGGGGGCGCCGCGGTAGGGCCGCCAGGGGATTCCCCCGAGACCGTCATCCGCGCGGTGGCAGGGATCGAACCGGCGGAACCGGCTGCCGGCATTGAACCCACCGTATTGATTGAGCCGACCGAGTCAGCCGCCGGCAGTGAGCCGGCCGGACCGACGATCGACACGATACCGCAGCTCAGCGATCGTGATCGCAAGGACGCCGTCTTCAACCTTGATGAAGACGAAGCTCGCACCTTCGCCCTGGCCGACCTGCTGGACCGCCCCGCCGATGCCGAGGGCCGGGTGATCGATGGCGATGGCGATGGCCTGCGCCTGACGGCGGCGCGGCTGCGCGATGCCGCGCACGGCCAGGTGAACATCACCCCTGCCGGCGAGCTGCACTTCGAGCCGGCCGCCGATCTCACGGGCGACGTCATCATCGACCTCGACATCAGCGATGGCACGCATACCGTTAGCACCACCGTGACCCCGCACCTGTGGGCGGTCAATGACGCCCCCGACCCGGTCGACGATCACCTCAGCGGGGTCGAAGACACCCCGCTCATCATCGATGCGGCCGCCCTGCGGGCCAACGATAGGGATATCGATGGCGCCATGACCCCGCTGGCCACGGCCCGCGGCGCCGCCCCCGTCGAGGCCGACCCGTTAAGAACCCTCGGTGTGTGGGCGGTCTCATCGGGCACCGCCCGCTATGACGCCACCGCCGACCGCATCCGCTATACGCCGGCGGCGGATCATCACGGCGTCGCCTGGATCGACACCATCGTCGCCGATGGCGACGGTGCCTGGTCCCTCTCGCGGGTGCACATCGATCTCGCCAGCAGGCCTGATCCGGTGCGCGCCGTCGACGACCGGATGGCGGTTGATGAAGACACGCCGATCACCATCCCGCTCGCCAATCTCACCGGCAACGACCACCATCCCGATGGCGGACCGCTGCGCCTGCTGGCGGTCTCGGCAGTGACCGCGGCTGATACGCTGAGTCCGGACGCGGCCGGCACCCTCGAACAGATCGACGCCACCATCCTGCGATACACCCCGGCGGAGAATGTCAGCGGCCGGACTACCTTCGACTACACCGTGGCCGATGAGCAGGGCCACACCAGCCGCGCCCGGGTGACCCTCGACATCGCCGCCATCAACGATGCCCCGCAACTGATGCCGCTGTATCGAAGCGGTGTCGAAGATACCCCCATCACCCTCGAACTGGCCGATCTGCGGGCCGGGGCCCGCGACGTTGAAGGCGACTGGGTACAGATCGACGCGCTCACCAGCGACCATGGCACCCTCAGCCATCTTCCCGGCAGCGATGCGGTCGTGTTCACCCCCCAAGCCGACCTCAACAGTGACCGCCATGGCGGCCCCGTGTCGGTTCGCTACCGGGTCGTGGACGAAGGCGGCGCTCCGGCCGAGGGGATCATCCGCATCGACCTCGCCGCCGTTGACGATGCGCCGCTTGCCCACGACGACCAGCGGCTCGCCTGGGCAGCCGGACCCGGCGGCCATGGCAACATCATGAACGCCGCCGGGCTGATCGCCAACGATCGCGAGCCCGATGGTGAACCGCTTCAGCTCATCCGTGTCTCCGCCCCGGCGCAGGCCGGTGCCAGCGTGTCCCTGGATATCGCCCGTCAGCAACTCATCTACCGCGCCGCCGCCGATGCCATCGATAGCGGCCAACGCAGCGACCGCTTCAGCTACACCGTCAGTGACGGCCACAGCGAAGCCACCGCCACCGTGCAGGTGCAGCTTGTCGACAACCACCCGCCGGTCCTGCATGACCTCGCCACGGTCACCGCCGAGGACGTGAGCCGGGTCTTCGATGCCGCCGATATCCTCGCCCACGTCGACGATCCCGATCGCGGCGGCCTGCTGCCCGAGACCGTGACCCTGGTGGAGGCCGGTGACGCCATCAATGGTCGCGTCCAGCTTATCGACGGTCAGGTGGTATTTACCCCCGACGCCGACTACAACAGCGTCCAGGGTAGTGCCGCCGGGGCGGTGGCCGGCTTCGACCTGACCATTGAGGACATCGTTGGTCATCGCGCCCGCGCCCATGTCTCGATACCGGTCACCCCGGTCAACGATGCCCCCATCGCCGTTGGCGAACATCTCGGCCACGTTGACGAAGACAGTGCCGGGCTGATCTTTACCGGCACCCAGCTCATCGCCAACGATCTCGATATCGATGGCGATCCGATCCGGCTCGTCGCCGTGACCGACGCCCACGGTGGCCAGGTGACCGCCCTTGGCGACGACACCTGGCGCTTCACCCCCGCCGCCGAGTTCAACGGCATGGCGCGCATCGGCTATCGGATCGACGATGGCAGCGGTGATGACCACTCGAGCGCCATGGGTGAGGCGACGCTGACCATTCGCCCGGTCAACGATCGGCCGTTAGTGGAATACGACCGCGCCAGTGGCTATGACGGGGACACCTATAACACCACCAGCGGTCTGCTCGACAATGACCGTGATGCCGATGGCGATCGTCTGAGCATCACCGCGATTACCGGCACCACGGGCCCCATCCAGGTGCGTGACATCAACGGCGGCCGTATCGCCTGGACCGCCTCGGGCCCCGGCGCCGGGTCCATCCACTACCTCGTCTCCGACGGCCACGGTGGCCAGAGTGAATCGCGTCTCGATCTGACCATACTCCACAAGCCCGTGCCGCCGACCTTCGTCGGCTATAAACAGGACAGCCATGAGGGTGATCACCATGCCATGGTGCATACCTCCCATGGTGGCTCGATCAGGATCACCGTGGCCGGCAACGTCAATGCCTGGGACCCTGATGGTCCGGCCGCCGAGCTCTACTATCGCGGCGGCGACGACATCAGCATGACCGACAAGGGCCGCTGGACCTATACCACCCGTCTCGACCTGACCGAGCGTGAGGGTGGGTCCGACAACTGGGTCAGTAAAACGATCAGCACCACCCGGCCGGTCTACGTCTTCGATGCCGACGGCAACGCCGCCCGACTCGACCTGCCGATCACCTATACCGCCCATATCCGGATGGACATCCAGGGCAAGCCCATCGTCCTGGACAGGGACGGCAACGGCGTGCACCTGGTCGACATCAACGCCCGCGAATCCGAAACCGAAAGCGGCGCGCGCTTCGACTGGGACGGCGATGGCGTCGCCAACCCGAGTGGCTGGATCCAGGGCGACGGCGATGCCCTGCTGGCCTATGACCACAATGGTGATGGTCGTATTGAACGGGCCGATGAGATTGCCTTCGTCGACTACCTCGACGGCGCCGCCACCGACCTCGAGGGGCTGAGGGCCTTCGACAGCGATGCCGACGGACGGCTCACCGCCAACGACGACCACTGGCAGGCCTTCGGCTTGTGGACCGACAACGGCGATGCGCAGTATCAGGACGGTGAATACCTCTCTCTCGATGATGCCGGCATCGCCAGCCTGGCGCTTGACAGCGATCACCACGAACAGATGATTGGCGACAACGTCATCCACGGCCAAGCCAGCTACACCACCGTTGGCGGGGACACCGGCACCCTCGCCGATGTCAGCTTCGGCTATTACGGCGATAGCGGCCCGGATGATCCGTCCGAGGTGAGCGAGGCAACTGGGGCGAGAGCGCCAACGGATGCGTTGCCTGAAACGGCGGCGTCTGAACACAGCCCCGATGACGCGCTGTCCGTTGACGGGGCCGGCCGCGGCCGGGATCCGGCCGAAATCGTCGAAGACACGGGACCTGGCGGTCAAACCAAACCCCTGCCAGACGCCAACCCGATCCTGCCCGTGGTCGACGAGCCGCCGCTGCTCGCCAGCGACGATGAACTCGACCGCCGCGTCAACCTCGCCATCGAACGCGCCGCCGCCGCCCCACCCACCGTCGCCGTCAGCGCCGTCAACGAACACCCGCACGCGACCACACACCATGCCCTCGATCCGATCAATCCACATGACCCCCTCAACCCGCATCCAGCTATCTACGAGAGCGATTTTATGG
>BQJF01000126.1 GCA_021604565.1 Minwuia thermotolerans | reverse complement strand
CAGTTCTTCCTTCACCTGCATCCACTCGGCCCACTTCGTCGTCGTGGTGAAGCAGTAGAGCATGATGTCGATGGAGGAGCTGTTGAAGCTGTCGGCATGGATCAGCGTCGAGACCTTGGCGGGGTCGGTCTCGAAATCATCGTTGCCGCGGATGTAGTCGTTCAGACCGTCCACGACCTGCTTGAGCTGGTCGTTGGTCGTCCGGTATTCCAGCCCGACCATCCAGTAGATCCGGCGGTTGGTCATGCGGGAGAAATTGGTCACGGCATTGTCGGCCAGATCCGCGTTCGGCACGGTAACCAGTGCCTTGTCGAAGCGGCGGATCTTGGTGGTGCGGAAGCCGACGGTCTCGACCGTGCCCTCGACGTCGCTGGTCTTGATCCATTCGCCTTCGACAAAGATCTTGTCGACGAAGATCGCGACGCCGCCGAACAGGTTGGAGATCAGGTTCTGCGCGCCGAAGGCGACGGCCATGCCGATCAGTCCGAGGCCACCCAGCACCGCGCCGATATTGAAATCCCACTCCTGCAGGATCGCGGCGGCACCCAGCACCGTGATGATGACGCGGATCAGCCGGACGGCGAAATTCTTCAGGGTCGCGGCCATGCCTTCGCCGCCGACGGACGTGATCGCGCGGTCGAGCACGAACGAGAGCGGGCCGACGCACCGGTAGAAGGTCCAGAAGATGGTGAAGGCGATCAGGGACCGCACCACCTTGGCCATCGCAACGTCGATGTCCTCCGGCAGCGGCGCAACGCGGCTCGCCAGGAACAGGCCGATGACCAGAAAGACGAAGCGGATCGGACCGCTGAGCGCGACGACGAGCTCGTCATCGAAGCGGTTGCTGCTGCGCCCCACCAGACGCTCCAGCATCCTCAGCAGGAAACCGCTGACCAGTCCCCGCAGCACCACGAAGGCCATGAAGACGGCAATGGCAACGATGATCCTGTCGGCTTCGACACCGAAGGCACCCTGGTCCCAGACTTCGCGCACCTGGGTCCAGAACTGGCCTAGCTCGTTCATTGCTGTCCCTCAGTCCTGCTTCGTTGGATCAGGACCGGATGTATCAGGCCGCTTCGTTGAAGGCGACGCCCTTTTCCCGGAAAAGCTGCGGCAGTTCGCCGGACTCGGCCATCTCGCGAACGATGTCGCAGCCGCCGACGAACTCACCCTTCACATAGAGTTGCGGGATCGTCGGCCAGTCGGAGTACTCCTTGATACCCTGGCGGATGTCGGCATCCTCCAGCACGTTGACGGAGGAAAACTTGACCCCGAAGTAGCTCAGGATCTGCACCGTCGCGGCGGAGAAACCGCACTGCGGAAACACCGGCGTGCCCTTCATGAACAGGACGACTTCGTTTGCCTTTACTTCCGCGTCGATGCGGTCCTTGGTGGCCGTATCAGTCATGTGTCTGATCCTTCTCGGAAAAAATGTGCCGTAGGATGGGGGAAATCGGTCTCAGGCGGGGGCGGACGTCTGCAGGGCAAGGGCGTGAAGCTCTTCCCCCATTCGCCCGCGCAAGGCCTTGTAGACCAGTTGATGCTGCTGAACGCGCGACTTGCCCGTGAAGGCACCGGAGACGACATGGGCAGCATAGTGATCGCCATCGCCGGCGAGGTCGGTGATCGTCACCTCCGCGTCCGGCAGGGCATCGCGGATCAGGGCCTCGATCTCGCCCGGGTCCATTGCCATGTCATTCCTCCATCAGATCGGTTCGTCGTTCAGGTGCCGTCGGCACCGTCAGGAAGCGGCAGCCGCCGCCATGTGTTCGGGCAACGTGCGTTCATGCACATCCCGCAATTCCGCGACGGATATGGTCAGGCAACCGCTGACAGTCAACTCGGTACCACCGGTTTCACCCAGGACCGTCGCCTTGACGCCGCTGGCTTCAGCCATTGCCAGGATCACATCTGGATTCGTCACAGTCACCAGGTATCGTGCCTGATCTTCACCGAACAGGAAAGCGTGCGGGGCAACATCGGATTCCGGCAGGTCGATGCGAGCGCCGATTCCGCCCGCCATGGCCATCTCCGCAAGGGCGACCGCCAGCCCGCCATCCGACAGGTCATGGCAGGCTGTTGCCAGCCCGCTGCGGATCATGCCGCGGACCACGTCACCGTTGCGCCGTTCCTGCGCCAGATCCACTGGCGGGGGCGGACCCTCGGCGCGGGTCAGGATATCGCGCAGATACAGGCTCTGGCCCAGATGGCCATAGGTTTCCCCCAGCAGCACGATGGTCTGGCCCGCCTCCGGGAAAGCCACGCCAACGCGCTGGCTCGCATCCTTCAGCAGCCCGACGCCGCCGATCGCAGGCGTGGGCAGGATGCCGACACCATTGGTTTCGTTGTACAGCGACACATTGCCGGAGATGACCGGGAACTGCAGCGTCTCACAGGCTTCGCGCATCCCCTCGATGCAGCCCACGAACTGGCCCATGATCTCGGGCCGCTCCGGGTTGCCGAAGTTGAGGCAGTCGGTGATCGCCATCGGCGTGGCACCGACCGCCGTGATGTTGCGCCAGCATTCGGCGACGGCTTGGCGGCCACCCTCGACCGGATCCGCGAAGCAATAGCGCGGAGTGACGTCGGTGGAGATGGCCAGCGCCTTCTTCGTGCCGTGCACACGCACCAGTGCCGCGTCACCACCGGGCCAGGCGATGGTGTCGGCCATGACCATGTGATCGTACTGTTCCCAGATCCAGCGCCGCGAACAGCCGTCGAAGCCGCCGACCAGGCGCATCAGCGCATCCGCCATGTCATTCGGTGCAGGCGCGTCCGCGGCGGCGAGGGGGGCACGCCGTTCGGTCTGCTGCCATGGACGCTCATAGGCCGGGGCGTCATCGACCAGTGGTCGCACGGGAATGTCGCCGACGGTCCTGCCGCCCTGCTTCAGGGTGAAGCGACCCGTGTCGGTCAGATGGCCGACGATGGCGAACTCGACACCCCACTTGGCGAAGATCGCGCGGGCCACGTCCTCCTGCCCCGGCTCCAGCACCATCAGCATGCGTTCCTGGCTTTCGGACAGCATGATCTCGTAGGCGCTCATGTTGGTTTCGCGCTGGGGGACCTTGTCCAGGTCCAGTTCCAGCCCAACGCCACCCTTGTCCGCCATTTCGACAGACGAACAGGTCAGGCCGGCCGCGCCCATGTCCTGAATGGCGACGATGGCGTCCGTGGCCATCAGTTCCAGACAGGCCTCCAGCAGCAGCTTCTCGGTGAACGGGTCGCCGACCTGCACCGTGGGGCGTTTCTCCTCCGACTGGTCGTCGAACTCGGCGGAGGCCATGGTGGCGCCGTGGATGCCGTCGCGACCGGTGCGGGATCCGACATAGACCACCGGATTGCCGATACCTGCGGCGGCCGAATAGAAGATGCGGTCGGTCTTCGCCAGGCCGACGCACATGGCATTGACCAGGATGTTGCCGTTGTAGGCCGGGTCGAAGTTGACCTCCCCGCCCACCGTCGGCACGCCCATGCAGTTGCCATAGCCGCCGATGCCGGCCACGACACCGCTGACGAGCTGCCGCGTCTTCTGATGATCCGGCGCGCCGAAGCGCAGCGCGTTCATGTTGGCCACCGGGCGGGCACCCATGGTGAAGACATCGCGCATGATGCCGCCGACGCCCGTCGCCGCGCCCTGATAGGGCTCGATGAAGGACGGGTGGTTGTGGCTCTCCATCTTGAAGATGGCGGCATCGCCGTCGCCGATGTCGATGATGCCGGCATTCTCGCCCGGTCCGCAGATCACCCAGGGGGCTTCCGTCGGCAGGGTCTTCAGCCAGACCCGCGACGACTTGTAGGAACAGTGCTCCGACCACATGACGGAAAAGATGCCCAGTTCGGTCAGGTTCGGTTCCCGGCCAAGGGCGCTCTTGACCCGGTCATATTCTTCCACCGTCAGGCCATGCTCGGCCACGATCTCGGGCGTGATCTCGATGCTGTCGGGATCGGTGCTCATGCCAGGGTCTCCACCAGTGACCGGAACATGGCCGCGCCGTCGGTGCCGCCCAGATCCGGGTCCGCTGCCCGCTCAGGATGCGGCATCATGCCGAGCACGCGCCTGTTCGCGGACAGGATGCCCGCGATGTCGCGGCACGATCCGTTCGGATTGTCATTGTCATAGCGAAAGGCCACCAGACCCTCGCCCTCCAGCCGGTCCAGCGTCGCGTCGTCGGCGAAGTAGTTGCCGTCGTGATGCGCCACGGGAATGGAAATGCGCTGCGCTGCCTGATAGCCGGTGGTGAAGGGACTCTGCGTATCCTCGACGCGCATCGCGACGTGGCGGCAGACATACTTTCCGGCGGCATTGTTCATCAGCACGCCGGGCAGCAGCCCAGCCTCGCAGGCCATCTGGAAACCGTTGCAGATGGCGAAGACCGCGCCGCCCCGTTCCGCATGGCGCACGACGGCGGCCATGATCGGGCTCAGCGCCGCGATCGCTCCGACACGCAGGTAGTCTCCATAACTGAATCCGCCCGGCAGGACGACCAGATCCAGCTCCGGCAGGTCACTGTCGCCGTGCCAGACCATCGCAGGCGGCTTTCCCGATGCCTGATGCAGGGCCACGGCGGCGTCCCGGTCACAATTGCTGCCCGGAAAGACGATCACTGCCGATTTCATGATGCGCCCGTGCCCTGGCCTTCCCCGCCGATCTCGATGCGGTAGTTCTCGATCACCGTATTGGCCAGCAATCGCTCGCACATGACCTTCAGGCGCTGCTCGGCGGCTGCGGCATCGGTATCCGCCAGCTCGATCTCGAACATCTTGCCCTGACGGACCTTCTCCACCCCGTCGTGACCCAGCCCGCGCAGGGCATGTTCGATCGCCTTGCCCTGGGGGTCGAGCACCCCGTTCTTCAGCGTGACAAAAACCCGTGCCTGCATCGGCCCCTCATCCTGTACTCAATAGCGATCTGAAGCGATCTGTCGTTCGTTGCCCGGTAACGTTCCGTCACCCGTCAGTGGACGAGCTTCGGCCCGCTGAACTCCGCCTGGTTCTCCGGCATCACGCCCAGCCTGCGCGCGACTTCCTGATAGGCTTCCTCGATCCCGCCCATATCACGCCGGAACCGGTCCTTGTCCATCTTCTCGTTGGTCGAGGCGTCCCAGAGCCGGCAACTGTCGGGGCTGATCTCGTCGGCGAGGATGATGCGCATCATCTCGCCCTCCCAGATGCGCCCGAACTCGATCTTGAAGTCCACCAGCCGGATGCCGATGCCCAGGAACAGTCCGGTCAGGAAGTCGTTGATCCGGATCGTCTGGGCCATGATGTCGTCGATCTCCTGCGGCGTGGCCCAGCCGAAGGCGGTGATGTGCTCCTCCGTCACGAACGGATCGCCCATCTCGTCATTCTTGAAGCAGAACTCGATGATGGAGCGGGGAAGGGCCGTGCCTTCCTCCATCTTGAAACGCTCGGAGAAGGAACCGGCGGCCACATTCCGCACGATCACTTCCAGCGGCACGATCTCGACTTCGCGCACCAGCTGCTCGCGCATGTTGAGGCGGCGGATGAAATGTGTCGGCACCCCGATCTCGTTCAGCCGGGTCATCAGGAACTCCGAGATCCGGTTGTTGAGCACGCCCTTGCCGGTGATCTCGCCCTTCTTCTGGGCGTTGAACGCGGTGGCGTCATCCTTGAAATACTGCACGATCGTGCCTGGTTCGGGGCCTTCGAAGAGAATCTTCGCCTTGCCCTCATAGAGCTTCCTGCGACGGGCCATCGTGATTCTCGCTTTCCGAAATGGCGGTGGGGGCTTCCCTGAAGCGGCGGGACCATACAGAACGCAGGCGCAATCCGCAATCGGCGCAACGTGGCGGATGCGCGCGAAATGCCGCGTGCCTCCGTCGCCGGGCGTCGCTTGGTTGAACCTGTCACATTGGCGGACTATGTCTGTTTCCGGTGCAGCGCCCGATCCGGCGCAGCTTTTTTTGACGAGGGCAGACATGGCTGGGTTCGACGACCGCAAGAAGGCCGCTGAGGGCAAGTTCGCGCTGGACAGCGAAAAGGAATTCAAGGCCACGGCCAGGCGCAACAAGCTGCTTGGTCTCTGGCTGGCGGAACAGATGGGCATGTCCGGCTCCGACGCCGATGCCTATGCCCGCGAAGTGATCGCCTCCGATTTCGAGGAGCCGGGTGACGAGGATGTCTATCGCAAGGTGAAGGGCGATATCGACAAGAAGGGCCTGGACATCTCCGAGCATCGGCTGCGCAAGCACATGGCCGACCTTCTGGAGGATGCCCGGCGCCAGATCGCGTCCGAGTAGACCTTTCCCGATTCCATCTCTGGTCAGGCCCCGGGGCTGTTGTCGCGGGAGCCTGCCTGCGCGCGAATCACCCGGAGATTGATTCGGGTTTCCTGATTCCGGGGCGCCAGTGCACCCTGCGCGGGATTTCTGCCCGATTTCATTCGCGTTTTCAGCGCGCTCCGGCGTGACCGTGGTCATTTCGTGAGCATCGCCCGTCGTTCACCATGGCGGTATGTGGTCGAATTGCTTCAGTTCGGGACTCAGCGGACCATTGGTTGCGCTCGTCGCTTGTGATCTGGCGCGGTCGTGCAGTAGTGTTCCGCTCATGTTTGTCTGGGCTTCGCCTGGGCAGGCCCGCAGGGATTCGGCCAGACAGGATGGGACAGTGATCATGCTGATCGTCAGGAGGGGTGGCTTAGCGCAGGCGGCGAGCGGGATTGCGCTGGCGCTGCTGATGTTGCCGTGGAGCGGCGCACGTGCCGAGTCATTGAAATCGGAAGTCGAAGGGCTGCTGGGCGACCACCCTCAGATTCGCGCGGCGCGGAGTGCGGTTGACGCGGGTACGGAAGGTGAGCGCCGGGAGCGCGCCGGTTATCTGCCGACAGTCACCGGCACCGCAGGCGCAGGTTACGAGCACACCGATTCGCTGGCGACCCGTGCCGCAGGTCAGGACAATGTGCAGTTCTTCGCCACCAATGCGACACTGGAAGTACGCCAGAACGTCTTCAACGGTTTCGGCACCCAGTCCGGTGTGCGCAGTGCCGGTGCGCTGACGCGGGCTGCCGAGGAAACGCTGACGGCGGTGACCCAGAACGTGGTGCTGGAGGCCGTGACCACATACATGAATGTCCTGCGGAATCGTGAACTCGTCCGCCTGAACCGGGGCAACGAACGTGCGATCCAGGAGCAGCTCCAGCTCGAGGATGAGCGCGTTCAGCGCGGTTCCGGCATCGCGGTCGATGTGCTGGAGGCCAAGAGCCGCCTGCAGATCGCGCGGGAGCAGAGCGTGGCGTTCCAGGGGGCGCTGAAGGACACGGTGGCCAACTATGTCCAGGTCTTCGGCCATGCGCCTGTCCTTGATGACATGCGGGCGGTCACGCCGGCGCAGGAAAGCCTGCCGACGACCAAGGAAGAGGGTGTTGCCCTGATTCAGAAGGGCAATCCCGTTATCCAGATCGCCCAGGCGCAGGTCAGTTCCGCGCTGCATGAGCGTGATCGCGCGGCCTCGACCTACTGGCCGTCGCTTGACGTCGTGGCCCGCGCCAACATCGAGAACAACCTGTCCGGCGTCGAGGATGTCCGCCACGACTATTCGCTGAAGCTGGAGGCGCGCTGGGTCCTGTTCGACGGCCTGCTGACGCCTGCCAATACGGGCGCCGCCGCTGCCCGTTATCAGGAAGCGATCCAGAACGGGCGCAATGTGACCCGCAAGACCATCGAGCTGATGGAAATCGCCTGGCATCAGATGGAAGTTGCCGACGAACGCGCGGACCTGCTGCGCAATGCCATGAACATCGCGGCGGAGGTCTTTGCCTCCCGGCTTGAACTGCGCGAAGCCGGCAAGGAAACCGCGATCAACGTGCTGGATGCGCAGAGCCAGCTCTACAACGCCTGCATCAACTTCGTGAATGCAGTCTTCGATTCCGAGATCGCGGCCTATCGCGTGCTGAACACGCTCGGGGAACTCGACCGGGGGGCGGTCGCGAATTCCCAGCCTGTGGAGCAGTCGACAGTGGTGGAACAGTGCGGATTCACAGCCGGCAAGGATGAGTATCGCGTCGGGGAATGAGTCGTCTGGAGTTTTGGAAAACTGGAGTGGTCGGGGACTCCAGTGGAGTAGTTGATCATGTCGAAGAACGAATTCCCGCCGCTTTTCGGTGATGGTGGCGCGACGCCCGAGTTTGTTGCCGTCGTTGACGCGAGCGGGCAGACCAGCCTTGTCATCGACCAGGGTCTGCTGCTGCTGACGGCGCAGTTCGTGCGCTCCGGTCCCGACCTGATTCTGGTCGGCAAGGACGGCAGCCGCGTTCTTGTGATCAACTTCTTCTCCTCCGAGAACCCGCCCGATCTCTACACCCTGAACGGCGCCCGCATCGACGGCAGTCTGGCAGAACTGCTGGCCGGTCCCCGCGCAACAGGGCTGGCGCAGCAGGGTGACGGTGCGCTGGGCGATCCCATCGGCGTGGTCGAGCAGGCGGACGGTGCCGTCTTCATCACCCGTGTGAACGGCACCCGTGAACAGGTCCAGGTCGGCGATCCGGTCTTCACCGATGATGTGGTGGAGACGTCGGAGGATGGCGCGGCGGGTATCCGCTTCAATGACGACACCACCTTCTCCATCGGCGGTGACGCCCGGATGGTGCTGGACGACTTCGTCTATGATCCGGCGGCGAACACGGGCAGCGCGGTGGTCAATGTGCTGCAGGGCTCGTTCTCGTTTGTCTCCGGTGCGGTGGCGAAGACCGGCGATGATGCACTGACGGTGAAGACACCGGTGCTGACCATCGGCGTGCGCGGCACCTTCGTGGGTGGCAAGGGCGCACAGGAAGGTGAACTGTCGGAGGTCGTGAACCTGCCGCAGGAAGACGGCACGACGGGCAGCATCTTTGTCTCGAACGCGGCCGGTGGCGTGGAACTGAACCAGGCGTTCGAGGGCACGCAGACGTCGAGCCAGTTCCAGGCGCCTGCGGCCCCGCGGATCTTC
>BQJF01000125.1 GCA_021604565.1 Minwuia thermotolerans | reverse complement strand
AGCGGCCCGGCATTGCAGGGTTTTGCGTCCCTATGACGCATCCATTCCGGCCGTCGCTGTCGCACCCTGAGCGGCATGACCTACAAGATCGATATCGCCATCATCGGCGCGGGTGCCTGGGGAAATGCCCTCCAGGCCGCCGTTGGCCGTGCGGGGCCCGGAACGACACTTGTCGGACGGGGGGGTGAGCAGCAGCGCAGCGCAGTCGAAGGGGCCGACGCATTGCTGCTGGTCGTGCCTGCCCAGACGATCCGGGGCGTCCTGCAGGACCTTTCCGACAGCATCGATCCGGCCCTGCCCATCCTGATCTGCGCCAAGGGGCTGGAACGGGAAACCGGTGCCCTGCTGCCCGAAGTCGTGTCGGAGGTTCTGCCGCACAATCCGGTGGGGATGCTGTCGGGGCCGAACTTCGCAGGCGAAGTCGCGCGGGGTCTGCCCGCGGCGGCGGTGCTGGCCATGGACCCGCTGGAGAAGGCCGAATACTGGGCTGCCGCCCTCGGTTCCCCCGCGTTCCGCCTCTATGCCAGTGACGACGTGGCGGGGGTGGCGCTGGGGGGTGCCATGAAGAACGTGCTGGCCATCGCCGCAGGGGCGGTGACCGGTGCGGGGCTGGGGCTGAATGCCCGCGCTGCGGTGATCTCGCGCGGGCTGGCGGAACTGCGCCGCCTGGGTCGTGCCATCGGCGCTCGCGATGAAACCCTGGCCGGTCTCTCGGGTCTCGGCGATCTGGTGCTGACCTGTACCGACGAGACCTCGCGCAACTTTGCCTTCGGCGCGGCGCTGGGGCGTGACGGTGACCTGCCGGATGTCCTGGTGGAGGGTGTGCACACGGTCGAACCGCTGGTGCAGCGCGCGGCGGCACTGGGGGTCGAACTGCCCATTGCCATGGCCGTGCATGAGGTACTGCACCTGGGTACACCGTTGCGTCAGGCGGTGGCCGACCTGCTCGCCCGCCCTGTAGGCGCGGCAGAGAACTGAGTGTCCGCGGTCAGGCCGCCGAAAGCCTCAGATCTCGGCCTTGAGGAAATCGTGCACCACGTCGTAGAGCGCGTGACGCCGCGCCTCCAGCAGCATGGAATGGGTCGCGCCGCCGATCAGGGTGAAGCGCTTTTCCTGCGCTGAGACCAGCCGGTCGAAGACGTCGCGGCCCTGTTCCGGTGTCGTTTCATGATCCCATTCGCCGACCACGATCTGGGTCGGGCAGGTGATCCGTGATGGATCCCATGTCGGGTCATCCTTCAGCCAGTGCTGCTGCACGTCCTGCACCACACCGGCAGGTGCGCGCAGGAACGGTGGTTGCCGGTTTCCGGTTTCGGGGTCGGTGGCGACGGCGGCGTCCGCCCAGGCGCGCATGGCCTCCGGCGTGCTGATTGCCGCCTTCTGATCCTCGTCCAGACCGATGCACCAGCGGCTGACCACCGCCTCTGCCTCCACCTTCCGCCACGCGCCGGGTGTGCCCATCGCACCGATCCCCTGCGTCGAGACGCGGCACCAGAGCGCCCCGGAAAGCACCAGCCGCCGGACCTTGTCAGGGTTGCGGGCGGTGACGCCGCCGCCGATCGCGGTTCCCCAGGAATAGCCGACCAGGTCAAGTTGCTGCAGGCCGCGCCGGGCGAGAATGAAATCGATGGCGCGCTCCACATCCTGTTCGGCGACAGCGGTGCGGATGATCGGCGGATTGTCCTCCGCCGGTGCCGCCATCTCTGCCGGGCGGCCGGACAGGCCATAGCCCGGCAGGTCAATGCACCAGACATCGAAGCCACGGGCGGCCATCCAGTCCATCCAGGACACACCGTCGACTGCGTAATCGAACATGATGGTGGACGGGTAGGTCGCGCCATGGATGAACAGGACCGCCGGACCGTTCGCGTCCACATGCTTGTTGCGCAGTGCCGTCTTCAGGCCCGGCAGGCTGCTGTCGATGAAGTGATCCGTGCTGTTCATGCTGCCCGCCCTCGCCATCACATCACCGCCCCGATCTGCCAGGGCAGGAACTCGTCATCACCGAAGCCCAGCCGCTCCGAACAGGTGAGGTCGCCGGAGGCGATCTCGATGATCCGGTCGAAGATCATCTGGCCCATCTGCTGCACCGATTTTTCGCCGTCCACCACCAGACCGCAGTTTATGTCCATGTCGTCGGACAGACGCGAATACATGGCCGTGTTGGTGGCCAGCTTCATCGACGGTGTCGGCTTGCAGCCGAAGACGGAGCCGCGCCCCGTGGTGAAACAGACGACATTGGCCCCGCCCGCGACGAAGCCAGTGACGGAGACCGGGTCATAGCCGGGGGTGTCCATGAAGACGAAGCCCTTGGCCGTGATCTTCTCGCCGTAACTGTAGACATCGACCAGGTTCGTCGTGCCACCCTTGGCCGCCGCCCCAAGGCTTTTCTCCAGGATGGTGGTCAGGCCACCGGCCTTGTTGCCCGGACTCGGGTTGTTGTCCATGGAGCCGCTGTTGCGCGCGACATAGTCTTCCCACCAGTGGATCTTGGTGATCAGTTTCTGCGCCACTTCATCGGATACCGCACGGCGTGTCAGCAGGTGCTCGGCGCCGTAGATCTCCGGTGTCTCGCCCAGGCAGGCGGTGCCGCCGTGCCGCACCAGCAGGTCGGCAGCAGCACCCAGCGCCGGGTTGGCCGAAATGCCGGAGTAGGCGTCGGAGCCGCCGCATTCCAGCCCCAGGATCAGTTCGGATGCCGGAATCGGTTCCCGCGCCTTGGCGTTGGCATGGGGCAGCATCTCCTTCACCAGATCGATGCCCTTCTTCACTGTCGCGGTGGTGCCGCCGGAGTCCTGGATGGTGAACATGTGCAGCAGCGGACCAGGCTTCAGCCCTTCCACATCCATCATCATGCCAAGCTGGGCCGCCTCGCAGCCGAGGCCGATGAACAGCAGCCCGGCGAAGTTGGCGTGGCGCGCATATCCGGCAAAGGTGCGCGACAGCATCCGCATGCCCTCACCGTCGGAGGCCATGCCGCAGCCGGTGCCGTGGGTCAGGGCCACGACGCCGTCGACGTTCGGGAACGCGGCCAGCATCTCGGGGCTGCGGAAGTGGTCGGCGACATAGCGGGCCACCGTGGCGGAACAGTTCACCGAGGTCAGCACGCCGATGTAGTTGCGGGTCGCCGCGCGGCCATTGTCGCGCCGGAAGCCCTGGAACACGGCGCGTTCATGTTCCGCGAAGTGGTCTGTGGGCCGCACGTCCTGGCCGATGGCATAGTCCCGCTCGAAATTGCCGAACAGGCAGTTGTGGGTGTGGACGTGATCACCGGGGGCGATCCCGCCCTCCGCAAAGCCGATGATCTGATTGTACTTGCGCACCGGATCGCCGGTGCTGATCCCGCCCAGCGCAATCTTGTGCCCGGCGGGAATATGGTGGTTCGCGGTGACGCCATAGGGCGCGATCTGCGTGCCGGGCAGGATGTCCACCCGTGCCACGGCGACATTGTCGGCCCCGTCCAGCCGGATCGTCAGAGCTTCGGTCATTCCCCGTCCTCCCCTGTTGTGCAGGCAAGGATAGGCTCTATCCTCGTCCTTGCGAAGGGGCGGTTGTGGTCAGGCTTCGACGGGTACGAAACTGTCGAGGAATGCCGCGATTTCTGCAGGGTCGGTTCGGATTGCACCAGGCTGCGCGAAAGCCGCCACCTGATCCTGTGGCGCACCGAACAGATGGCCCAGGATCATCAGCCCGTCGGTCAGCGCATCCGTCGTACCATCCCCGTCCACATCGAAGATCTCCGCCCGCGCCTGATCCAGCAGGTCACCCAGCACAAGAGTGTCCGACCCCGGCGATCCCGGCTCCGCCAGCCCGGCCAGTTGCGACAGGGGCGCGCCAAACAGCTCACCCAGTGCGATCAGGCCGTCGGTCAGGGCATTGACCTGCCCGTCACCATCCAGATCCAGCGTTGCCTCGGCCACGTCATTCACGCTGATATCGAGTACCTGATCGAGGCTCAGGCCCCCGGCGTCGGTGGCGCGCACGGTAATGCTGTGGCCGGGGGCCGTCTCGAAGTCGAGGCCACTGCCTGCAACCACCAGCCGCTCCCCGTCCAGCGCAAATCGTCCGCCTGCATCATCGATCAGGCTGAAACCGATGATGTCGCCCTCCGGGTCCAGTGCCGAAAGCGTGCCGACCTGATCACCGGCCTCCGCATCCTCGTCGATGTCGGCGCTGTCGATGCTGACCACGGTCGGGGCCTCGTTGACGTCCGTCAGGTCGACCGTGAGGGCGCGATCGACGCTGCCGCCTGCGTTGTTGGTGATGCGCAGGCTGATGTCATGACTGGCATCATCCTCGAAATCCAGTCCATCGCCGTCGGCCACCCGCAGCACGAAGCCATCCAGCACGAACCGTCCGCCCGCGTCATCCAGCAGGGTGAAGCTGCCCGGGTCGATGGGATCGATCGGTATCGGCGCCAGGTCGGCGATCAGGGTTCCGTCGGCGCTGTTCTCCGCCACCGAGACAATATCGGGCAAGGGCCAGCGATCCGCGGCAACGTCCACGGAGGTGCTGGCGAAATTCCGGTCCAGTGCCAGGCTGGACGCGCTGAAGTTGATGCCGCTGTCCGATGGGTCACCGAGACCGGTGAACAGGATGTCGAACAGGTCCAGCGGTGTCGTCCCGACGCCGGGAAACTGACCGCCGAAGTCGGCCCAGTTCAGGGCAACGAAACTGTCCGTTGCCGCGTCATCGTCGAAGTCGCTGCTGTCGGCCTCGACGACTTGACCGAAGGGTTGGAGGGCTGGCTGAAACAGGTTCTCCAGCCCGTCGAACTGCAGCACGGAACTGTCGAAATGCACCCGGATGCCGATGCCGGTGAGGGTTTCGTCCACCGGATTTGCCGTTGAATAGACCCCGGTTACGACAATCTGGCCTCCGGCGCCGACGATGAAGGCATCGACGGCGGGATCGATGCGCTGGACGGGCTCTGTATCAATTTCGGCAAGTACAAGGTCATCGGCATCCAGTTCAGTGGCCAGAACTCCTTCCAGCAGAACGGAGGTGCCACTGCCCAGGGCGAGCGTGACGCCTTCCGCCCCGTCGGTCGCCACCGCCTGCACATCCTGGAACCGCGTGAACCCCAGCGCGGAGACATCCAGCCGGTCCTCCGACAGTGCGCCAGCCGCGAAGTCCGCGATCCGGTCCGCACCATCACCGGCCTCAAGGATGAACAGGTCATCGCCCGCACCCCCCGCAAGCGAATCCGCCCCTGCACCACCGTTCAGCGTGTCGTCACCGGCTTCACCGTTGAGGGTGTCGTCGCCGGTATCGCCGGAGATAAGATCATTCCCGCTGCTGCCCAGTAATGCGTCGCCGCCATCGCCGCCGAACAGGCTGTCATCGCCTATGTGCCCCTCCAGCGTGTCATCGCCGCCCAGTCCGAGAAGCTGGTCGTCGCGGTCTGGTCCCCGCATGAAATCGGCGTCCTCGCTACCGATCAGTTCCAAGCCCTGCCTCAGCTCGACAATCGTGCCATCGGCGAACTCAAGCAGTTCAAACCCCGCACGAAGCCGCCCGAAACTGCCGCCCGGGTTCGGATTGTAGAAATCCGCGATCAGGATGCTCGACCCATCGGCGTCATCCTGGATGAAAAGGTCAGCAGACAGGTCGAACGGGTCGGCGACGCTGAACAGCCGGATATCAGCCCGGTCGATGCTGGCGTCGAAGAGCAGGCGATCCTGCTCCAGCCCGGAGGCATCCAGCGAGAGGATCTCGTCAGCACCGAACCCGGCACTGAAGACATAGGTGTCATTGCCGCCCGCGCCGATCAGGGTGTCGTCGCCGAGGCCGCCCTCCAGCGTATCCGCATCCCCTTCACCAAACAGGACATCGTCCCCTGCGCCGCCAAACAGTTCGTCATCACCACTGCCGCCCTGCAGTTCATCAGCGCCGTCGCCGCCGAACAGGTCGTCATTGCCATTGCGCCCCTCCAGCGTGTCCGCGCCACCCAGTCCGAACAGCTGGTCATTCAGGTTCGGGCCGCGCATGTGGTCGGCACCGTCACCACCGACCAGCTCGAACCCTTGCCGCAGGTCAATGGTGGTGCCATCGGCAAACTCCAGAATCTCGAAGCCGGATCGTAGCTGGCCGAAACTGCCGCCACGGTTCGGGTTGTAGAAGTCGCTGACCAGTATGGTCGATCCATCGGCGTCATCCTGGATGAACAGGTCCGCCGAAAGGTCGAACGGGTCGGCGACGCTGAACAGCCGGATATCCGCCCTGTCGATGCTGGCATCGAAGAACAACCTGTCGGCCTCTGGCCCAGAGGCGCCAAGTATCAGAACCTCGTCTGCCCCGAACCCGGCACCGAACACATAGGTGTCCTCACCACCCGCGCCGCTCAGTTCGTCGTTCCCCGCACCGCCCTCCAGCGTGTCCGAGCCGCCGCCACCGAACAGACTGTCCCCGCCTGTGCCACCAAAGAGTTGGTCTTCCCCGCCGCTGCCGTTCAGCGTGTCGTCGCCGTCGGATCCCAGAATCGTGTCATTGCCGCCCAATCCGTCGATCTGATTGTCGGAGGTGTCACCGATCAGCAGGTCATCGCCTTCGGTGGGTACGTCCGGGCCGCTGCCATTGGCCGAGTCGAGCAGAAAGTCGGTATCGACCAGATCACCGCGACTGACACCCAGCAGCGTGATGCTGTCGCCCGCACCGAGGTCGAGAAGGACGTCAGATCCCACCTGTGTGGCCGAAGCCAGAACCTCAGCGAACCTGCCGACGGAGGAGACCCGTGTCAGGTCGATGCGGTCGCCCGTCTGAAAATCGGTGATGACATCGGCACCGTCAGTTTCCACGAACACGAACCTGTCGTTGCCGTTGCCACCGGTGAGCGTGTCGGCGTCGAGACCCGCTTCAAGCAGGTCATCGCCGTCACCGCCAAACAGGCTGTCGTTGTCCGCACCACCGAAGATCTCGTCATTGCCATCGCCGCCATCAAGTGTGTCGTCCTCACTGGCGCCAAAGAGGGAATCTGCGCCTCCAAAGCCTTCGACCTCATCACCGCCACCAGCACTTGAAATCTTGTCGTCCAGGCTTGTGCCGCGCATGTGCTCGCCCTGACTCTCGCCACCCAGGACTAGGCCGTCGCGCAGGTCGATGATCGTGCCATCGGCGAACTCCAGGATCTCGAAGCCGGTGCGCAATGTACCGAAGCCCGCCCCCGGCGTTGCATCGTAGAAGTCGCTTATGGTGATCTCGCCATTGCCGAGATCGTGGCGGATGACGAGGCTGGCACCGAGGTCGTCCGGGTTGGCAAAGGACTTCAGCCGGATATCCAGCTTGTTGATGCTGGCATCGAAGAACAGGCGGTTCTCCTCCCCCAGGCCAGCGTCCGACGCCACGATCACGTCAAGGCCGAACCCTGCGCTGAACAGATAGGTGTCATTGCCGGTACCGCCGTCGAGCAGATCATCGCCAGCGCTGCCTGTCAGCGTGTCGGCATCCCCGCCGCCCAACAGGGTGTCCGCGCCGGTTTCACCCACAATGGCGTCATTGCCAATGCCGCCGAACAGCAGATCACCACCAAATGCGCCATCGATCGTGTCGTTCCCGCCTAGGCCGTCGATGGTGTTGTCGAGGGAATCGCCGATCAGCAGGTCATCGCCTTCCGTGCCGACGATGCGGGTCGCATTGTCGGGGTCGAGCAGGAAATCGCTGGCACTCAGAGAAGCGACTGAAACGCCCAGCAGCAGGATGCTGTCACCATCGCCGAGGTCGATGACTGCATCCGCCCCGGATTGGCTCAGCCGAGCCTGCACGTCCGCGAACTCACTGATGGCAAGCACACCGCGCAGGTCGATCACATCGCCAGATGTGAAATCAACCACCGTGTCGGCCCCGTCTCCGTCTCCGAAGACAAAGGTGTCGTCGCCACCCCGACCGGTGAGACGGTCATCGCCCGCGCCACCGAGGAGGGTGTCGTCGGATGAGTCTGTTGCATTGACCACCGCACCGCCGTCCAGCGTATCATCGCCCGCACCGCCAAACAGCTGATCAGCCCCGAAGACGCCATTCAGCCGGTCATTGCCTTCCAGACCCCGCAGGATGTCCGCGCCGCTCAGTCCGACGAGAGTGTCATTTCCGGCAGTGCCCTCCTGGGCAAAGCCCAGTTCCAGATCGATGACTGTGCCATCGGCAAAGGCGATGACGCGGACACCGTTCTCCAGGCCTCCATTGTCGATCAGGCCGGTGACAGTGACGGTCGATCCGTCGACAACATGCTCGAGTACCAGGTCACCGGAGACGTTGCCGATGATATTCACCGTGCGAATATGGATGTCTGCCTGATGGATGGTGGCGTCGAATACAATGCGGTCCCTGTCTCCGTTCGCCGCATTGCTGTCCCGGATCTCGTCCTGTCCGAACCCGATGGAGAAGACGAAGTCATCGTCTCCCCCGCGCCCGATCATGATGTCATTGCCCGCGCCGCCGATCAGGGTGTCATTGCTTGAATCCAGAAAGTTCTGGCGGTTGCCGCCACTCAGCGTGTCATCGCCTGCGCCACCGATCAGCAGGTCGGCACCGCCCATGCCATTCAGCCGGTCGTCACCGCCGCCGCCGTCCAGTGTGTCGGCCTGGTCGGCGCTGCCCATGTCGTCGGCACCGTCGCCGCCATTGAGCAGAAGACCGGCATCCAGTGCCAGCACCGTGCCATCGGCAAATACGATCTCCCTGACGCCGTTCTCCAGTTCGTCGCCGGAAATGAAATCGTCGAGGAAGATCGACGAGCCATCGACATCATGAAAAATGAAGAAGTCAGAGGTCCGGGTCTGGTCAAAGACCGTGACCAGTCGGATGTCGGACGGGTCGATAGTGGCGTCGAATACAATGCGGTCCCTGTCTCCGTTCGCCGCATTGCTGTCCCGGATCTCGTCTTGCCCGAACCCGGTAGAGAAGACGAAGTCATCGTCGCCCCCGCGCCCGATCAGGAGGTCATTTCCCGTGCCGCCGATCAGTGTGTCATTGCTTGAATCCAGAAAGTTCTGGCGGTTGCCGCCACTCAGCGTGTCATCGCCCGCGCCACCGATGAGCAGGTCGGCACCGCCCATGCCATTCAGCCGGTCATCGCCGCCGCCGCCGTCCAGTGTGTCGGCCTGATCGGCGCTGCCCATGTCGTCGGCACCGTCGCCGCCATTGAGCAGAAGACCGGCATCCAGTGCCAGCACCGTGCCATCGGCGAATACGATCTCCCTGACGCCGTTCTCCAGTTCGTTGCCCGAAATGAAATCGTCGAGGAAGATCGACGAGCCATCGACTGTGGAAGTGAGCAGCAGATCGGAGGTACTGGTCTGATCGAAGATCGTTGTAACCAGAATGTCGGGCCGGCCAACGGTGGCGTCGAACACAATG
>BQJF01000124.1 GCA_021604565.1 Minwuia thermotolerans | reverse complement strand
GGGGAGGGAAGCGCATGACTGTCAGGATCGAGAAGGATGGCCACGTCTGGACCGTGATTCATCACCGCCCGGAAGCCCGCAACGCCATGGACCCGGAGAGCTCCGTTGCCCTGAACGATGCCTTTCTGGCGTTCGAGCGTGATGAGGAGGCGCGGGTGGCGGTGTTCTTTGGCGAAGGCGGTGCCTTCTGCGCCGGGTGGGACCTGAAGCATGCTGCGGCGCTGGAGGCGCGCGAACCCGGCCAACAATCCCTCGACGACCTGCACTTCACGGCGGACGGTCCCGCCCCCGGACCGGGTGACGACATCCCGCGCGGCCCCATGGGGCCAAGCCGTCTGGAACTGGACAAGCCGGTGATCGGTGCCATCGCCGGGCCGGCCGTGGCGGGTGGCATGGAACTGGCCATGTGGTGTGACTTCCGGGTAATGGAGGAAAGTGCCTACATGGGTGTCTATTGCCGCCGCTGGGGCATACCGCTGATCGACGGCGGCACGGTACGCCTGCCCCGGCTGGTCGGTCAGGGACGGGCCATGGAGATCATCCTGACCGGTCGGAAGGTGCCGTCGGAGGAATGCATGCGCATCGGGCTGTGCGAACATGTGGTGGCGGACGGAACAAGTCGGCAGAAGGCGGAGGAACTGGCGCAGCAGATTGCCCGTTTTCCGCAGAACTGCATGCGCGCCGACAGGCGTTCCGCCATCCGCCAGCATGGGCTATCGGTACGGGAGGGACTGGCGCAGGAATGGCAGAACAGCCGGGCCGAACTGGCACGGGAAGGGATCACCGGGGCTGCACGGTTCCGGGACGGCAAGGGGCGCGGCGGCGATTTCGCCGACATCTGATGAACGGCGGGGAGGCCGAAACATGAGCTTGTTCAACAAGGTACTGATCGCGAATCGCGGAGAGATCGCCTGTCGGGTCGCGATGACACTGCGGGACATGGGGATCGTTTCCGTCGGCATCCATCACGCCGCAGACAGCCTTTCCGCCCATGTGGGCGCGGTTGACGAGGCCGTGCTGATCCAGGGTGAGACACCTGTCGCAGCCCATCTGGACGTGGATCAGATCCTGAAGGTCGCGCGGGAGACCGGTGCCGATGCGATCCATCCGGGTTATGGCTTCCTGTCGGAGAACGCAGGCTTCGCCGAAGCCGTGAAAGGTGCCGGTCTGACCTTCATCGGGCCGGACCCGGACTGCATCCGGCTGATGGGCGACAAGATCGAATCGCGGAAGTTCGCGGAGACCCACGGCGTGCCCGTCGCCCCGTCCGTCCTGCCGACGGGGGACATCGACAGCTTCATCGCGGAGGCGGCAAGCATCGGCTTCCCCCTGCTGGTCAAGGCATCGGCGGGCGGCGGCGGCAAGGGCATGAGCATTGTCCGGGACCCCGCCGATCTGGCCGACCAATCCCGGCGGGCGGCGAGCGAGGCAGAGCGGTATTTCGCTGATGGCCGGGTCTATGCCGAGCGCTACGTCGACCGGCCGCGACATATCGAGGTGCAGGTGCTGGGTGATGGCACAGGCAAGGTCGTGCACCTGCACGAGCGCGAATGCTCCATCCAGCGCCGGTTCCAGAAGATTGTCGAGGAGGCTCCCTCCGCCGGGTTGCCCGATGCCCTGCGGGCGGAGATCTGCGAGGCTGCCGTGCGGCTGGCCAGCGCCGCGAACTATCTCAACGCGGGCACCGTGGAATTCATCCTGGCGCCCGACGGGGCATTCTATTTCCTGGAGATGAACACCCGTCTGCAGGTGGAGCATCCGGTGACCGAGATGGTGACCGGCATCGACCTGGTCCGGAAACAGGTGGAGATCGCCGCCGGTCAGGGCCTCGGCCTGAACCAGGACGAGGTGGCGCTGAACGGCCACGCCATCGAATGCCGCATCTGTGCCGAGGATCCGACGAATGGTTTCCTGCCTGAAACAGGGCGCGTGCTGCTGCTTGATCCGCCGATGGATGACAATACGCGGTTCGAGAATGGTCTGACACAGGGCCAGTCCGTTACCAGCGACTTCGACCCCATGCTGGCGAAACTGGTAGTGCATGGTCCCGACCGCCCAGGCGCGGCGGACCTGATGCGCAAGGCCCTGCGGGACACCACGCTGCTTGGGGTCGGCACCAACATCGATTATCTGGCCGACATCGTGGCCCATCCGGCGTTCCGGTCAGGTGACCTGCACACGGGCTTCGTGGAGGAGCATGCGGAGAGCCTGACCCCGGTGGAACCGGATGATCAGACCGTCGATACCGTGCTGGTCGCCGCGCTGAACGGCCACGACAGCTTCCGCCGCCAGAACGACAATTATCCCGAACCTTATGCCAGCATGGGGCACTGGCGGAACTGATCGGGGTGCGCCGGCGGATCAGCCTATGGCGCCGCCGGTCCTCATCCCGGCAATGTCATCTTCCGAATAGCCCCATTCGCCCAGGATCTGGTCGGAGTGTTCGCCGATAGACGGCGCATGGGTCATCGCATCCGCGCCTTCAATGCGCGGCAGGCCGGGGATGTGCGGCATCGGCACGGTACCGGTCGAGGCATGCTCGACATAGGCAATCGCCTCCACTGCCCTGGTGTGCGGATGATCCATCAGTTCGCGATAGGTCTGCACCGGTGCGTTCATGACACCCGCCGTCGTCAGCGCCTCGGCCCAGTCCTGCGTCGAGCGGGTGCTGAAGACCTCCCGGATCATCGGCATCAGTTCGGCCTCGTTCTTCAGCCGCAGGTCGCCTGTGCGGAAGCGCGGATCATCCTTCCATTCCGGCTTGCCCATGACGTCGCAGAGCGTCTGGTAATGCGCTTCCCGCATCGCGGTGATGTTGATGAAGCCGTCGGTGGTCGGCATGGTGCCGACAGGGACATAGAGCGGCTGGCTCTGGCCCTTCTCCAGATGGAACTCCATCACCTTCGCGGCCTGGAACGCGGCGGCGCTTTGCATCAGGTTGTTGTCGATGTAGCAACCGGTGCCATAGCGGAATTTCCGCATCAGCGCGGTGGAGAGCGCCTGAAACGCGTAGAGGCCGGTGGTGACATCGATGGGAATCATGTTCAGCCGCTGCGGAATGCCATCCTTGTCGCGGTTGACCGTCATCAGGCCGGAGTAGGCTTGGATGACCGCATCGGTCACCGGACGGTTGGAGTTCGGGCCGGACTGGCCGAAGCCCGTGACCGACAGATAGATGACGTTCGGATTGATCGCCTTCACCTGGTCATAGGACAGACCGAACTTCGCCATGACGCCAGGGCGGAAGGCTTCGACGATCACGTCGGCCTTTTCCGCGATGCGCCGGGCAACAGCCAGGGCGTCCGGATTCTTCATGTCCATGGCCAGCGACCGCTTGCCCCGGTTGAAGGCGATGGAGTGCGCGCAATGGTCGTTGTAGATCGCCCCCAGGGCGCGTCCCCAGTCGCCCGCCAGGGGCTCGACCTTCATCACGTTGGCACCGTGTTGGGCCAGCAGCATGGTTGCATGCGGCCCGGCCACACCCTGTGAAAAGTCCAGCACGTTGATCCCGTCAAAGGCACGCTGTTCGTCGGTCATTCGGGTCCCCCCAGCTTTCGATCATCACCGCTGGCGAAACCGACGCATGCCGGACACAGGGCGGCCTTCCTCCCCGGAAAGCAGAACCCTTCTAGCAAAGTTGCCCTCGCCGTCCACAAGCAAGATTGGCAATGCAGTCATTCGGGCCGTTGCGGCACCGGTACGGCAAGCATCTCCAGCAGCAGGTCGGCCAGTGCATCGACCGACGGCGAGACCCTGCTGCCACTGGCGTGGAACAGATAGGTCTTCAGATCCGGCAGCGCCGGAAACCCGCTGTCGAGCACGCGCAGCTTCCCCGAGACACCATCGACGGGCAGAACGGTCACGGCCAGTCCGGCCTCCACGACGCAGTCCAGTCCTGCCCGGCTGGTGCTTTCATAGGCAAAGCGGAACGGCATGCCATGATCATCCAGCGCCTGGATCGCGGCCTTCCGGTAGATGCAGTCCGGCGCGAAGATGGCCAGTGGCAGCGGATCCACCTCCGGCACATCGGAATGCCGTGCCGCGGCCCAGACAAGGGGCCTGTGCATGATCTGCTGTCCGCCCGACCTGCCACAGCGCTGGGTCACGAAGGCCAGATCCGCGTCGCCAGCTTCCAGAAGTTCCAGCGCCTCCCAACTGCGGTTGCAACTGAGTTCGACCTGAACCAGCGGAAACCGCTTTCCGAACTCGGTCAGGACCGGTGGCAGAAAGCACATGGACATGTCCGTGGCCGCGATCCGGACGCGCCCCGGCTCCACCCGCTGCCCCAGCTCCATCATCGCGTCCGCCGTCAGGCGCATGACACGTTGGGCATAACGCAAGACGATCTCGCCTTCCCGCGTCAGGCGAACCTCCCTGCTGGTTCGATTGAGCACGCGGACCTGCAGCGCCTCCTCCAGTCGCTTGATCTGCATGCTTACGGCGGATTGCACGCAGTTGAGGCGTTCGGCGGCGCGGGTGAAATTCCGGGTCTCGGCGACGGTCACGAAGGCCCGCAGCAGACCCGCATCGATCGATTGGGCAGGTTCCAGCATCAATTTTCCTGATGGTCAGATCAATTCTATTCGTTTCACGGATTTCACTACAGGAACTACCGTTCCCCCACAACCTGAGCCTCCGAAGTCGCGAGTACCTGGCCATGAACCGAAAACTGTGGACTGCTCTGATCTGCGCCGGCTGCATCCTTGGCCTGTCCGTCGGCTTCCGTCAGGCGCTCGGCCTGTTCCTGACGCCGGTCTCCGAGTATCTGGCCACGGGGCGGGAGACCTTCGCGCTCGGCATGGGGTTGATGAACCTGCTGTGGGGATTGGGTGCGCCCTTCGCCGGGGCGCTTGCCGACCGCTTCGGGGCCGCCTGGGTGATCGCGCTGGGCGGTCTGGCCTATGGCGCGGGGCTGGCTGTCATGACCCTGCCCGGCACCGGCGAGCAACTGCTGGTCGGTGGTGTACTCATCGGCCTGGGTCTGAGCGGTTCCGGCTTCACGGTCATCCTCGGCACCATCGGTCGCATCACGCCGGAGAAGCATCGCAGCACCGCACTGGGCCTTGCCTCGGTCGGCGGGTCCATCGGCCAGTTCATGTCCCTGCCCTATACCCACGTCATCATCGACGGATATGGCTGGTCGAGTGCTCTGCTGATCCTTGGTGCCACCGCCTGCCTGATCGTGCCACTGGCCTATGGTCTGGCCAGCAAGCCGGTCGAGGCCGACACCGGCCCGGAGCAGAAGATCGGCGAAGCGCTGCGGGCTGCCTTCGCGATCCCGAGTTTCTGGCTGCTGAACGCCGGGTTCTTCGTCTGCGGCTTTCACCTGGCCTTCGTCGGGGTCCATCTGCCGGGATTCCTGAGTGACCGCGGCTTCGACCCCTGGCTGGCCACTGTCTCCCTGACGATTGTCGGCCTGACCAATATCGCGGGCAGCTATGCCTGCGGCGTGCTGGGCGGCAAGTATTCCAGGAAGAACCTGCTCAGCCTGCTCTACCTCGCCCGTGCGGCGATCTTCCTGCTGTTCATCCTGACACCGGTGACGGAGCTGACCGTCATGATCTTCTCCGCTGCCATGGGGTTTCTGTGGCTCGGCACCGTCCCGCTCACCAGCGGGCTGGTGGGGCACATCTTCGGAACCCGCTACATGTCCATGCTGTTCGGCATTGTCTTCATGGGCCACCAGCTCGGGGGATTCCTGGGGGCCTGGATCGGGGGTTATGCCTACGACACCTTCGGATCCTATGACGCGATGTGGTGGCTCAGCATCGCGCTTGGCATCGCTTCCGCCGCGATCCACTGGCCGATCTCCGAGAAACCGGTCGCCGTCGCAGCGGCCTGAACGGACAGGATCCGGCAGCACCCGGCATCATTGATATTGATATTGCGAGTCAGTTGCATTATCAGGAATTCCTGTCGTCTGCTGGGGGCGTGTCCGCAGCATTGTCCGAAACGTCAGGAATGTCTGACCCATGATATCCATCCGCGCCGCGCTGGTCGGCCTGTTCCTTCTCGCAGTTCCTGCCTCTGTCGGGGCGGAGACGCGGGATCCGGGGATCGGTCTGGAACTGAACAAGCTGGAAGCAGTGGAGGGCGCGTGCCGCGCCTATGTCGTGCTGCAGAACGATACCGACGCGGCCTTCTCCGCCCTGCGCTATGACCTCGTCATCTTCGATGCCGACGGCATCGTTGCCCGGCGGCTGGCGCTGGAGACCGCGCCGCTGGTCGCAGGCAAGACCAGCCTGAAGGTCTTCGATCTGGCGGAGATCGCCTGTGACGGTATCGGGCGCATACTGGTGAACAGCATCCTTGAATGCACCGACCAGACAGGCGGACGTGACGATTGCCTCTCCCTGGTCCGGACGACATCCCGCAGTGACGTTTCCCTGATCAAGTAAGGGCAGAACCGATGCAGACCGAACTGAACCTTTCGTCCTCTGCCGCCACCCCGGGCGGACCATTGGCCGACCTGCTGGCCATGCTTCAGTCCGGCGGCCCCGTTGTGGCGCTGCTGATTGCCATGTCGGTCGCGGCAACGGCCATCGTGCTCGCCAAGGCCTGGCAACTGCGCGGCATCCGCTCCGCTGATGCAAGCCGGACCGGCGAGGCCCTGTCGCTCTGGCAGGCGGGCCGGACAGGGGAAGCCGTGGCCCGGCTGCAGGGTGCGCCGGGGCCGCTCGCCGCGACGATCTCAGCCGCCATGCGTGGTATCCGGCAGGGCATGGAGCCGGAAATGGTGCGCGCGGAAACCATGCGCTTCGCCGCCGATACGCTCGAAACCTGCCGCAGCGGCCTGCGCCCTCTGGAAGTCATTGCCTCCCTCGCCCCCCTGCTCGGCCTCTTCGGCACCGTACTGGGCATGATCGAGGTGTTTCGCCAGTTGGAGGCCGCAGGCAACCAGGTCAACCCGGCCATCCTGTCGGGCGGCATCTGGGAGGCGCTGCTGACCACCGCAGTGGGCCTCGCGGTCGCCATTCCCGCTGTCGTGGCCCTGAACTGGCTGGAGCGCCGGATCGAGCGGCTGGCACACACGGCGGACAGTGCCATCACCCGCCTGTTCACCCGGAACCTTCCCCCGGCACACCATTCGGAGGCTACCCATGTCGGCGATTTTCACCCCGCCGCCGTCGCTCAGGGCGGCGACTGACGGACGCCGACGGACACTGATCAGCCTGACACCGCTGATTGATGTCGTCTTCATCCTGCTGGTCTTCTTCATGCTCGCGTCCTCCTTTCTCGACTGGCGTGCAATCGACCTCGATCCACCCGCCAGGGCAGGCGCGGCAAACGCGCTGACCGGTGCCATGCTGGTTGATGTCCGCACCGATGACCTGCGGCTCTCGGGCGAGAGCCTGCCGCTGAACCTGATCGTCGAACGGCTGAAGCAGGTGGCCGGAGACCACCCGGATCGTGCCATCGTCGTGCGCCCTGCCGACGGTGTTTCCCTCCAACGCACGATCAGGGTGCTTGATCGCCTGAACGGGAGCGGCATGCAGAACATCTCCCTGACCCTACCGGAGCAGAGCAGGTGAGCCTCGCCCGTGCCCACAGGAACCGCCCGCGCAGCGACGACGACCGCATCCTGCCGCTGATCAACATCGTGTTCCTGCTGCTGATCTTCTTCATGGTGGCGGGGCACCTCTCCGCGACCGATCCATTCGCCATCACGCCGCCGCGTTCCGACACCGAAACCGCGCCCGACATGGACACACACCTGATCCTTGTCGACCGGCAGGGCAAACTGGCACTTGATGGCCTGCCACTGACGGAGGCTGCATTGATCGAGGCTTTCGGAAGCAGCCCGATGGACACGGTCAGGATCAAGGCCGACGGTGCCGTGGATGCCGTCACAGTGATTGCCCTGATGGAGCGCCTGCGCGCCGCTGGCCTGGCCGAGTTGCAGTTGCTGACCGTCCCGGCGGTCGAATGAACTCCATCCGTCGCCCCGGCTGGTTCCCGGCACTGATCGTGGCGGTGCTGCTTCACGCGGCCATTGCCGTCGCCGTGCTGTTGCAGGCACCGACCAGAGGCACGGCCCTGCCCGGCGTGTCCGGCATGCAGGTCGGTCTTGCCGCCGCGGGCGGAGCCGCAGGCGAGGTGGCGGAAGTCGAGGGCGCGCCATCGGAGGCCGGAACCCTCGCACCGGAGACGGCCGAAACAGTGACCGCGGAAGCTGTCGCCGAGGCGGTGCCTGCGTCCGAAACGGTCCCGGTCGCAACAGACGTGCCTGCCGCTTCCGCCCCTGTCGAGACTCCAGCCGTGGCTGAAGTCCAGCCCCCTTCACTGCACCCCACCACGCCGGTCGATCCGCAACCGGTCACGCCAGTGCACGAGACCGTTGAAGCGGTCGCACCGACCTCGAGAACAGCAGCAGAAGCGCTCCAGGCCGAGCAGGCACCTGACATTCCCGTACCATCGGAGCCTGTCGAACTGGTGACAGAGCAGGTCGCCACCACTGTGGCCGCACAACCCGCGGACCCGGATCCGGCACCGGAAGCACCAGCGAAGGTCACGACAGCACGCCCCGTTGAAGCGGTTGAACTCCCCGAACCGACACCGCCTCCACCACCTGCCCCCGTTACGGAAGTGGTGGCCGCAGTCTCGCCGCCACCGCTGCCGGTTCCCCGTCCCCGAAAACCGGCGCGTCAGGCCGTCGAAGCGCCGCGCCCGCAACCGGCTGTCGAGCCGGAGGCGGTCACCGCCGTGAACACGACCACACCGGCGCCCGAAGTAGCGGATCCCCCGCCGACCGAAACCGGACCTGCAATCGATGGGGCCAGGACGACCGGCCCGGGAGACGCCGTGCAACAGGCCGCGCTGGTGACAGGTGGTGGTGGACGTTCCGGTGACCGTGCCGGGGAAGGTGTCTCCAGCCAGGAAGGAACCCGCTCAGGCGGCGGCAATCCGGGCGAGCGGGAGGATTACATGACCCGTCTGCTGAACTGGCTGGAACGCCACAAGAAATATCCCCGGCGGGCGCAGCGCAGACGGCAGGAAGGCACGGCGATGCTGTTCTTCCGCATGGATCGCGAAGGTCAGGTGACGGAATTCCGTATCGAACAGGGTTCCGGCCACGCTCTGCTCGACGCCGAGGTCAAGGCCATGATCCGGCGCGCCCAGCCCCTGCCTGCCATGCCGGACTTCATGCAGCAGAGCCAGCTTGAACTGCTGGTGCCGGTGAACTTCGCGCTGCGCTGAGGCGGCACGGACGGCAATGCCGTCAGTAGCGAGTTGAGCGTGAGGGAGAATTGGTGGAGCCGAGGGGAATCGAACCCCTGACCTTCGCATTGCGAACGCGACGCTCTCCCATCTGAGCTACGGCCCCACAACAGCACCGGACGCATGGCCCGGAGCCGCGCTTTCTTAGGTGCCTGTGGCCTGCCAAGTCAAGCGGGAAAGCGGGTTTCGCC
>BQJF01000123.1 GCA_021604565.1 Minwuia thermotolerans | reverse complement strand
ACAAGGGCGGACGGTCCGGAATGCTCCGGGCCGTCCGTTCGCCGTTTCCGTCACCTGTCTTCCCGTCCAGCCGTGAGTGCGCCTGTCCATGATCGCTTCTGCCCACCTGAGAGACGAGATCCTGCAGATGAAACGCAGGCGCCAACTCTATTCCGCAGCCATTCTGATACTGCTGACTGCCGTCATGGTGGGTGGATACGGGCAGGCAAACGAGATGAATTCAGGCGGCTTCCTCAGCGGTCTGGCGAAGTTCTTCGACTATCCCGGTGAGATCGTCGCGGAAGCATGGGATTCAGGCGCCGCGTTTCCCGGCCTGCTCTGGCGTTTCCTGCCCGCTCTGATCGAGACCCTGAACATCGCCGCCGTCGCAACCATCCTGGGCGGTCTCGGGGCCATGGTCTTTGCCTTCCTCGGGGCCAGCAACCTCAATGTCTGGCCGCCGGTCGTGCCGGTCGCGCGCAGGATCATGGACGTGATGCGCGCCTTCCCGGAACTGATCGTCGCCCTGTTCCTGATCTTCGTGCTGGGGTCCAGTCCGATCCCGGCGATGATCGCCGTGGCGTTTCACACGACCGGGGCACTGGGCAAGCAGTTCTCCGAAGTGAACGAGAACATCGACACCCGCGCGGTGGAGGGGTTGGGGGCCTGTGGTGCCAGCTGGTTCCAGCGGATGCGCTTCGCGGTGCTGCCCCAGGTGCTGCCCAACTATCTCAGCTATTTCATGCTGCGGTTCGAGATCAACGTGCGCGCCTCCGCCATCCTGGGCTTTGTCGGCGCGGGCGGGATCGGCTCGGAACTGCGGCGAACCATCGGCTGGGGGCAGGGGGCAGGCGATGAGACCGCGGCGCTGTTCGTGCTGCTGATCTTTGCCATCTTCCTGATCGACCAGGCCTCGTCATGGATGCGACAGCGCATCGCGCAGACGGAGGCGCTGACATGAGCGCTACCGGCATGACCCCGGACTCCGGCCTTCTGGGGCAGCGCGACCGTGTTTCCCGGACCCTGCGCCGGACCACGCGGATCGGCTTCGCGATGCTGGCGCTCGTGCTGGTCTATCTGACCTACACCTGGTTCGCCTTCGATGTTCCGGCCCTGATCAAGAGCGCCAAGCCGGAGCGGGCGGCGCTTCTGGCGACAGACGCAGTAGCCCACAAGGTCCATGTCACACGCATGCTGCGTCGCGGCACCACGGCCATCGCGATAGAGGGGGAGCGGACGGCGACCTACCAGACGCCGCCCGACTGGGTTGCCGTTGACGGGGAGAAACTGACCGTCGATCTGGAGGACGGCTACACGGTCACAATGCTTGCGACCTCCCTGACCTTCGATGTCCCGGACTATGGGCCGATCAGGGTCTCGGTACAGGACGGTCGCGTCATCACCGATCTGCCGCCGGGAAGGAAGCCCGACTGGCTGCGGGTCACCAGCGCCAAGTTCGACGCGCGCCCGGACCTGGGTCGTCGCGTTCAGGTCTCCCGCGCCAAGATGGAGGTGCACCGCTACTTCCCGGGCTGGGAGAATTTCTTCTTCCCCTTCCGGTCACCGCTGAGCGCCCTTTCGGCGGGCGAGGTGCTGGACCTTGCGCTGAGCGACGAAGAGCTGGAGCCGGGCACCGCCAACTGGGTGCTGATCCTGGACACCTTCTGGACCAATCCGGACTGGCAGCACGGCAACGTCTTCGTCGCGCTGCTGGAAACCCTGCTGATGGCCGTGCTGGGCACCTTCACGGCGGCCTTCGTGGCCCTGCCGCTGGCGTTTCTGGCGGCACGCAACTTCACGCCCTCCGGCCCTGTCCGGTTCATCGTGCGCCGCTTGTTCGATTTCGTGCGGGGCATCGACATGCTGATCTGGTCTCTGATCTTCATCCGATCCTTCGGTCTGGGGCCGCTGACCGGCGCGCTGGCCATTGCCTTTACCGATACCGGCACGCTCGGCAAGCTGTTCTCCGAGGCGCTGGAGAACATCGACCGGCGACAGGTGGAGGGGGTGAACGCCACGGGGGCCTCGAAACTGCAGAGCTACCGTTTCGGTGTCATCCCGCAGATCCTGCCGATCTTCATCTCGCAGGGGTTCTACTACCTGGAATCCAACACCCGCTCCGCCACCGTCATCGGTGCACTTGGGGCCGGGGGCATCGGGCTGATGCTGGTGGAGACGATCAAGACCTCCCGCGACTGGGAGAACACGCTCTACATCATCATCCTGACAGTGCTGCTGGTGATCGTGATGGACGCGCTGTCAACGCGCCTGCGCCGACGGTTTACCGGCGACCGCTGACCTCGTCCTGGCAACCGAGCATCCTGAGGGCGAGCACCGCGTAGCTGTCCGCGATGGCTTCCGGTGTCCGGGGACCATCGCTGCGGTACCAGCCTGCGACCGCGGTGCACATCGTGATGATGGCCCTGACGGCCTCGTCCCGGCTGTCGGTGTGGAAACATCCCTGTCGCAGCCCGTCATCCACCGTGTCCTTGAACAGGGTGGCCACATGGTCGCGCAGGGCAACGGCCTCCTGCCGTTCTTCGCCGGACAGGCTGCGCAATTCCGTATTGGCAACGAAGGATTCGGCCTGGCGTTCCGTATGCAGGCGCACATGATTGCGCACCATCGCTGCCAGTCGCTCCACCGGGTCATCGCCAGCCGCGTCCCGCGCGGCCTCCAGCACATGGATCAGTTCCGTCGTCACGCCGATCATCAGCGTGCGCAGGATATCGACCTTGGAGGGGAAGTAGTAATAGGCGTGGGAGATCGCGGTGCCGGCTCCATCGGCGATCTTGCGCATCGACGTGTCATGGAACCCATGCGCGAAGAACGCCTCCAGCGCCGATTTCAGCACGGCTTCCCGCCCGGACCCTTCGGCGGCTTTCGTTGACGCGGAACCCGCGCGTCGCCTGGTCGTCCGGGCGGTCTGTGCCGTCATCTGGTTCGCTCTCCCCTGTGGCGGCTACTCGGCCGCCATGGCCCCGTCGGTCTGCGCCATGCCGGTGCCGAAGCGCAGCAGCCGACCCGAATGGACGTTGGTCGGCTGGTCATCGCGAATCGTCACCTCGCCGTTCACCAGAACATGGCGATAGCCTGATGCCCGTTGTACCCGACGCCATTCACCGGCGGGCAGGTCATGCACGATCTCCGGCTCCAGGACTTCCAGGTTCTCGTAGTCATAGACCAGGATGTCGGCCGGAGCACCCTTGCGCAGCACGCCGCGCCCGACGAAGCCCGCCAGCTGCGCCGGCAGGGCGGACAGCCGCCAGTGGGCTTCCTCCAGGCTGATCATGCCGTGGTCGCGCACGATCTTCACCAGTGTCTCCGTCGGATAGCGCCCGGCGGTGAGGAACTTGGTGTGGGCTCCGCCGTCAGAGACGCCGAACAGCACGTAGGGATCGTCGACGATCTCCTTCAGGTAGTCGATGCGGCCATTGGGCGGTGCGGCAAAGAACTCGGTCTCCAGATCTTCCTCCACCGCCATGTCGAGCATGACATCCACCGGATGCTTGCCCATCTTCTCCGCCGCGAGGGCCAGCGTGTGGTCCAGCCACTCCTTGTTGTGGTCCAGCTTCGGTCCGACGATGACGATCTGGTCCAGCGGCCCGGTGGCGGTGCGGGGCATGTTCTGCCGCAGAAGCTTGCGGCGTTCCGGATCAGCCAGCTTCTGCTTGCGCTCCTCGAACGTGCCGGTCGTCGCCTCGCACCATGCCTCGATGTCGTCGAACAGGTTCCAGTCTTCGAACGTGAACGTGAAGCCGGCATCCGTGGTCAGGCCCTGGCCCACGACCTGGATGCCCCGCTCCCGACAGCTCTGCAGCCATGACAGCACGCGACGGTGGATCTCCGGCTTGTGATCGAACGCCTGCACGACATTCATGATCATCGGACGACCCGAAATCTCCGCCATCTCCTCGTAGAACGCCTGATCCTTGTCATTGTCGCCGGAGACCAGCAGCATCTGCATGAAGCCCTCGTTCCGCTCCCGCAGCACCTTCGCCAGTTCGCGGCAGGTCTCGTCATGCATCACGTCCGTCGGCATCGGCGTGCCGTCGAAGTCACGCTGCACTGCTGCCGGACCCGTGGGCAGCATCCGCTGCGCCGACCAGCCACAGCCGCCCGCATCAAGGGATTCATGCAGCAGACGCCGCAGTTCGGCATGTTCGGCGTCGGTCGGCATCCGCCCGGCCTTGGCGCCCTCGAATCCCAGCACCCAGATCAGCAACGGCCCGATCGGCACATAGGGCAGGATGTTCACCGCCTTCGGCGCCCGGTCCACGCTGTCCAGGAACTCCGGGAACGTCACCCAGTCCCAGGGCAGCCCGGCCTCCATCGACGGCAGCGGTATAGCCTCCACCCGCGTCATCGACATCATCGCCCGCTCCCGCGCTTCCGGATGCACCGGGGCAAAGCCGAAACCGCAGTTGCCGATGACGACGGAGGTGATGCCGTGCCAGCCCGAAATGGTGCAATAGGGATCCCAGAAGAGCTGCGCATCATAATGCGTGTGCAGGTCGATGAAGCCCGGAGCAACCATCAGACCCGTCGCGTCGATCACTTCCGCCCCGTCGGCGGCATCGATGTGCCCGATCTCCGCAATTATGCCGTCGCGAATGCCGATATCACCGCGATAGCGCGGTGCCCGTGTGCCATCCACGATCATCCCGTTCTTGATGACCCGATCAAACTTCACCATGTGCTTTCCTCCCAGAAACCAATTTGAACGAATGTTCAATCAAGTTGGTTCCGGTGTCAAGCAACGCGTGTTTCAGCCGGTCGCGAGAATGCGTTCGACCACCATCTGGACCTCCAGTGCCTCCGCGACCGTGGCCAGGTCATGGGGCTCGCCCCGCACCATGGCAGCCAGTTTCGTGACCTGGCCCTGCAGGATCATCGGGCGGGCGACTTCATGGCTGGGGGCGTCAGGGTCGCCGACCCAGGTGCCGTCAGCGGTCAGGCGTTCCGCAAACGACCAGTCCCGCAGCCGGATCGCGCCCTTCGTGCCTGTCAGTGTCCAGAGATTGTGGTCGGCCTGATCGGTGGTGTCGACACCGCCCTTCAGCCGGACCGGCAGATCCCCGGCGGTCATGTCGGCGGCGATGGCGGTCTCCGCCATATCGCCGCCGGGGAACCTTGCGGATGCGCTGCCCAGCCGCAGCGGCCCGCAGAGGCGTCGGGTCAGGAACAGGAAGTGGGAGACCACTTCGCGGGTGAAGCCGCCTTCGGCCCGGCGCGACAGCCAGGCGTCGGCGTCCATCTGCCAGGGTCGGGGCCATTGGGCGAACTCGGTGCTGATCTCCAGCAGTTCAGGCGTGCCGATCATATCCTCCGCCAGCCATCTCTTCAGGGACGCAACGGCAGGGGAGGAAGCAAAGATGAAATTCACCGCCGCCGCCAGTCCAGACCGGTCCACCATCTCCAGGAACGCCTGGCTTTCCTCCATCGAGACGGCCAGCGGCTTCTCCGTGAACACCGCCCGACCGGCACCCAGGGCGATGCGCGCATGGCCCAGGTGGGTGGCCGGGGGCGACGCGATGTAGATCACGTCCGCCGCTGCCGCGACATCGGGCGCGTGATCGACGAATGGCAGGTCCGGCATCTCGGCGGTCAGCCGCGCCCTCGCCTTCGGGTCCGGATCCCAGAGCGCGGCAAGCGTGATCAGGTCCGGATCGAGTGAGAGGGTGGCGCGGATGATCCGCTCCCCCATGATGCCACAGCCGATGATGCCCAGCCTTGCGCCGCGTCCTGACATGTCGATGACCCCTCTGCCTGTTCCTGATCGGAGCGGGAGCGTAGTGCGTTTGGGCTCGGGATGGCAGTGGGCGGGAGGAACCTATGGCCGCACCACCAGTCGGAGAGCCTCGGCGCGCAGTTCAGGCGGGCGGTCTGACCCGCAGCAGGGCGATCCCGGTCAGTCCCGAAAGCACGGCCATGGTGCTGTAGGCCAGCCCGTAGTCCGACAGGGTGACCAGCACGCTGAACAGGCTGGGCAGGACCATGACGCCGAAGAACTGGCTGAAGGCACCCAGACCCGCAGCCTCCGCCACGTTTTCCTGGCCGCCGATGCGGGCGAACTCGGCAAAGGCGAGACCGGTGTAGCCGCTGGCCGTGGCCCCGGCGACGACGGCGACCAGCAGGATGCCGCCCCACGACCAGTCAGCCGAGAACATGCCCGCCAATGCCCCCATGGCCCCCATCACCAGTCCCATGATGGCCAGCATGCGCGGTGCGGGGATCCAGCGGTCCGCCACCACGCCCCATATCGGTCGCGTGATCACACCGGATATCTGGTAGGCGGCGAGCATCTGGCCTGCGCCGACCAGATCGAACCCGGCGCGGCTGGTCAGATGCACGCTCATGAACGACACGAAACACAACTGCATCCCGGCGTAGAAGAAGACTGCGAGGGTCAGGCTGCGGATCTCGGGCAGGCTGCGCAGCAGGCGCAGGGGGCCGATCAGCCCGGACGCCGTGATGACATGCGCCGGATTGCGCCCAGTGTCGTAGGTCCCGCGCACCGCCTGCAGCAGCACCAGCATGATCAGGGCCGGGATGACCTGCACGCCGATCGCTGTCTGCCAGTCGAAGCCCAGCACCAGTGGCGGCACGATCAGCCCGCCCAGCACACCCCCCAGCGGCACACCGATCTGACGGATGGAAAAGACGAGATTGCGGATCGACGGCGGCGTCCGCTTCATCAGCAGGTGCGAGCTGGTGGGCGCCGTCGCACCATAGCCAAGTCCCAGCAGCACGGCCGACAGCGCCAGCGCCAGCACCGTCCCGCCCAGCGATGCGGCAGCGATCATGGCAATCCCCGCCAGGATGATCACCTGGCTGACCCTGACTGCGCCGTAGCGGTGAATGAAGCTGACCGACAGGATGGCGGAGATCATGCCGACGCCATAGACGATGGAGATGAACACCCCCACACGCTCCCCCGCCACGCCCAGATCGGCCGCGATGGCAGGCGCGGCGGCCGGCACCGAATAGGCCGCCATGGTGACCAGCGTCTGCACGAACAGGCCGATCAGCAGCGGTACGAGCGGGAAACCGGTCAGGGCGAGCACCTTCGCGATGGTTGGTCAGATGTTGCCGTCATTGTCGGTCCTCCCGCCCGTGCCAGACACGGACGACCACAAGTGAATCCTGTTCCGGATGAAGGCGGTAGCGCAGGACATACGCGCTCTTGCCGAACGGAATGAACAACTGTCGCTCGACGCGATCAGGCATGGCAATGCCGATCAACGGATTTTCCTGAAGGAGGTCGATCCCGGTATCGATGGCCAGGAGTGCGCGTCGTGCAGCCTCCTCGTTCCGGATGGAAAGAAATTCATGCAGTCGTTCGATGTCTGCCAGAGCCTGTGGCAGGAAGACAAGCTTCATCGAGGCGCGGGTCGAGCCTGAGCCTGAATGGCGAGTTCACGCAGCCTTGCACGCACATCCTCGGCAGAAAGCGCTTCTCCGGTCTCCAGATACTGCTGCCAGCGGCTCTCGTCCTCGTGCCGGAGATCGGGGCCATGCTCGGCAACATCGACGTGGGATCGCAGAATGTCCTGTGCGAGGAGGGACACATCCTGCCCGGTACTGGCGGCCAGTGCAGTCAGCCTCGCCGACAGGTCTGCGTCGAGTTCCACTGAACGGATTTCCTGATCTGCCATCATCCCAGTCTACTGCCAGAGACCGTTGCCTTCAATCATGGCCCTTTGTCGGCATCGGCGCATTGCCCTGCGCGCGCGGGTCCCTTGACCCCCACTTGCCCAGTTCCACTGCATGAAGGAACCGCTCTACCTGGTCGTTGAAGGCTGCGGGTTCCTCCAGATTCATGCCGTGCGCGGTCTTCGGTGCCATCCAGAGGCCGGAGGCGGGGATGGTGCGCTTCAGGAACAGGCTGGTCTCGATGCAGGGCTCGTCCTCGTCACCCACCGCGATCAGCACCGGCAGGGTCATGGCGGCCAGTTCCGCGGTGAAGTCCGTCAGGGACGGGCGCTGGCCCTGATAGTTGCGCATGGTATAGGCGGAACCGAGGGCCGGATGTTCGCCGAGATTGCGCCGGAACTCCTCGAACCCGCGCGGGTCCTTGTTCTGCAGATGAATGCGCGTCGGCCCCTCCGCCACCGCGTCCACCAGACCCTTGGCACCCTTGGCCTCGATCAGATCGGCAAGCTTTGCCGTCTGTTCCATGAAGGCAGCGCGCTGGTCGGGCGGGGAGCCGGAGCCGACCCCGGCCAGCACCAGACCCAGCACCCGATCCGGTGCACGCAGGCCGAACTGCAGCGCCGCATAGGCCCCCATGCTGAGGCCGACGACATAGGCCCTGTCGATGCCGAGGTGATCCAGTACAGCGCCGATATCGTCGGCGAAATGTTCGTAGCTGTAGAGACTCTGGTCGTCCGGCACATCGGAACCGGTATAGCCCCGCGCGCTGTAGGCGATGCAGCGATAGTGGCGTCCGAAATGGCGCACCTGCGCCTCCCAGCTACGCCAGTCGGCGGCGAATTCATGCACGAAGATGATCGGTGTGCCGGTCCCCGTTTCCTCGAAGTACAGCTTCACCCCGTCCGAACTTGCGCAAGGCATCCCGTCCCTCCCCCGATGGTTCTCATTCCCCTGTCTGGGCGGAATTGTTGCACAGCCAGATGGCGAAGTCAGACTCCGACATCTGTCCTGCAGCAAGGGACAGAACGACTGTCGTCGTGTCTGGTTCGGTTGCCGTTATCCGCCAGCCATTCAGGCGCATGAAGACATATGCGGCAAGGAAGGCCATGCGCTTGTTGCCGTCGATGAACGGGTGATTTCGCGCGATCCCGAAAGCATAGGATGCCGCGAGGACCCGGATGTCCGTCTCGCCATAGCCGAAACTGTTGCGTGGACGGGCAAGCGCGGATTCCAGCAGTCCCGGATCGCGCAGGCCGGGCAGACCGCCGTGCTCGGCCAGTTGCGCGTCGTGAACGGCTTCCACGACATTGCGTAGCAGCCAGACGGGCTCGGTCACTTCGCCAGTTCGCGCAGGGTATTGCGATAGGCTGCCATACCCTCCCGTGCCGCGCGCATCTGCTCCTCGAACGCCGGGTCGTAGGGGGTGATCCGCATTGCCCCGTCAGGGGTCTCCGTGACGAAGACGCTGTCGCCTTCTGCCAGGTTCAGGCGGGAAAGCACCTCCTTGGGCAGCACGACACCGAGGGAGTTGCCGATCTGGCGTACTTTCAGGGCAGTCATCTGGATTTGTCCCATCCAAGTTATAACTTTCATGATAACGCACTGTCGGATCAGCGCGCAACGCCCGGTTCGCTTGACGCAAGTGCGGCGCAGGCGTAAAAGCCACCCCTTCAACGGTAATGGCAGACACCATCCGTGCGGGTTCCGAGGGGCTGGCGAGCAGTTCCGGAGGACAGGTACCCACTGGCCGACGAGTTTCGTCCGCCGGTGTGCAACGCATTGTGTGGCTGTCCGCGACCGAACCTGGAC
>BQJF01000122.1 GCA_021604565.1 Minwuia thermotolerans | reverse complement strand
TTATGGCTTCGACCCCGACGAACAGGCGCGGGAGACCTTCACCGGCATGGGCCACGACATCAACGTGCATGACCAGTGGGCCGTCGAGTCCATGGGCCGCATCCAGGACCGGCGGCAGGAACATCTGGGCAAGTCCGATGTCGGGATCGTGCGCTACCGCCGCCTGCTGCGCGACGCGATCCGCCAGGTGGAGACCGGCGAGAGCGTGCCGTTCCGTGACAGCCAGACCCGTCAGGGCGGCCCCGTGGCCGTCGACAGCATCTGCGCCACCGAGAGCTGGGAACGGCAGTGGCGTGACTTCGACACAACGCGCCGGGCCGCCTGCCCCTGGCCCGCGACCCTCGGGGCCTGAGCGTGAACGACCTGGCGTTGCCGGAAGGCGCGGAAGCCGTTCTGGCGGAGGCACGGCAGAAGGGTGTGGAAACCGTCCGCATCAGCTTCGCCGACCAGCACGGCATCCTGCGCGGCAAGGCCCTGCCCGCCAGCGCCCTGGAGAGCGCCTTTCGCAACGGCGTCACCATGACCTCGACCCTGCTGCTGAAGGACACGTCCCACCGCACGGTCTTTCCCGTCTGGGGCGACGATACCGGGTTCGGCGTCGGGGTGCTGACCGGCGCAGGCGACGTGATCATGCGGCCCGATCCGGCAAGCTTCCGGGTGCTGCCCTGGTCCCCGCACTCCGCCTGGATGCTGGCGGACATTCACCTGGCCGACGGCGACCCGTTTCCCTTCAGCCCCCGGCACCTGCTGCGTCAGGCCGAGCAGCGGCTGGCGGACCGGAACATGCGCCTGTTCACCGGGCTGGAACTGGAGTTTCACGTCTTCCGCATCACCTGCCCCCGCCTCGCCCACACGGACACCGGCATGCCGCCGGAGGCCCCGGATACGGAGCTTCTGTCCCACGGCTACCAGTATCTGACGGAGGATCGCTACGCCCAGCTTGAGCCCGTGATGGACATGCTGCGCCGCGCGGCGGAGGGCCTGCAGTTGCCGGTCAGGTCAATGGAGGTGGAGTTCGGGCCGGGACAGTTCGAATTCACCTTCGATCCCGCCGACGCCATGGCCCATGCCGACAACATGATCCTGTTCCGCGCCATGGCGAAGCAGGTCTGTCGGCAGCAGGGGCTGCATGCCACCTTCATGACCCGGCCCCGGGTCGCCAACGGCATGGCCAGCGGCTGGCACCTGCATCAGTCGCTGGTGGACCGGATGAGCGGCCAGAACCTGTTCATGACCCGCCCGGACGGATCGCTGTCAGCCATCGCCAGCGCCTGGATCGCCGGGCTGCTGGACTATGCGGCGGCGACCTGCCTGCTCTCCACCCCGACCATCAATGGCTACAAGCGCTATCAGAACGCGTTTCAGCTTGCCCCGGACCGGATCGCCTGGGGGCGGGACAACAAGGGCACCATGCTGCGGGCGCTGATGGGCACCAACGACACCGCCAGCCGGGTGGAGAACCGCGTGGCAGAGGCGGCGGCGAACCCCTATCTGCACATGGCGTCGCAGATCCTCGCCGGACTGGACGGGGTGGAGCGCGGGCTGGAAGCCGGCCCGCCCGTCACCCGCCCCTACGAGAGCGATGCCGCTGCCCTCCCCCGGAACCTGGGTGTCGCGCTGGAGACCTTTCAGGCCAGCCCCTTCATCGACGCGGCGTTCGGTGACGGTTTCAATCGCTACTTCAGCACCATCAAGCGTGCCGAATGGGACCGCTTTCTCGCCACGGTCACGGACTGGGAACAGCGCGAGTACTTCTCGATCTTCTGAAGGGTTTCACCGACGCGAGTCTGCAACTGCGGAGGGCTGGCCGACCCGGCCAACCCCAGCCCAGTATCCCGGCTTGCGGCAGCGGCGGCGCCTTCTGGAGACGGCGGGCTGGCCGACCCGGCCAACCCCAGCCCGCCTGCTCAGTGGTCCCCCATTGCATCCCTGTACAGTTCGGCGAAGCCGGCTTCGTCGACCGGGCGGGCGTTGGTGGCGCGGGTGGGGTCGTCCAGGGCGTGTTCGATCATGCCGGGCACCATCTCGTCGGTGATGCCCATCTCGCGCAGGTTGGCGGGCAGGCCGATGCGCGCGTTCAGTTCCTCGATGGCCTTGTCCAGCGGTGCGCCGTCGGGCAGACCCATGGCCTTGCGCATGCGGTCTTCCTTGTCGCCCAGCACGGACTGGTTATAGCGCAGGCAGGCGGGCAGGCAGACGGCGTTCAGGGTGCCGTGATGCAGGTTCAGCTCCCGGATGCGTCCCGCCGCATGGCTCATGGCATGGACCGCGCCGAGACCCTTGGTGAAGGCCAGCGCACCCTCTGCCGCCGCAATCATCATCTGCTTGCGGCCTTCCCGGTCCTCCCCGTTGGCAACCACGCTCTCCAGGTGTCCCTGACCCACGGCGCGCCACAGGCCGTCGATGCCGATGGCCTCCGCCGCCGGGTTCTCCGTCGGGCTCATCACCGCTTCCATCAGATGGGTGACGGCATCCATGCCGGTCGCGGCGGTCAGGCGGGGCGGCAGGCCGACCGTCAGTTCCGGGTCGCACAGCGCCACCTTCGCGATCATGTTCGGGCTGCCGAAGATCAGCTTGCGTCCGTCTTCCGTGATGATCACCGCGCCACGGCTGACCTCCGACCCGGTGCCGGAGGTGGTGGGGATCGCGATCATCGGGGCGCAGGGGCCGATCTTCATCGCGCCGCCGGTCATGATGTTGTACTCGACCAGCGGCTCCGGATGCGTCGCCAGCAGCGAAACGCCCTTCGACAGGTCCATGGATGAACCGCCGCCAAGCGCGATGATGCCGTCGCAGTCATTCTCCCGGTACAGCGCCAGCGCATCCTTCACTGCCGTCTCGGTCGGATTCTCCGGCGTGCCGTCATACAGCGTCACCTGCACATCGTTCGGGATGCGTCCCCGAATCTGGTCCGCGATGCCCAGGTCCACCAGACCCTTGTCGGTGCAGATCAGCGGTCGCCTGATGCCCAGGGTCGCCAGCGTCTCCGCCAACATGTCGATGGCCCCATGCTCGATGTGGCACTGGTTGACGAAAGTGAAGATTGCCATGGCCGTGATTTCCTCCCCTGCGGCGATGCGCCGAGTGTGCACCGCCAGTCAGTCCCCCCGCAACGGCAATCCTGCCATCCCGCAGCCCGCCTTGACGCGGCGACACCTGATGTCACGATAAGCGCCATGCAACGCAATGATCGGGGAGGATCACGCAGCCATGATGACGGGTGAGGAATACAAGGCATCGCTGAACGATGGCCGGGCGACCTATTTCGAGGGGCGCCGGGTGGACGACATCATGGCCGACAAGCTGATGGCTGAATCGGCTGAGGTCATCGCGAAGGGCTACGACCTGCTGTACCAGCCGGGTGCCGATGCGAAGAGCCCGCTGATGGACATCCCCCGCTCCGCGGAGGAACTGAAGGCGCGGCTGCCGCTGCTGCGTTCCGTCGACATCGTGGCCAACACCACCAACCAGTCGATCATGACCCTGATGACCGCCGCAGGGCGCATCGGCGGGGAGCATCCGGAATATGCGGAGCGGATCAAGGCCTGGGTGGACGACGCCCAGGCGCGCGACATCCGCATCACCGAATGCATCACCGACGGCAAGGGCGACCGCTCCCTCAGCCCGGGCAAGCAGCCGGATCCGGACGCCTATACCCGCGTGGTGGAGCGGCGCAGCGACGGTGTCGTCATTCGCGGCGCCAAGTTGCACATCACCGGTGCCTCCCTGGGGCACGAGACCATGGTGATCCCGACCAAGGCCATGAAGCCGGGCGAGGAAGACTATGCCATCGCCTGCGCCGTACCGGTCAACGCGCCGGGGGTGAAGATCGTCAATACCTCCTACGCCCCGCGCCATGAGGACGACCGGGTGTTTCCGGTCAGCCGCCAGAACCACATGCCGGAAGGTTTCGTCATCTTCGACGATGTCTTCGTGCCGACGGAGCGGATCTTTCTGAACGGCGAGGTGAAGCACGCCGGGCAGTTCGCCCATTCGCTGGGCCTGTGGGAGCGGCTGGGCGGCCTGACCTTCATGTCCGACGAGGCCGACGAGCTGGTCGGTTTCGCGCAACTCATCGCGGAGGCGAACGGGCTGGAGAAGGTGGCGCACGTGCGCGAGAAGATCTCGGAGATGATCATTCACGCCACGCTGATCCGCGCTTCGCTGGAGGCGGCTATCGCCAACTGCACCATCGGGGAGAACGGCGCGGCATTTCCGTCGGAACTGTTCACCAATGCAGGCAAGTACCAGGCGGCGACCCAGTACAACCTGATGTGCCGTCACCTGCATGACATTTCCGGTGGCTCGGTGCTGACCGCGCCCGGCATCTCGGACCTCGAGAACAACGAGGTCGGGCCGCTGATCCGCAAGTACATGTCCGCCAGCCCCAACGTCGATGGCGAGACCCGCATCAAGCTGTTCCACGCCATCCGCGACCTGACCGCGGATGCCATGGGCGGCTGGCGCTATGTCACCAACATCCAGGCCGGTGGTGGTCTCTACGCCCAGCGCATCGTCACGCGGAAGCACTACGACATGGAGGGCGCGAAGCGGAAGGCCCTGCATGCGGCCCAGATGCTGCCGGAAGGTGCGGCGGCAGAATAGAGCCTCCCTCTATTCGACCGGGCCATGCCGGGGCAGCACCCGGAACATCGGGAAGTCTGATTGACCCCGCCTGCCCGGCGGGGTTAAGTCCCGCGCGTCAGGTGGCTGGATGACCGCTGTCGTGCCGCGAGGCACGGTGGAGGAAAGTCCGGGCTCCACGGAGAAACGGTGCCGGGTAACGCCCGGCGGGGGCGACCCCAGGGAAAGTGCCACAGAGAACAGACCGCCCGTGGCGACACGGGCAAGGGTGAAACGGTGCGGTAAGAGCGCACCGCGGCGGCGGCAACGTCGCTGGCAGGGTAAACCCCACCGGGAGCAAGACCGAATAGGGACGGCTGGCTGTCATGCCGCAAGGCAGAGGCAGCAGGGCGCTCCGGCCCGCCGTCCGGGTTGGTTGCACGAGGCATCCGGCGACGGGTGTCCCAGATGAATGGTCATCCAGTTCCCGGCAACGGGGACGGACAGAACCCGGCTTACAGGCCACCTGACGTTTTTCTTTCACAGGTCACGTTTCTCAACACCGCTCGCGGCATTGCGTTCAACCGGATTGCGCTGAGGGTCACCGCGCCTGCTCGCCGAAGTCGGAGCGGCACACTGGGTACCCGTGTCAAGCACGGGCACGACGTCAGTGGGGTGGGGACGATTGGGTTATCCGGGTCAAGCGGGTTCCATCGCGCGCCACCTCAAACATCACGCCGCTCGCGGACCTGATCCGCGAGCCCAGCTCTCGGCACTGCGTTGAACCGGATCGCGCTGAGGGTCACCGCACCTGTTCGCCGACGTCCGCGCGGCACGCTGGGTACCCGTGTCAAGCACGGGTACGACGTCAGTGGGGTGGTGGAGTTCAGCGAGACTGATCCACCTTCAAACCCACGCCGCTCGTGGACTTGATCCGCGAGCCCAGCTCTCGGCACAGCGTTGAACCAGATTGCGCTGAGGGTCACAGAGCCAACTCGCCGACCTCGGCGCGGCACGCTGGGTACCCGTGTCAAGCACGGGTACGGCGTCAATGGGGTGGGGACGATTGGGTTGTTCGGGTCAGACGGGTTCCATCCCGCGCCACCTCAAACACCACGACGCTCGCGGACTTGATCCGCGAGCCCAGCTCTCGGCACTGCGTTGAACCGGATTGCGCTGATACCCACCGCGCCTGCTCGCCGACGTCGGAGCGGCACACTGGGTACCCGTGTCAAGCACGGGTACGACGTCAGTGGGGTGGGGGAGTTCAGCGAGACTGATCCACCTTCAAACCCACGCCGCTCGCGGACCTGATCCGCGAGCCCAGCTCTCGGCACTGCGTTGAACGAGATTGCGCTGAAGGCCAACGAGCCTGCCAACCATCGTTCGCGGGGTTCCCGCGCAGCCCTCAGTCCTGGCCGCCCGGCACGATGGCGAGGCTGCCGGAGGGACGGCGGCTGACGGTGGCGTCGGGGCCGACGACGACGGTGGTGAAGGAATTCTCCACGATCACCGGACCGGCCACCGGCTCATCGACCTTCAGCGAATCGAAGCTGCGGATCGCGGTGTCCAGCCAGCCGCCTGCACCGAACCAGGCCTTGCGGCTGGGCTGTTCGCCGGTTCCTGCCGCCGTGTCGGACAGGCTGGCGATACCACCTTCGCGGAGCGTGCAGCTTACACGGGCGGACCAGCCGATGACCTCGATCTCCGAGTCCGCGTCCTTGATCGCGAAGACCTCTTCGTGCGCGGCATGGAAGTCTTCCACCAGTTGCCGCACATCGGCCTCCGATCCGAAGCTGTCTCCCCGCAGCGGCACCTCGATCTCCCAGACCTGGTGCGGATAGCGCGCCTCGGCCATGTAGGTGATCTCCGTGCGGACGGCACCGGCACCCGGCCCGGCGGCGAAGGCTTCGCAGCGGGCCTTCAGATCCGCCAGCACGCTGTTGACGCCGTCGCGGTCGAAGTCGGCGGAAGTGGTGAACAGGGTGGCCCGCGCGTCCGCCATCAGGTCGGACATCAGTGCACCGCCTGCCGACAGGGCCGCGCCCACGTCGGGGATCAGCACCATGGGACAACCGAGACGGGCTCCGATCCGCTCCGAATTCAGGCCTGCCGCCCCGCCGCCGCCGATCAGCACGGCCTTCGCCGGGTCGATGCCCTGGTTGATGGTGATGTCCATGATCGCCTGCACCATGTTCTCCGTGGCGATGCGGACGATGGCCAGCGCCGCGTCCTCCACCGACAGGTTCAGCCGTCCCGAGAGGCGACTTTCGATGGCGGTACGGGCGGCGACGGCATCCAGCTTCATGCTGCCGCCCAGGAAGAAGTCGGGATCGACGTAGCCCAGCACGACACAGGCGTCGGTCAGCGTCGGTTCGGTGCCGCCATTGCCATAGGCGGCAGGCCCCGGCACGGCGGAGGCCGACTGCGGCCCCACATGCAGCAGGCCGCCGTCATCGACCCAGGCGATGGAGCCGCCGCCCGCACCGATGGAGCGCACATCGACGGAGGGGAAGCCGGTCATATGGCCGCGATACTCGCCGCCGATCCAGGTCTCCCGCGTCCACGGAATCCGTCCCCGGCGCACCAGGCTGAGGTCATAGGTGGTGCCGCCGGTATCGGCGACGATGGCGGTCTCCGCCTGCGCATCCACGTCCGTGAAGTGCCGCCCGGCGACCGGGGCCATGGAGGGGCCGGAATTGATCAGATGCACCGGTGTCTCGGCGGCATCCGCCGCGTCGATCACGCCAGCGCCACTGGTCACGATCAGCACCCGCCCGCCGAAACCGGCTTCCTTCAGCCGTTGCGACAGGTTGCGCATGTAGGCCCCCATCAGGGGCTTCAGGGAGGCGTCGATGGCGGTGGAGGAGGCGCGGCGGTATTCGCGCAGCGACGGATTGAGCTGGTGCGACAGGGTGAAGGGCACGCCCGGCATGTGCTCCGCCAGCAGCTCCCCGATCCGCTTCTCGTGCACGCCATTGACGATGGACCAGAGCAGGCAGACCGCCACGGCCTCCACGCCCGCCGCCTTCATGTCCTGGATGATGGCGATGATCTGCGCCTCGTCCAGGGGCTTCAGGACCTCCGCATCGGTATTGATGCGCTCATCAATCTCCCAGGTCAGGGCGCGCGGCACATAGGGTTCCGGATAGGGGACGGTGAAGTTGAAGACGTCTGATCGCCCTCCCTCACGCAGCACCAGGATATCCGGGTGCCCGGCGGTGGTCAGGAATGCGGTCTTCGCGGTGTTGCCGGTGATGATGGCATTGATCGCGCGGGTGGTGCCATGGATGAACAGGCTGCCCTGCCCCAGCAGGTCGCCCAGCGGCAGCCCCATGCCGTCGGCAGCGACCTGCAGGCTGTCGATGACGCCGCGAATCGGGTCATCCGGCGTCGTCGCGGCCTTGAACATGCGCAGGGTGCCGTCGTCCTCCTCCACCAGCAGATCCGTGAAGGTTCCCCCTGTATCGACCGCAAATCGCATCGTTCCCGCTCTCCCGCGCTCCATCGTTCCGGGAAACGTCCCGAAACTACCGGACCAGACGGGAGCATCGGACGGCCACGCTGACAAGGTGGCAAGAGAGGCAGTGCGCGCGGATACTGCAAAAGGTGCGCTGCCCGCACAGGTCAGCGGACCCCGGCCCTGTCACACTGTCGCAAGGGAAATGCACCGGGTGGCAATGGGAGGGATCGCAGGATGAATCAACCGAAGGTGAAGACACTTGCGCCGCTGCCGATCGCCATGCTGGTTGCCGCGGCACTGGTCTATGGACTGGTGTTTCCGTTCAACCAGCTTGCATCGGAAGCCGGAGGAACATTCTTCGGCCATGCCTTCTGGCAGGTCTTCCTGGCGGGTATCGCCCTGTTCGTCATCGCGAACCTGCAGGGGCAGCGGGTGCGTTTCGGCTGGGTCTGGTTCCGCGCCTACGTCGTCGTCGGGGCCTTCGGCTTCGGGCTGCCAATGGCGCTGCTGACCTTCGTCGGTCCCAACCTTCCCACGGCCATCGTCTCGCTGGTGCTGGCGCTGTCGCCGACCTGTACCTATCTGGCCAGCATCCTGTTCCGCATCGACCGCCTGTCGGCCTTCGGCATCGTCGGCATCCTGCTCGGCTTTGCCGGTGTGGCGGTGGTGCTGGCCCCGGACAGCGCCATGCCCGGCACCGACGCGGTGACATGGTTCCTGCTGGCGCTGATCGTGCCGGTGTTCCTCGCCATCGCCAACATCTCCGCCGCGCTGCTGCGCCCGCCGGAGGTGACATCGACCGTCATGGGCGCCGGGTTCCTGCTGGGTGCGGCGCTGTCGCTGCTGCCGCTGATGCTGCTGTTCAACCAGACCTATCTGCCGCTGGAGGCTGCCATTCTGATCCCGACACTGGGTTCCGCAGCGGTCAATGCGGTCTTCATCATCCTGTTCGCGGAACTGGTGCGGCGCTGGGGACCAACCTTCTTCGCCCAGTTCAACTACCTGGCCGTGGTCGCCGCCATCGGCTGGGCCGCGATCTTCTTCGGTGAACAGCCCGGCATCCACTCCCTGATCGCCCTGGCCCTGATGGCCACCGGCGTGATGATCTCGGAACTGCGCCACCGCAAGGGATAGGCGATTTCCTGGCGGTCCCTGCCAGCCCAATTGTCCGCTTGCCTCCTGCCTGCCCTCCTGGTCCTCGAAACCGAGGTCGGGAGCGGGAGAGGGGCGGCACGGTCAGCAAGCGACCCCTGACAGAAAGCACTATCCCCGGCTGCGCGGGATATCGACGTCGCGGTGGATCGAGACTGACAGGATCAGGCCGAAGCCGATCAGCAGGGTCAGCATCGCCGTTCCGCCATAGGATATCAGCGGCAGCGGCACGCCGACGACGGGCAGGATGCCTGTCACCATGCCGATATTGATGAAGATGTAGAGGAAGAAGGTCGTCGCGATGCCGACAGCCACCAGCCGCCCGAACTGATGCCGCGAGCGGAAGCCGATGCTG
>BQJF01000121.1 GCA_021604565.1 Minwuia thermotolerans | reverse complement strand
CGATGCAGGGTCGGCGCACGGTTCAGCATCACGGGGTGTTCCCGGATGACCTCTTCCAGCACGTCCCAGACTTCCGGCCGCTCCTTCTCCACCAGCTTCTTGGCGGATTTCACGGTCGGGGCCAGCCCCTGCAGTTCCAGCTTGGCGTAGATGAACGGCTTGAACAGCTCCAGCGCCATCTTCTTTGGCAGACCGCACTGGTGCAGTTTCAGCTCCGGTCCCACCACGATCACCGAACGACCCGAATAGTCGACGCGCTTGCCGAGCAGGTTCTGGCGGAACCGGCCCTGCTTGCCCTTCAGCATGTCGGCGAGGGACTTCAGCGGACGCTTGTTGGCGCCCGTGATGATCCGGCCGCGACGACCATTGTCGAACAGCGCATCGACGGCTTCCTGCAGCATCCGCTTCTCGTTGCGGACGATGATGTCGGGTGCACGCAGTTCGATCAGCCGCTTCAGGCGGTTGTTGCGGTTGATGACGCGACGGTAGAGGTCATTCAGGTCGGACGTCGCGAAACGGCCCCCGTCCAGCGGCACCAGCGGGCGCAGTTCCGGCGGCAGCACCGGAATCACTTCCAGGATCATCCACTCGGGACGGTTGGTGGACTCCAGGAAGGCGTCGATCAGCTTCATCCGCTTCACGATCTTCTTCGGCTTCAGCTCGGACTTGGTCTCGGCCAGTTCCTGCTTCAGCTCCGCCTTGATCTCTTCCAGGTCCAGGCCTTCGAGAATGTCACGAACCGCTTCCGCGCCGATACCGGCGGTGAAGGCGTCCTCGCCATACTCGTCCTGATAATCGAAATACTCGTCCTCGGTCAGCAACTGGAACCGCTTCAGCGGCGTCAGGCCCGGCTCGACGACGATGTACTGCTCGAAATACAGCACCCGCTCCAGGTCCTTCAGCGCCATGTCCAGGATCAGGCCGATCCGGCTGGGCAGGGACTTCAGGAACCAGATGTGCGCCACCGGGGCCGCCAGCTCGATGTGGCCCATGCGCTCGCGACGCACTTTCTGCGTCGTGACCTCGACACCGCACTTCTCGCAGATCACGCCCCGATACTTCATGCGCTTGTACTTGCCGCACAGGCACTCGTAGTCCTTGGTCGGGCCGAAGATACGGGCGCAGAACAGACCGTCCCGTTCCGGCTTGAAGGTCCGGTAGTTGATGGTCTCCGGCTTCTTCACCTCACCGAACGACCAGGACCTGATCTGGTCCGGGCTGGAGAGCGAGATCCGGATGTGGTCGAAACTCTGGGCACTCTGCTGTTGGCCGAAAAGCTGCAGGGCGTCTTGCATGATATATGTCCTCCGATTTCAGGGCTGATTGCGTGACCGTCTCCGGTCAATCAGCTCTCGGAATTCCTGAGTTCGACGTTCAGTCCGAGGGAACGCATTTCCTTGATGAGAACATTGAAGCTCTCAGGAATACCCGCCTCGAACGTGTCATCACCACGAACAATCGCTTCGTAGACCTTGTTACGTCCGGCAACATCGTCCGACTTCACTGTCAGCATCTCCTGCAGCGTATAGGCCGCACCGTAGGCTTCCAGTGCCCAGACCTCCATCTCGCCGAAGCGCTGGCCACCGAACTGGGCCTTGCCACCCAGCGGCTGCTGGGTCACCAGGCTGTACGGGCCGATGGACCGGGCATGGATCTTGTCATCAACAAGATGGTGCAGTTTCAGCATATAGATATAGCCCACCGTCACGGGACGGTCGAACTGCTCACCCGAACGGCCGTCGAACAGCGTGACCTGACCGGTACGGTCGAGTCCCGCGCTCTCCAGCATCGTCACGATCTCCGGCTCGGTCGCGCCATCGAACACCGGCGTTGCCATCGGCACACCACGGGACAGGTTGCCCGCCAGTTCCATGACCTCCGGATCGGAAAGCGCATCGATGTCGGCCATCTCGCCTTCATTGTAGACCTTCGACATCTCCGACCGCAGCGCCTTGGTGCTCTTGCTGCTGCCCTGCACCTTCTCCAGTGCATCGCCGATCTTCAGACCGATGCCGCGTGCGGCCCAGCCCAGATGGGTCTCCAGGATCTGCCCGACATTCATGCGCGACGGCACGCCCAGCGGGTTCAGCACGACGTCAACCGGCGTACCGTCATCCAGGAACGGCATGTCCTCTTCCGGCATGATCCGGCTGATGACGCCCTTGTTGCCATGACGGCCAGCCATCTTGTCGCCCGGCTGCAGCTTGCGCTTGATGGCGACGAAGACCTTGACCATCTTCATCACGCCCGGCGGCAGCTCGTCACCACGCTGCAGCTTCTCCACCTTCGAATCGAAGCGGGCCTGCAACGCGCCGGTCGCCTCATCGAACTGGCGACGCAGCGCCTCGATGTCGGCCATTGCCTTGTCGTCGGACAGGACAACCTGCCACCACTGGCCGTGGCTCAGATCGGCCAGGGCATCCTCGGTGATCGCCACGCCGGTCTTGAAGCCACGCGGCCCGCTGTCGGCGGTCTTGCCGACAAGCAGATTGCGCAGGGTCGAGAAGATGCTGCGTTCGTAGATGGCGCGTTCGTCAGCCATGTCCTTGCGCAGACGCTCGATCTCGTCGCGTTCGATCTGCAGCGCACGCTCGTCCTTGTCGACACCGTGACGGTTGAAGACGCGAACCTCGACAACCGTGCCGGAGGTGCCCGGAGGCATCTTCAGCGAGGTGTCGCGAACGTCGGCGGCCTTCTCACCGAAAATGGCGCGGAGCAGCTTCTCCTCCGGCGTCATCGGGCTTTCGCCCTTCGGCGTGATCTTGCCGACCAAGATGTCGCTCGCCTCGACCTCGGCACCGATGTAGACGATGCCGGCCTCGTCGAGGTTCTTCAGCGATTCCTCGGCCACGTTCGGGATGTCGCGGGTGATCTCCTCCGGACCCAGCTTCGTGTCGCGGGCCATGATCTCGAATTCCTCGATATGGATCGAGGTGAAGACATCGTCCTTGACGATGCGCTCGGAGATCAGGATCGAGTCCTCGAAGTTGTAGCCCATCCACGGCATGAAGGCGACGAGCACGTTCCGGCCCAGGGCAAGCTCACCCAGTTCCGTCGACGGACCGTCGGCCATGATGTCGCCCGGCTGCACCCTGTCGCCAACCTTCACCAGCGGACGCTGCGTGATGCAGGTCGACTGGTTGGAACGCTGGAACTTCAGCAGCTTGTAGATATCAACGCCGGAGCGGGACAGGTCGCTGACTTCCGTGGCGCGCACCACGATGCGCTCCGCATCGATCTGCTCCACCACGCCGTCCCGACGCGCCACCACGGTGACACCGGAGTCACGGGCCACGACCGATTCCATGCCGGTACCGACATACGGCGCCTCCGGCTGCAGCAGCGGCACGGCCTGGCGCTGCATGTTGGAGCCCATCAGCGCGCGGTTCGCGTCATCGTTCTCCAGGAACGGGATCAGCGCCGCGGCGACGGAAACCAGCTGCTTCGGCGAAACGTCGATGAAATCGATGTCCTGCGGACGGGCCAGCAGGAATTCACCCGCATGACGCGTCGCGACCAGGTCTTCCTGGAACACACCGGTTGTCTGATCGAAGATCGCGTTGGCCTGCGCAATCGTGTAGCGGCCCTCTTCCATCGCCGAGAGGTAGATCGCCTCATCGGTCACGATGCCGTCGACCACCTTCCGGTACGGGCTCTCGATGAAACCGTACTGGTTGATGCGGGCAAAGCTGGCCAGCGAGTTGATCAGGCCGATGTTCGGCCCTTCCGGCGTCTCGATCGGGCAGATGCGGCCATAATGCGTCGGATGCACGTCGCGCACCTCGAAGCCGGCCCGCTCCCGCGTCAGACCACCCGGGCCGAGCGCCGAAAGACGACGCTTGTGCGTCACTTCCGACAGCGGATTGGTCTGGTCCATGAACTGGCTGAGCTGGGAAGAACCGAAGAACTCCCGCACCGCCGCCGCGGCAGGCTTGGCGTTGATCAGATCCTGCGGCATCACCGTATCGATCTCGACGGAGCTCATCCGCTCCCGGATCGCACGTTCCATGCGCAGCAGGCCGATACGGTACTGGTTTTCCATCAGCTCGCCGACGGAGCGGACACGGCGGTTGCCGAGGTGATCGATGTCGTCGATCTCGCCCTTGCCGTCCTTCAGGCCGACCAGGTACTGCACCACGGCCATGATATCCTCGCGCCGCAGGACACGCATGGTGTCCTCGCACTCCAGATCCAGACGGCTGTTCAGCTTCACGCGACCGACCGAAGACAGGTCATAGCGCTCCGAATCGAAGAACAGGCCCTTGAACAGGGTCTCTGCGGTTTCCTCGGTCGGCGGCTCACCCGGACGCATGACGCGGTAGATGTCCACCAGCGCCGTGTCCCGGCTGATGTTCTTGTCGACCATCAGGGTATCGCGGATGTGCGAACCGACCGTGACATTGTCGATGTCAAGCGTCGGCACTTCCTCGATCCCGGCTTCCTCCAGGGCTTCCAGGGCCTTCTCGTCCAGAGCATCACCGGCTTCGACCAGCACTTCACCGGTCTTCTCGTTGATGATGTCCTCGGCCAGGAAGCGACCCTCGACCTGCTCGGGCGAGATCAGCATCTCGGTCATGCCGTCTTCGACCAGCTTGCGACCGGCACGCGGGGCCAGCTTGTCACCGGCCTTGGCCACGACCTCGCCGGTGTCGGCATTGACGATGTCGGCCAGCAGACGGACACCGCGATAGCGGTCGGGATCAAACGGGGCACGCCAGCCGTTCTTGTCACGGCGATACATCACCGTGCCGTAGAAGCTGGAGAGAATCTCCTCTGCCGTATAGCCAAGCGCATACAACAGGGTGGTCGCGGGCAGCTTGCGGCGGCGGTCGATGCGGACATGCACGATGTCCTTGGCGTCGAATTCCAGGTCCAGCCAGCTACCACGGTACGGGATGATCCGCGCGGCATGCAGCAGTTTGCCTGAAGAATGGGTCTTGCCACGGTCATGATCGAAGAACACGCCAGGGCTGCGGTGCATCTGGCTGACGATCACACGCTCGGTGCCGTTGACGATGAAGGTGCCCTTGTCCGTCATGAAGGGCATGTCGCCCATGTAGACGTCCTGTTCCTTGATATCCAGGACCGACTTGGCGCCGGTATCCTCGTCAACCTCGAACACGATCAGACGCAGCGTGACCTTCAGCGGCGCGGCATAGGTCAGCCCGCGCTGGACACACTCGTCGACGTCATATTTCGGTTCCTCGAACTCGTAGGATACGAATTCCAGGCTGGCCGTCTCGGAAAAATCCGAGATCGGGAACACGGACCTGAAGACACTCTCCAGTCCGGTATCGTCGCGCTGATCGGCGGGAATGTCCGCCATCAGGAACTTCTCGTAGGACGCGCGCTGGACCTCGATAAGGTTGGGCATCGCGATAACCTCGCCGATGCGACCGAAACTGTGGCGAACGCGCTTGCGCGCAGTGAATGACAGCGGCATCCCAAATCCTCGTCCGATCGGGGCCCGGTCCGGACGGGCCCACATTGTCCGACAGTCTTCGTTCCGACACGAATGTGTCAGAACCGGGGCGACTGCACGTCCCCGAAACGCCTTTGACCGCCCGAAGCAGCATGCTCCGGCCGGTCATCCGTCACCCGAACGGGGCGACGGCCGTCCGATGTGGCACCGACGGCACCGGGCGAAGGCCCGGCACCGTCAGCACCATCGGCATCACTTCAGCTCGACTTTCGCTCCCACGTCCTCGAGCTGCTTCTTGATCTTCTCGGCCTCGTCCTTGTCGACGCCTTCCTTGACCGCCTTCGGCGCGCCTTCGACCAGGTCCTTGGCTTCCTTCAGGCCAAGACCGGTGACGGCACGGACTTCCTTGATGACGTTGATCTTCTTGTCGCCGATTTCGGCAAGAATGACGTCAAATTCGGTCTTCTCCTCGGCGGCGGCGGCATCGCCACCACCGGCAACGGCACCCGGCATCGCCACGGCAGCAGCGGCAGCGGAAACGCCCCACTTCTCTTCCAGCAGCTTGGTCAGTTCAGCCGCCTCAAGGACGGTCAGGTTCGAGAGATCTTCTGCAATCTTTTCAAGATCGGCCATTTTTCAGTTCCTCAAGTCTTCGGGATCGTTTGTCGGAATTCGGTCACAAGACCACTCGATCAGGCATCTTCCTTGGTGGCATAGGCCTGCAGGACGCGGGCGAGCTGGCTCGGCGGTTCCTTGATCGTCCGGACCAGCTGGGTAGCCGGCGCGGCGATGAGGCCCACGAGTTTCGCACGCAGTTCGTCCAGGGACGGCAGGCTGGCAAGGGCCTTGACCCCATCAGCGTCCAGCAGCTGCTCACCCAGAGCACCACAAAGAATCACGAGCTTCTCGTTCTTCTTCGCGTACTCGACCGTCGCCTTCGCGGCTGCGACCGGATCGTCCGAATAGGCGATCGCGGTCGGACCCTTGAAGCTTTCGGCCAGTCCACCGTAGTCGGTGCCATCAAGAGCGATTCTGGTGAGCCGGTTCTTCGTAACCTTGAAGCTGGCACCCTCTGCACGGACCCTGGTACGGAGATCGGTCATCTCCGCCACCGAAAGACCCGTGTAATGGGTCAGCACCACCAGCGAGGTGTTCGCGAACACCCCGTGCAATGATGCAACCAGCTCCGATTTCTGTTCTCGGTTCACGGTTTCGCTCCTCATCTGAAGCCCGGTTCCGGCAAGCCTTCGCCGGGCCTCTACCCTGGAACAGTCCCGGCAAGCCGGTTCTGCTCCGCTCTCAAAGCCTGCCCCAGGGTGGCGAACCAGGTGACCGATTGGTCGGATCCCGATGCACCTTCCCCCGTCTATTACCGGCTGCCTGCTCCCGCGAGGGAACCGTCTGGCACTTAGGTCACGCTGGTGAAACACCCTCGCGACACCCGCAGTCTCGGACAGGTCCGGCCTTCACCCCCGAAAGGGTATCCGGCCGGGTGCCGCCGACGGACAGGTCCGCCGACGAAACTCCACTTGCGACGATCAGCCGGCGTTGCTGCCGGCCGACGCCACATCAACCTTCACGCCCGGCCCCATGGTGGAGGTCACGGCGATCCGCTTCAGGTACTGGCCCTTGGCACCCGACGGCTTTGCCTTCAGCAAGGCATCCATCAGGGCACGGGCATTCTCGATCAGCTGCTCCTCACCGAAGCTCGCCTTGCCGATACCGGCATGGATGATCCCGGCCTTCTCGACACGGAAGGCAACCTGACCACCCTTGGCCGCCGTCACCGCGTCGGCGACGTTCGGCGTCACCGTACCCAGCTTCGGGTTCGGCATCATGCCGCGCGGACCCAGGATCTTGCCCAGGCGACCGACGATCGGCATCATGTCCGGCGTGGCAATGACGCGGTCGAATGGCATGTCGCCGTTCTGCACCCGCTCCATCAGATCCTCCGCACCGACGACATCGGCACCGGCGCTGGTCGCCTCGTCCGCCTTGTCGCCACGTGCGAACACGGCGACACGCACCGTCTTGCCCGTGCCGTTCGGCAACTGAACCACACCACGGACCATCTGGTCGGCATGACGCGGATCGACACCCAGGCCGACAGTCATCTCGACGGTCTCGTCGAACTTCGCTTTCGCGTTGGCCTTCACGAGCCGGATCGCAGCTTCGAGTTCGATCTCGGAGTTGCGGTCGACGGTCTCGATAGCAGCCGAATAGCGCTTACCCTTCTTGGCCATGTCCTCAGCCCTCCACCGCGATGCCCATGGAACGGGCGGAACCGGCGATGATCTTCATCGCCTGGTCGATGTCATTGGCATTCAGGTCTTCCATCTTCGCTTCCGCAATCTCGCGGACCTGCGCGGAGGTAACCTTGCCGACAGTGCCCTTGCCCGGTGTCTTGGCGCCGCTCTGCAGCTTCGCGGCCTTCTTCAGGAAATAGGACGCCGGCGGCGTCTTCGTGATGAAGGTGAACGAGCGATCGGAAAAGGCGGTAATCACCACCGGGATCGGCATGTTCTTTTCCATCTGCTGCGTGGCCGCATTGAAGGCCTTGCAGAATTCCATGATGTTCAGACCGCGCTGACCCAGGGCCGGGCCGATCGGCGGTGATGGATTGGCAGAGCCCGCGGGCACCTGCAACTTGATGTAGCCAGCAATTTTCTTGGCCATTTCAGTCCCTTCTCAACTTCAAGAACGGGTGCGTGGTCCGGCGATGGCTCGCCTCCCACACAAACGACCGCAAGCCAGCGCTGCGTCATGGTTCGATGATCACGAACCGCTTTCGCAGTTGACATTGCGGATTTCATTTCCGGCAATTCGGAATGAGCGAACGGCTTTTAACGACCTGACAGCCAGACCGCAAGTACAAATTCGGATGGCTGTCAAGGATCAGAGTTTCTCGACCTGGGTATATTCCAGCTCGACCGGCGTTGCCCGCCCGAAGATGGAGACGGAGACCTTCAGACGCGTGCGTTCCTCGTCGATATCCTCGACAATGCCGTTGAAGGACGCGAACGGGCCGTCGGATACCCGCACCTGCTCCCCGATCTCGAACATGATCGACGGCTTCGGACGCTCGATGCCGTCCTGCATCTGCTGCAGGATCCGCTCGGCTTCCCGGTCCGGGATGGGCTGCGGCTTGTTCGCGGTGCCGAGAAAGCCTGTCACCTTGCCGACGTTCTTGACCAGGTGATAGCTCTCGTTGGTCATGTCCATCTTCACCAGCACGTAACCGGGGAAGAACTTCCGCTCCGAATTGACCTTCTGGCCCCGGCGCATCTCGACCACTTCCTCGGTCGGCACCAGAACCTGCTCGATCAGGTCGGCCATGTCCTTCTGCTCGATCTGCTCGCGGATGGCCTCGGCGACCTTCTTCTCGAAGCCGGAATAGGCGTGCACGATGTACCAGCGCATTGGCATGTCAGGTCAGCTCCCCAGTTCCAGAACGAAACCAACGCCGGTCTGAATGATAATGTCGACAAGCAGGAAGAACACCGACGCCAGTGCCACCATGATGAAGACCATCAGGGTAGTGATGCCGGTTTCCTTCCGCGTCGGATAGGTAACCTTGGCACCTTCCGCACGCACCTGCTGAAGGAATTGCAACGGACCGGTACGCTTCTTTGCGGACGCGCGGTCGCCGGTCTTCACGGGCGCCGCAACCTCGGCGGATGCACCGCCCCGGTTCTGGCCACCCCTGGTGACCTTGCCCTGTCCGCCCTTGCCCTGTCCTGATCTGGACTTTGCCATCGTGATCCCGTTCCGTTGCGTGTCTTGATCGTTGCGTCCGATCTGGTGACGCCTGTTGCCTTGCCTGGTGCCGACCCCTTGTCTGGCGTCAGGTGCTGGCAGGAGTGGAGGGACTCGAACCCACAGCCCCCGGTTTTGGAGACCGGTGCTCTACCAATTGAGCTACACTCCTATGCCCACCGCATCTTCGCGGGCAGCGCCGCCAGTGGCGACGCAGCCCGGCAGATACGGCGTCTCAGACCTTACTCGACGATCTTCGCGACGACGCCGGCACCGACGGTGCGGCCGCCTTCACGGATGGCGAAGCGCAGTCCCTCGTCCATCGCGATCGGGTTGATCAGCTCCACCACCATCGCGATGTTGTCGCCCGGCATCACCATCTC
>BQJF01000120.1 GCA_021604565.1 Minwuia thermotolerans | reverse complement strand
CCATGCCTGGTTCGACGACCTCAAGCAGGGCCGGGTGGCTACCCTCTCGGACATCGCCCGATTAGAAAGTGTCAGTGACCGCTACATCAGCCAGGTCCTGCCGCTGGCATTCCTTGCACCCGACATCACCGAGGCGATCCTGGCCGGGCGACAGCCGCCGGAACTCACCGCCGAGACGCTGATCAAGCGCATCGACCTGCCGCTGCACTGGGATGATCAGCGGGCGATGCTGGGCTTCAACTGAGCCACATTCGCCCAAACACCAAAGCGAACCGCTGAAACGCCGGCAGAGAAAAGCGACCCGGGCGCGTGGAGAATCGACGCACCAATGCGTTCTCGGGTTCGCAGTTGGGGGTATCAAGGCGCGGAGCCCGGCGGAAGCCGGGGGGTTCGGGAGGCGGCCCATGATAATATAAATATATCAACAAAAACAAAGATTTGATGGCGGAGAGGGAGGGATTCGAACCCTCGGTACTGTCACCAGTACAACGGTTTTCGAGACCGCCCCGTTCGACCACTCCGGCACCTCTCCGCGGATGCGCTGGCGGCTGTCACCCTGCGGGAGACGGGCCGGTCGGCGCTGGTCTCGGACGGTCAGGTGCCGCCCGCGGACGGCGGAACCTAGCCGAAGGCCGGGCGCGGCGCAACTGCTCCGCGCGCCGGGGCTGGTCGCGCCCCGAACGGGGGCGGATCAGTCTTCCCGCGTGCCCTGAAACACCACGTTCTGCAGCGGCTCGCCACGGGCCAGCCGGTCCAGGTTGGCGGCGACGAAGGTCCAGCGGCGGTCGATCTGTTCCTGGGTCCAGCCGGAGTTGTGCGGCGTCATGATCAGGTTGTCGAGTTCCTGGAACGGGAAGCGCGACGGCGAAGGGTTGCGGTCCTCCGCATTCGGGTACTGGTACCAGACATCGATGACCGCGCCGCCGATCTGCTTCGTCGCCAGAGCGTTGTAGAGCGCTTCCTCCTCCAGCACCGGGCCACGGGCCACGTTGATGATCAGGCCGGTCGGTTTCATCAACGCGAACCGCTCCGCGTTCATCATGCCGCGCGTGTCATCGTTCAGCGGGCAGCAGACGACCACGTAGTCGCTTTCCGCCAGCAACCGTTCGAGGCCGTTGCCGACGGTCTCGTAGCGGTCGATCTCCGCCGGGGTATCCATCTCCCGCCGTCCGACACCGGTCACCTGCATGCCGAAGCCACGGGCGCGGATCGCGACCTCCCGCCCGATGTGGCCATAGCCGATGATACCGACGGTCTTGCCACGCACTTCGCCGTGCACCGGCCCCTGTGCCGCGCCCTTGCCGTCCCATCCGACCTCCCGGAACTTCCGGTCGGTGTGGCGCAGGCCGATCTCCCACTCCAGCATGGTCAGCAGGATGTATTCGGCGATGGCGGTCTCATGCTCGTAGGTATTGCAGCAGAACGTGCCCTTCGGCAGCTTCTCCGGTGCCAGGAAGTCGTAGCCGGTGAAGGGAATCTGGAACAGTTTCAGGTCCGGCGTCGCGGGCCAGGGCGCATTGATGTGCCCGCCGACGATGGCATCCGCCTTCGGCGCCAGTTCCCGGAACCGCTCCGGCTCCTCCGCCGGGTCACAGGCTTCGATGATCCAGTCGGTGGTCAGCGCGGCCTTCAGGGCCGGGCCCTTGCCCTTGGAGACCCAGCCGGCAAGCAGTACAGTCTTCGTCATGTGATGTGACTCCGTAGTGAGGAGGTTCTCTGCGGGCCGTTCCACCCCTTCTCCGGTCTCTTGCGCCGACCGTGCCGCCCCTCTCCCCCTCCCGGCCACCCATTCAGGATAATCCCGTAGGTGGCCGGGAGGGGGAGAGGGGCGGCACGGTCCACAGACAAACTCCAAGGGACGGAACAGACCGCAATCAACTCATCAGTAGCCCATGGCCATGCCGTCCTTGCGGGGGTCGGAACCGGCGGCGAGGGTGCCGTTGGCATAGTCGATCATGATGGCCTGACCGCCACCCCAGGGCATCTCCGGTTCATTCGTTTCATGGCCCAGGGCGGCAAGGCCCTCCACCACGTCGCGTGGCAGGCTGCGCTCCACATCCAGCTTGCCGCCGACGTGGAAGGCGCGGGGACAGTCGATGGCTTCCTGCACGTCCATGCCATAGTCGTAGATGTTGGTCAGCACATGGGCATGGCCGACAGGCTGATAGCCACCGCCCATGACGCCGAAGGAAATCTCGCAGCGCCCGTCCTTCAGCGCCATGCCCGGAATGATGGTGTGCAGGGGACGCTTGCGCGGAGCGATGCAATTGGGGTGGCCCGGTTTCACGACGAAGCCCGCGCCACGGTTCTGCAGCAGCACGCCGGACTTCGGCGCGGTCTTGCAGGATCCGAAGGCGAAATAGAGCGAGTTGATGAAGGAGACGCAGTTCAGGTCCCGGTCCACCACGGTCAGATAGACCGTGTCGCGGTACTGCGGCCCGGTCGCCTGATCGTCGTCGGGCATGGCGTGGCTGAGCGATATCCGGTTCCGCAGTTCGTCGGCGAATTCGCCGGACAGCAGCATCTCCACCGGCACATCGGCCTGGCGCGGGTCGGCGACGTGCTGGTCGCGGGCGGCAAAGGCCAGACGCGTCGCCTCCGCCTCGATATGCAGCCGCTCGACACTGACCGGGCCATAGGCGGACAGGTCATAGCCCTTCAGGATGTTGAGCATCAGCAGCGCCGTGATGCCCTGCCCGTTGGGCGGAATCTCGGTGATCTGGCGCCCGGCATACTCGCTGGAGATCGGATCGACGTACTCGCAGCGCTGGGCGGTGAAATCGTCCAGCGTGTGGGTGGCGTCGATGCTGTTCAGATAGCTGACGATGTCGTCGGCGACGGGACCGGCGTAGAAGCCGTCGCGGCCCTCCGTCGCAATGCGTTTCAGCGTCTCTGCCAGTTCCGGGGACTGCCAGGTCTGGCCGACCTTCGGGCTCGCCCCGTTCCGCAGGTACTGGGCGGTGGAATTGGCGTCGCCGCTGAGGCGTTTCACGTTGCGCGACCAGTCGACGGAGACGCGCGGAGTGATGGCGAAACCCTCCGCAGCATAGTGGATGGCCCGCTGCAGCACCCGGTCGATGCCCATGCTGCCGTGATCCTCCAGCAGGCGACACCAGGCATCGACGGCACCGGGGACGGTGACCGAATGCGGGCTCTCCAGCCCGATCTGGCTGATCCCCTGCCCCAGCAGATGCTCGGCGGTCAGCCCTTCCGGCGCGTGGCCGGAGCCGTTCAGGCCGATTACCGGCCCCTGCGCGCCCTTCTGCAGCAGCACGAAGCAGTCGCCGCCGATGCCCGTGGACATGGGTTCGACGACGCACTGCACGGCGCAGGCGGCAACCGCCGCATCGATGGCATTGCCGCCTGCCTGCAGGATCTCCATCGCCGCCAGGGTGGAAAGCGGATGCGACGTCGCCGCCGCGCCGTTGGTGGCATGAACGACCGAACGGCCGGGCTGTTGCAGATCACGCATGGCTTGGAACTCCCTCGGGGCCGCGAATGTTTCTCTGCGGACTGTCTACACAATTTCGGGGCTGTTGGCAGCCACCGCCTCAGCCCCGCATGGCATCCAGCTGGGCATCATAACCGCCCGGATCGATGTGCACATCGATCAGCCGCGGGCCGGAAATCCCTGAGGCACTCTCCAGCACCCGGGCCAGTTCCTCCGGCCTGCGCACGGTGGCCCCGTGGCAGCCCAGCGCCTGTGCCATCGTGGCGAAATCGACGGGACGTGATGCAACACCCGCCTGCGGACGCTGCTGCTTGCGCTGCTTGACGTCGATCAGGCTGAGCAGGGCGTCGTTCAGCACGATGACGGTGATGTCCAGCCCGTGCTCCGCCGCCGTTGCCAACTCCGGCAGGCACATCATCATGCCGCCGTCGCCGGTGACCGCGACAACGGGCCGGTCGGGTTCGTGCAGGGCACTGGCGATGGCCACGGGCAGCGCGTAGCCCATGGTGGAAAGGCCGTTCGATTTCAGCACGCCGCACGGTTCGTCCGCCATCCAGCGGGCCAGGGTCGGGAACATGTGCGCCCCGGCATCGACGGTCAGCCGGGTACCCGCAGCCGCGGCGCGCTGAACGTCATCGATGACGAAGTCAGGGGAGATTCCCGCAACTTCCGGATAGGCGATACGGCGGCGATAGGCAGCGCGCAGCCGCGCCAGCTCATCACGATCCCAGCCGGGGCGAGGCGACGCCGGGGTCGTTTCGGCCAGCATCCGCCGCAGGTCGCCCACCGCGATCTGTTCGGGTTCCGGATATCCCCCGGCCGCCGCCCAGTCCCAGGTCGACAGCGCGACGACAGGTGCCGTGTAGCTCCAGACACCCGGAATCATCTCGATCGGATCGTGCCCGACCATGATGATCAGGTCTGCGGCGGACAGGGCCGCGGCCTCCGCCGTGCCGCCGGTGAACTGTGCCACCAGCAGCGGATCATGGTCGGAGATCACGCCCTTGGCCTTGTATGTCGTCAGGCATGCGGCACCAAGCGCATGGGCCAGGGCACGAGTTTCATCACCCAGGTGCCGGGCCTGCAGGCCGACGATCATCACCGGCTTCGTGGCCCCGGCGATACGCTGCTTCAGGCTGTCCGGCACGGCACCTGAAACAGGTCCGGTCGCGGCATCGGGAATGGCGGGGGCATCGACCCCGGCTTCCGCCGCCACCATGTCCAGATGCACCGGACCCTGCGGTTCCTGTGCAGGCAGGTCCAGCAAGGCAGCGATCTCATCCGGATCAGTGTCTGGCCGGATCCAGCGCGCAGCCTTGGACACCGGGGCGAAGCCGGCGGGCTGATCATAGACCTGGTGCCAGGTCGGGCGCGCGGCGGTCGGCTCGATCCTGTCGGTCAGCAGTACCAGGGGCGAGCGTTCCAGCGATGCGTAGGCCATGCCGTTCATCGCCGCCGATGCCCCCGGCCCGACGCCGGTCAGGGCGGCACCGGGCGCACCGGAAAGCTCCCCCGAAGCCGCAGCCATCAGCACGGCGGAGGTCTCGCTTCGGGTCAGCACGAACCCGACACCCTGACGCCCGCAGGCCTCGATCAGGTCCAGGCTGGAGCCGCCACCGGGTACGCCGAAGATGTGGCGGGTTCCGCGCTGTTGCAGCGCCGCGACCAGCCGTTCCGCCAGTGCCGTCATGTGTCGAACCGGGGCGGCTTGATTCCGGCCATGCCGGAGACGAAATCCAGCAGCGCCGAGAAATCCCGCTCGCCAAAGCCCGCCGTACCCTTGGCCGCTGTCAGTGCCTGGGCCACGGCAGAACCGGCGATCATGGGGATCCCGGCCTCCTTCGCCGCGTCCAGCGCCAGTGCGACATCCTTGTGCGCCAGCCGGATCCGGAAGCCGGGGTCGGTGTCATCCACCAGCACCTTGTTCGGCCAGGCGCTGACCAGATGGCCATTGGTGGCGGTTGTGCCATTGACCACATCCAGCGTCGAACGGATATCCAGCCCGAAGGCCTGCGCCAGCGTCACCGCCTCCGCATTCACCTGACAGACGGAGATGGCGATCAGGTTGTTCACCAGCTTTGTGCGGATCCCGCTGCCCGGTCCGCCGCAGTGGTGGATGGTTGTTCCCATCCCCTCCAGCACCGGTTTCACCCGACCGAAGTCATTGCCGGAGGCGCCGACCATGAAAAGCGACTCGCCCCTGATCGCGTGCGCCACCAGACGCCCGACGGGCGCGTCGGCAAAACCGATCCCGGCCTCCGTCAGGGCCGTGAACAGGCGATCCGTGGTGGCGGGCGCGATGGTCGACATGTCGATCACGGCCATGTCCGGTCGCCCGCTCTCCCGCACGCCGCCGGGGCCGAGCAGCACGGCCTCCACATCCGGCGAGTCGGGCAGCATGGTGATCACCAGATCGACCGCAGCCGTCAGTTCCGCCACCGACCCGGCGACCGAGGCCCCGAGATCGGCCAGCGGCACGGTCTTCGCGATATCCGTGTCATAGACGGTCATGTCGTGTCCCTTGCGGGCCAGATTGGCCGCCATGGGTCCGCCCATGGCCCCCAGTCCGATGAAACCGATACGATCCGCCATGCCCAGTACCTCCCCCGAATCCAGATGCGCGAAGGGAAGCACGCAGCGGCGCACCTGTCATCCTCCCGCGCGCATTTCTCCGGGCCGCGCATCAGGTCGCCGGGAAAGCAGTCCGTGACGCCTGGACGGACTTCCCTGCCGCGACCATCGTGCTAGAAGAACGCCATGGACCGAACGAACGACATCACCCTGCCACCCGGCGGCGACTGGCCGGTGTTCCAGCCCGGCTGGGTCTGGCTGGCCGGTGCCGGGCCGGGCGACCCGGGCCTACTGACCCTGCACGCGCTCTCGGCGCTGCAGCAGGCGGATGTGATCGTCTATGACGCACTGGTGGATTCCCGCATCCTCGGCTGGGCGCGCACCGGCGCACTGGTGGAGTTCGCGGGCAAGCGCGGCGGCAAGCCATCGCCGAAGCAGCGCGACATCACGCTCCGCCTGATCGCGCTGGCACAGGCAGGCAAGCGGGTGCTGCGGCTGAAGGGTGGCGACCCCTTCGTCTTCGGACGTGGAGGAGAGGAGGCGCTGGCACTGGTGGAGGCGGGTATCCCGTTCCGCATCATTCCCGGCGTGACCGCAGGTGTCGGCGGCCTGGCCTATGCCGGCATTCCGGTGACCCACCGCGACGTGAACCAGTCGGTCACCTTCCTGACCGGACACGACCAGAACGGTCTGACCCCGTCGAAGGTCGACTGGCATGCCATCGCGAAGGGCTCCCCTGTCATCGTCATGTACATGGCGGTGAAGCACCTTGCGCAGATCGCCGACAGCCTGATCGCCGGGGGGCGGGATCAGCAGGAACAGGTCGCCATCGTCACCGACGCCACCCTGCCCGGCCAGCGGGTGGTCGAGACCACGCTGGCCGCGGCGGCGGAGACGGTGGTGCGGGAGGGGCTGAAGCCCCCGGCGCTGGTTGTCGTCGGCGGCGTGGTCGGCCTGCGATCCGCCCTGAACTGGATCGACGGAGAGTTTGCCGACCCATCCGTGATCACCAACAGGCTCGGTCGCCGCGACCAGCAGTCCGGGTGAGCCGGCACCTGGCGCGCGGGCTGATCCTGGCGGCACCGCATTCCGGCGCGGGCAAGACCAGCCTCACCGCCGGTCTGCTCGGCGCACTGGGACAAGCGGGTGTGAAGGTTGCCGCGGCCAAGTGCGGCCCCGACTACATCGACCCGACATTGCATGCAGCGGTCCTGGGACAGGATTCCGTCAATCTCGATCCCTGGGCGATGGATACCGCGACCCTGCGCGCGCTCGCGGCACGGCAGGCGGCAGACCATGACCTGCTGCTGGTGGAAGGTGTGATGGGCCTGTTCGACGGCGGTGCGGACGGTTCCGGCTCCACCGCCGACCTGGCGGCGGCGCTGGACCTGCCGGTGGTGCTGGTACTGGATGTGGCGCGTCAGGCGCAGTCGGTCGCGGCACTGGTGGAGGGTTTCAGCCGCCATCGCGGCGACACGCGCATCGCCGGGCTGATCCTGAATCGCGTGGGCAGCGCGCGGCATGCCGACATCCTCAAGACCGCCCTGAAACATCTGGACATCCCGATACTGGGGACGGTCCCGCGACAAGGCGGTATCGAGCTGCCATCCCGCCATCTGGGACTGGTTCCGGCGGCGGAGCTGCCGGACCTTGAAACACGACTGTCGTTGCTGGCCGGGACCGTGAGCGCGGCGGTATCAGTGGCGGATCTGCTGGCCCTGGCGACGCCCCTGACGCACCCCGACGCGCCGGTGCGCATGCTGCCACCGCCGGGGCAGCGCGTTGCGGTGGCGCAGGATACGGCGTTCTGTTTCATGTATCCGCATCTGCTGCGGCACTGGCGCGATGCAGGGGCGGAGATCATGCCCTTTTCCCCTCTCGCCGATCAGTCACCCGACACGGAGGCCGACTTCATCCTGTTGCCCGGTGGATATCCGGAACTGCATGCGGGCCAGCTTGCTGCGAACACATGTTTCATGGACAGCCTGCGCAGCGCCGCCAGGTCCGGGAAAGCCATATACGGCGAATGCGGAGGTTACATGGTCCTGGGGGAAAGCCTGACGGACAGCGACGGTCAGGCTCACCGCATGTCCGGACTGCTGCCGGTTTCAACCAGCTTCGCCGCCCGCCGCCTGCACCTGGGCTATCGCCGCCTGACACAGGCTGGACACCTGCCCTGGCCAGGGAATCTCGTCGGCCACGAATTCCACTACGCCACGATCCTGCAGGAAGGCGCAGGCACACCCCTGTTCCGGGCCCGCGACGCCCTGGGACACCAACGCGACGACATGGGTCGGATCTCCGGTTCGGTGAGCGGCAGCTTCGCCCACCTCATCGGACCGGATGAGACGGGCTGACGACCGTCCGTTCTCAGCCCATCTGCCACATGACGCTGCGCAGGATCAGCCAGGCGGAACCGACGATCAGCAGCAGGAAGGTCACCAGCGCACCGCCAAAGCGTCCGGGCGTGGCACCGGAGGCCTTTGACAGGCCGCTGGCATGCGCGATCCGCGACAGGAACAGCAGCGCCCCGAAGACATGGAGGGCAATCGGGTTCTCCCCCGCCAGTTCCAGCAGCAGCAGGACCAGCAGGCAGAACGGAACATACTCGATGAAGTTGCCATGCGCCCGGATCAGGCGCGCGCCGGTCTCGCTGTCCCCGTCACCGATGCCTGTACCGCTCTTCCGGCGAAAGCCCACGACGCGGAATGACAGCACGATCAGCAACAGCCCCAGCAGGCCCGCATACAGCATGGTGATTGTCGGAATCATGGCATCTCTCCTCGGGCGAATACCGCTACGGCCTGCGCAACCGTCCCCGATAAGCCATCGGCGCGCAACCATGTTGCGGTTCCGCCGGGTGAACCGACTGGCGCGACCGGCTGGCGAAATCCGGTGAACCGACCTAGGTTTGCCGACAGCGACATGTACAGGGAACAGGTAGCAGGACATGACAGCACGTATTCTCGCCTTCGCCGGAAGCATCCGCCGCGATTCCGTCAACCGCAGACTGGCACAGGCTGCCGTGCGCGGCGCGGAAGGTGCAGGGGCGGAGGTGACCTGGCTGGAACTCGGTGACTGGCCACTGCCGATCTATGACGGCGATCTGGAGGCGGACAGCGGCTTCCCCGAAAACGTCATCGCGCTGAAGGACATGTTCGACGCGCACGACGGCCTGTTGATCGGTTGCCCGGAATACAACAGCTCCATCACGCCGCTGCTGAAGAACACCATCGACTGGGTGTCCCGCCCCATCGAGGGCCGACCGCCGCTGCATGCCTTCCAGGGCAAGGTCGCCGGTCTGGTGGCCGGGTCCGGCGGCGCGCTGGGTGGCCTGCGCGGACTGGTGCATGTCCGCGCGATCCTGGGCAACATCGGTGTGCTGGTGGTGCCGCAGCAGCGGGCGCTGAGCTGCAACGCCGAGACCTTCGACGCCGACGGCGCCGTGCAGGACGAAGCCGCACGGAAGTCCATCGAACTGGTCGGCAATCGCGTCGCAACCGTCGCGGCGGCGCTGAAACAGGCCTGAGTCCGGCACCTCCTCCTTCCCGCCCGACGGGAGAAGAAGTGACGGCAGGACAGGGGATTTAGGGCGCGATTGCCCAACCCTGAGCGGGGAATCTTTCCCGCCCGCCGCTAATCGGTCTACCATCCCGGAAACATGTCCTGGGGAGGAACGATCATGCGGATGGGTGCATACAAGGGCTTTGAACTTTCGCTCAGCGATCCGGGCATCCTGTGGGTGACCCTGAACCGGCCGGAGCGCAAGAACGGCATGACGTCGGCCATGAAACGGGACCTGATCGAGGCCCTGACCCATGCGCAGATGGACGATTCTGTCCGCGTCATCGTCTTCATCGGCAGTGGCGACTCCTTCTCCGCCGGGGATGACCTGAAGGGCTACGCGACCGGAATGCGGGAGGAAGTGGGGGAAGTGCCGCTGATCCCGCCGGGCCATGATAC
>BQJF01000119.1 GCA_021604565.1 Minwuia thermotolerans | reverse complement strand
CCGTCGAAGCCATTCAGCGTATCGGCGCCTGCCGCGCCCTTCATCGTGTCGTTGCCGGTGTCGCCGAACAGGCTGTCGTCGCCGTCGCCGCCCAGAACGCTGTCATCGTCGGCACCGCCAAACAGGGAATCCCCAGCCGTGCCGCCAACCAGCGTGTCGTTGCCGTCGCCGCCGATCACGAAGGTCGCGGTGGCCGATTCGGCAGTGATGCTGTCGTTGCCGTCCAGGCCCTGCAGTTGCTCCGTGTCTGTGGCGCCCTGGATAGTGTCGTCGAGATTGCTGCCTGCGACCTGCTCGAAGCCGGAGATGCTGATGCTCAGCGTCGCGCCGGTGGCAGTGCCTGCCGTCAGGTCGATGTCCAGCGCTTCCGTCCCGGTGGAGAGGGAAACCGTGTCGATGCCGTCGCCACCGACCAGGGTCTCGTTGCCCTGGCCGGCAAAGCCGGTGTCGTTGCCGTCGCCGCCGAAGAACTGATTGTCACCGGCATTGCCGTTGAAGAAATCATCCCCCGCGCCGCCGGTCAGACAGTCATTGCCCGACCCACCCAGCATGGTGTCATTGCCGATGCCGCCGTCCAGGGTATCGTCGTTGCTGCCACCGTTCAGCCTGTCGGCACCATCCCCACCGAAGAAGGTCTGGGCGTCACCAAAGGCGGTAATGGTGTCGTCGCCTGCCGCGCCGGACAGGGTTGTGCTGGTGCTGGCTGACACCAGGCTGTCCGCCTGTGCGGAACCGATGACGACCTCGAACCCTGAAACCGTGTCGGTGCTGGTGCCATCATTGGCCGTACCGGCCGCCAGACTGATCGTGACGCCGACCTCGGAGAGGTTGTCGGAGAAATCGAGAACATCGATCCCGTCGCCGCCTTCCAGGCTGTCAGCCCCGCCGCCTCCGTTGATGGTGTCCGCACCGGTGCCGCCATCGATGGTGTCGCCAAGCGCGCCACCGCTGATCGAATCATCGCCTGCCCCGCCCAGGAATGCCGACGCGATGTCGAAGCCGGAGGCCCCGTCGTCGGGCAGGGTGACGGTATCGTTGCCACCCAGGGCGTTGTTGTTGTCACCGCCTTCACTGACGAGACCCTCACCCGCCGCGAAATCGACGCTGTCCGCGCCTTCGGTGAACAGGGCGTTGATGGTGTCGGAGATGACGTTGATTGTGGTCGACGCAACTGCCGTCAGCGCGCCGCCCGAACCCGTGTTGCCCTGATCGGAAACGGTCAGGTTGATGGTGTCCTGGCCAGCGAAGTCGGCATCGGGAATGTAGGTGAAGGCATTCAGGGAGGAATTCACCTCTGCCACCGTGCCGGTCAGAGTGACCGACTTGCTCAGATCCCCGCTGACGGTCGCAGTCCCCAGCGTGATGTCGATGACGCCATTGGTCGATGTCAGCGTGACGCTGATCTCGCCTGCACCCGCATCGATGTCCGCGACGGCCATGCCGAAAACGGTGGCCGCCACGTCTTCCGGCGTGTTGACGGTCTGATCGACCGGCGCGTCGGAGGCGACAAAGGTGGGGGTGCTGCCGAAGGTGCCGTCACGGTCATTGCCGGACGCATCCTGAACATGACCACCGAAGGTCAGATACAGCTCCAGCCTGGTCTCGGCGTCGGTATCGATCACCTGATCGAAGTCGGCGGCGATCTGCGCATCCGTGCGCGCCTCCGACCAGAACCGGACCTCGGCGATGTCGCCGTCGAAATTGTCGGCAAAGTTGCTGCTGAACCGGCCGATGAACAGGTCTTCCGCGCTGGTGACCGGTGTTCCTACTGTTGTCAGTCTGCCAACTTCGGCGCCGTCGACGTAGAGGATCAGCAGGTCATTTGGCGCGTTGTAAGTGCCTGCAATGTGGTGCGGGGTGCCGTCGGCGACAAACCCGGCCTCGACCTGCTGGCCACCGGAGCCGCCGTCGAAGCGGATATGCGCCAGTCCGTTCTTGACCACCAGGCTGAAATTCTGACCGCCGCCCACCGGCTTGGTCACGACGCGGTTGAAGTCGTTGCCTGTGTCGGTGGTGGTGATCCAGGCTTCGACCGTCCAGCTTGACGGGCTGAGGGCTGCATCATTGGCAACGGTCACGAAGTCATTGTTTGCGGCCACGAACTGTTGCGCCGCACCGGTGCCGCCGGTCCCTGTTGGTGCATCATTCACCGGATCGACGGTGACGGTTACCGTCGCCGTGTCGGTGCCGCCATTGCCGTCCGAAATCGTGTAGGTGAAGCTGTCCGTACCGTTGAAATCGGCGTCCGGATTGTATGTCAGATTGCCGCCTTCCGTCCCCACGGAGCCGTTTTCGCCCTGGGTGAAGGTCGAGATGCTGACCGCGTCCCCATCCACGTCCGAGTCGTTGGCCAGCACATCGATCTCGATGAAGGAATCCTCATCGACCGTGGCCGTGTCGTCCACCGCTGTCGGCGCATCGTTCACGGCATTGATGGTGACCGTGACGGTCTCCGTGTCAGTGCCGCCATCGCCGTCTGAGACGGTATAGGTGAAGGCGTCAGTGCCGTTGAAGTCGGCGTCCGGTGCGTAGATGACATCACCGTTGCGGCTGTCGATGGAAACAGCGCCATTGGCACCCTGGGTCACGGCAGAGACGGTAAGGACGTCTCCATCCACGTCGCTGTCGTTGGCCAGCACGTCGATGGACACCGCGATGTCCTCATCGGTCGTTGCTGTGTCCGCCACGGCAACGGGGACATCATTCACCGGATCGACCGTCACGGTGACTGTCGCCGTGTCCTCCCCGCCATTGCCGTCGGAGATCGTGTAGGTGAAGCTGTCGGTGCCATTGAAATCGGCATCCGGAACGTAGACCAGGCTGCCGCTCTCGTTTCCGACACTGCCATTTGCGCCCTGCGTGAAGGCCGCGATACTGACTGGATCTCCATCCAGGTCGCTGTCGTTGGCCAGCACGTCGATCTCGACAGACGAATCCTCATCTACTGTCGCGGTATCGTCCACCGCTGTCGGCGCATCGTTGACCGCGTTCACCGTGATCGCGATGGTTTCGCTGTCGGTCAGCGCACCGCCCGCGCCCGTATTGCCCAGATCCGAGACGGTGATGACGCCACTGTCCACACCGTTGAAGTCAGCGTCCGGTGTATAGGTGAAGTCCGTGATGGCCGCGTTGACGTCGGCCAGCGCACCGCTGATCGTGACCGAACCGGTCAGGTCGCCGCTGATGGCGGCGGCTGTATCCGTGACGTCCAGCGTGCCGTTGCTGACGGACAGCACGACCTCGATATTGCTATCGCCCTCTGCCAGATCGGTATCGGCCACGAACAGTCCGGAGAAGCTGAGGCTGGTGTCCTCGTCCAGGGTCTGGGCCGGCAGCGCGCTGAAATCTGTCTCGAACGGACTGGTCGTGAACACCACGAAGGCGGCACCGGAATCGGTGCCGTTGGGATCGTCCGATGGTGCGCCGATCAGCAGATCGTTCACGCCATCGCCATTGACATCACCCGCACCGCTGACGGAGCGACCTGCCTCGTCAAGCGTCGAGACACCGTTGATGACAAAGCCACCGACGCCGTTCTCGACCGAAGCCAGTTCCACCGCAGCTCCGTCCGCCTTGCCGAAGACAACGAAGGCGGCACCGGAATCCGCGCCATTGGGGTCATCGAACGGTGCACCGATCAGCACGTCCGCCAGGCCATCTCCGTTCAGGTCGCCGATGCCGCTGACAAACCGCCCTGCTTGATCGTAGGCCGACACGCCGTTGATCACGAAGCCGCCGGTTCCGCCACGCACGGTCGCCAGATCCACAACCGTACCGTCCGCCTTGCCGAAGACGACGTAGGCAGAACCGGAATTGATCCCGTTGTAGTCACTGCCGAGCGCGCCGACGAGAATATCGTCGAGACCGTCGCCGTTGACGTCGCCCGCATTGCTGAGGCTGTAGCCGGAGAAATCAGACCCCACTTCACCATTGATGGCGAAGCCGCCGGTGCCCGCCTCCACGGCGGAGAGTTCCACTGCTGTGGTGTCCAGCTTGCCGAAGACGACAAAGGTCTGTCCGGCAGCACTGACCCCACCGGGGTCGGCCAGTCGGGAACCGATGATCAGATCCTCGATGCCGTCACCATTGATGTCGCCGCCGCCGTCGAGCGCCTCGCCCGATTGGGCATTGAACTCGAAGCCGTTGATGACGAAGCCACCGGTTCCGGACTGGACATCCGAGAGATTCACTGTTGCGCCATCGGCCTTGCCGAAGACAACGAAACTTGCCCCCGAGGACGTATCATTGGGGTCATCGGTCTGGGCGCCGACCAGCAGATCGTCGAGGCCGTCGCCGTTCAGGTCACCGATGCCGGCGACGGCACTGCCCGCCCTGTCCTGGTTGGACACGCCGTCGATCGCGAAACCGCCGGTGCCAAGGCTGACGTCGGAAAGCTCGATTGTTGTCCCGTCCGCCTTGCCGAAGATCACATGTGCCTGACCCAGGTTCGAACCGACCTGGGGAGAACCGACGATCAGGTCATCAAGGCCATCGCCATTGACGTCACCGGCGGCGCTGACGGATGAACCCGTCGCGTCGTTGGCCGCCGCGCCATTGACGACGAATCCTCCGGTCCCGGCGGCAATGGCTGACAGTTCGACCGGCGTGGCATCGGCCTTGCCGAAGACCACGAACACAGCGCCCGAGGACGCACCGTTCGGGTCCGCATCCCTGGCGGCAACCAGAAGGTCACCCAGTCCGTCGCCGTTGATGTCTCCCGCATCGCTGACCCGGAAACCGGTGGCGTCATATGCCGCCGCACCATTGATGACGAAGCCGCCTGATCCTGCCTCGATCGTCGAAAGCTCGATGGGAGCTCCCGATGCCTGGGCAAAGGCAAGCTGCGGCGCATCGTTCACTGCATCGACCGTGACCGTCACGGTCTCCGTGGCCTCACCGCCGTTCCCGTCGCTGACGGTGTAGGTGAAAGTGTCCTCGCCGTTGAAGTCGGTGTCGGGCGTGTAGGTGACCAGCCCGGTCTCGGCATCGATGGCGACCGCACCATTGGCACCCTGCGTGACGGCGGAGACGGTGAGGGCGTCGCCGTCCACGTCCGAGTCATTGGCCAGCACGTCGATGGAAACCGGCGTGTCCTCGTCGGTCGTCGCCGTGTCTACCACCGCAACCGGCGCATCATTCACGGCGTTGACGGTGACGGTGACCGTCTCCGTATCCGTTGCGCCGATATTCAGGTTCGCGATCTGCGAGAGTTCCGTCCCGGAAAGTCCGGTGAGGACCGAGCTATCCAGTGCATCGAAGGTCGCGACCTTTGCCTGCGCTTCCGCCAGGGTGTCGGACTGGGCTGCGAAATGCAGGACCGAGCGGCTTTCGCCAGCGGCAAGGTCGAAGTTGAATGTGAAGCTGTAGTTGTCGCCCGAGAGACTCGCCGCCGTGGCCGAGACACCCGCATCGACGCCTTCGAAATAGTGCAGCATCGTCGGGTCGAAGTTGCTGTTGCCATCTGCGGAATCGTCGGAGATGACGAAACGGTCACTCGCGTCGAAGACCGCATCACCCGAACTGGTGTCCAGCGTGAAGGTGTTGCCGTCGGAGCCGAGATTGCCGAACACCGTGATGCTGACGGTCTGGGCACTGCCCGAGGTATTGGTGATGGTCTCCAGGAAGCGTGCGAAGCCCTGGTCATCGGGCACGAACAGCCGACGGTTGAAGCTGAGACCGGCAATGCTGGTATCGGCGGTGCCCTCCAGCGTGCGGCCATCGTCGCTCTGGAAGACGGTGCTGCCTGAATACTGGGTTTCGGATCCGCCGACGATGCCGAAGCGGACGTTCTGGCCGTCATCATAGGCATCGTTGCTGCCATTGTTGATGGAGAGGTCGTTCTGGGTGACATCCCAGATGAAGCCCTCGCCGTCATTCAGCGTCACCGGCACCGCGACGGTGTTGGGTGTCGCGACTGCCGCGCCGCCTCCGGCAGCGGCGCCGTCGGAAACCGTATAGGTGAAACTGTCGGTGCCATTGAAGTCGGCGTCCGGCGTGTAGGTCACCTCGCCAGTCCGACTGTCGATGGCGACCGTGCCATTGCTGCCCTGGGTCACGTCCGTGACGGTGAGCGTTTCGCTGTCCACATCGCTGTCATTGGCCAGCACGTCGACAAGGACGGTGGTATCCTCGTCGGTCGTCGCTGTATCCGCCACCGCAACCGGTGCGTCGTTCACGGCATTGACGGTGACCGTCACGGTCTCGGTGTCTTCACCGCCGTTGCCGTCACTGACGGTGTAGGTGAACGTGTCCTCGCCGTTGAAGTCGGCATCCGGCGTATAGGTTATCTGACCGGTTTCAGCGTCGATGGCGACAATGCCGTTTGCACCCTGGGTGACGGCGGAAACGGTGAGGGTGTCACCATCCACGTCCGAGTCATTGGCCAGTACATCGATGGAGACGGCTGTGTCCTCGTCCGTCGTCGCGGTGTCCGCCGCCGCAACCGGTGCATCGTTCACGGCATTCACGGTGATCGCGATGGTCTCGCTGTCGGTCAGCGCGCCGCCCGCGCCCGTGTTGCCCAGATCCGAGACGGTGATGACGCCATTGTCGACGCCATTGAAGTCAGCGTCCGGCGTATAGGTGAAGTCCGCGATGGCCGCGTTCACATCGGCCAGCGCGCCACTGATCGTGACCGAGCCGGTCAGGTCGCCGCTGATGGTGGCCGCTGTATCCGTGACGTCCAGCGCCCCGTTGCTGACGGACAGCACGACCTCGATATTGCCATCGCCCTCCGCCACATCGACATCGGCCACGGACAGTCCGCTGAAGCCGAGGCTGGTATCCTCGTCCAGAGCCTGGGGTGGCAATACGCTGAAATCGGTCTCGAACGGATTGGTCGTGAACACCACGAAGGCTGCGCCGGAACTGTTGCCATTGGGATCGGCCAGCGGCGCGCCAATCAGCAGGTCGTCCGATCCGTCTCCGTTCACATCACCCGCATTGCTGACAGACTGGCCGGACCGGTCACTCTGCGCTGCGCCGTCGATGACAAAGCCGCCGACACCGCCCGCGACATCGCTGAGCTGAACCGTGGCCGTGTCGGCCTTGCCGAAGACGACGAAGCTGGAACCGGAGTCATAGAGCCCGCGATCCGCCCGGTTGGCCCCCACGATCACATCCGCCAGCCCGTCGCCGTTCAGGTCGCCCGCGGCGCTGACCGATCTGCCGGCTGCGTCCCCGGCGGAGATGCCGACAATGGCGAACCCGCCGACACCTGCCGCGATGCTGGACAGTTCGACCGTTGATGTCCCGGCCTTGCCGAACACGACATAGGCCGTACCGGTATTCTGGCCATTGCTGTCGTTGTAGCTGGCGCCGACGATCACGTCGTCCAGGCCGTCACCATTGACGTCGCCGGCATTGCTGACCGAGACACCGGCGGTGTCGTTGACGTTCTCACCATTCATGGTGAAACCGCCGACACCGGCGTTGACCTGCGACAGCTCGACCGCCGCACCGTCAGCCTTGCCGAAGACGACATAGGCAGAACCGGAGGCACTGCCGTTCGGGTCGGCATTCTGTGCGCCGACGATCAGGTCGGCCAGCCCGTCGCCATTGACGTCGCCCGCGCCACTGACGGCCTGGCCGGACTCGTCGTCGGCTGCGACACCATTGATGACAAAGCCACTGGTGCTGCTGCCCGACTCGATGTCCGAAAGTTCGATGGCGGTTCCGTCGGCCTTGCCGAAGACGACATAGCTGGCACCGGCGGAGCTGGCATTGGGGTCGGCCCCGATCGCCCCGATGATCAGATCGTTCAGACCGTCACCGTTCACGTCCCCGGCATCACTGACCGCGGTGCCGGAGAAGTCGGGGCTCCCGGCACCATTGATCGCGAACCCACCGGTTCCGAGACTGACCGTCGCCAGATCGACGGCGGTGCCGTCTGCCTTGCCGAAGACGACGAAGGTCGCGCCGGAACTGCCGCCGTTCGGGTCGGCATTCGGCGCGCCGACGATCAGGTCAGACAGGCCGTCGCCGTTCAGGTCGCCGACACTGCTGACCGTGATGCCGGCCTTGTCGCCGTTGGCCGCGCCGTTGATGGCGAAGCCGCCGGTACCGGCGGCGATGTCGGAAAGCTCGACGGCGGTGCCGTCTGCCTTGCCGAAGACCACATAGCCGGCTCCCCGGTTGCTGCCGGCTGCCCCGGTGCCGTCGCCCTGGCCGCCGATGATGACATCCGCCAGACCGTCACCATTGACGTCGCCTGCATTGCTGACGGAATAGCCGAACTGATCCGAGGTCGCGATGCCATTGATGACAAAGCCACCGGTTCCGGCCGCAACGCTGCTCAGTTCGATCTGTGTCGGCAGGTCGTTTGCGACGCGCAGGACCGGCGCATCGTTCACCGCATCGACCGTGACGGTGACCGTCCCGGTATTCTCACCACCGTTGCCGTCCAAGACGGTGTAGGTGAAGGAGTCCTCGCCATTGAAGTCGGCATCCGGTGTGTAGGTGACCTGGCCGGACTCGGCGTCGATAGCCACCGCGCCGCTTGCACCCTGGGTGACGGCGGAGACGGTGAGGGTGTCCGCATCCACGTCACTGTCATTCGCCAGCACGTCGATGGAAACCGTTGTGTCCTCGTTCGTCGTGCCGGTGTCGGCCAGGGCCACAGGAACATCGTTCACGGCATTGACGGTGACCGTCACGGTTTCGGTGTCGGTCCCACCAGTGCCGTCGGAGACGGTGTAGGTGAAGGAATCCTCACCATTGAAATCCGCGTCCGGCGTGTAGGTGACTTGTCCGCTCTCGGCATCAATGGCGACGGCACCATTGGCACCTTGCGTGACCGCAGAGACCGTGAGGGTGTCCCCGTCCACATCGGAGTCATTGGCCAGCACGTCGATGGCGACGGCTGTGTCCTCGTCCGTCGTCGCTGTGTCCGCCACCGCGACCGGCGCGTCGTCCACGGCATTGACAGTCAGGGTGACCTCGGCACTGTCGGTCAGCACGCCGCCTTCGCCGCTGTTGCCCAGATCGGAGACGGCCAGCACCAGCGTGTCGGTGCCGTTGAAATCGGCATCCGGGACGTAGGTCAACTGGTCGATGGCATTGTTTATGGCGGCAACGGAACCGGTGATCGTGATGGATCCGGTGCCATCGCCGACGACACTGGCCAGCCCGGCAGTATCGTCAAGGGTGACAGTGCCATTGCTGACGCCAATATCAAGCTGTGCGGTGTCATCGCCTTCGGCCAGGTCCGGATCGGCGATGGAGGTGCCGTTCAGGACCAGGCTGCCGTCCTCATCGACCGAAAATCCGCTGCCGAAAGCAGTTTCCGTGCTCAGGGTTGCCCCGTCGCGGAACACCCCGTCGTTGCCGTTGCCACTCAGATCGGCGAAGCTCGTGCCGTCGCTGCCGTCGAAATTCCAGTAGCCTTCCAGCCCGGCCTCATCCCCGTTCAACGAGGTGTCCTTGCTGGCGGCGATCTCCGCTTCCGTACGCACGACGGACCAGACACGTACCTCGTCGATCAGGCCCTCGAACCCGTTATCACCCTGATTGAAGCCGATTCCCAGACCGGTTCCGGACGCGGATGACGGTGGCGTGGTGCCGCTGGCAACCTCGACGCCGTCCACGAACAGGCGCGATGTCGTGCCATCGAATGTCGCGGCCACATGAACGAATGTGTCGGACGCAACGACGGCATCATCGGCGAACGGGAAGAGTTCGAGGCGCCCGTCGATCAGCCCGAAGTAGGGGCTGTCGTTGCCGCCCTCCACGATCGTCCGGTGCCCGCCAAGGGGGCCACCCGCCTGATTGATGATCGCCTCGATCGTGAACGAACTCTGGAAGGCCGCGAACGAAAAGCCCTCGACAAAGCCACTGGAGCCGCCGCTGACGGAAATCGACTGGCCCCCTGTGGGCTCGCTGATGACGGGCGCATCGTTGATGGCATTGACGGTGACCGTGACGCTCTCGGTGTCGGTGCCGCCGTTACCGTCGGAAACGGTGTAGGTGAACGTGTCTTCGCCGTTGAAGTCGGCGTCCGGCGTGTAGGTGACCTGGCCGCTCTCGGCGTCGATGGCGACGGCACCATTGGCACCCTGCGTGACAGCGGAGACGGTGAGAGCGTCGCCGTCCACGTCCGAGTCGTTGGCCAGCACGTCGATGGCGACCGGCGTGTCCTCGTCGGTCGTGATGGTATCTGCGACAGCGACCGGCGCATCGTTCACGGCATCGACCGTCAGGCTTAACGAATTCGTCGTTGTCAGTACGCCGCCAGCACCGGTATTGCCCAGGTCAGACACGGTGACCTGCAAGGTGTCGGTTCCGTTG
>BQJF01000118.1 GCA_021604565.1 Minwuia thermotolerans | reverse complement strand
GATCGACGAGCCATCGACTGTGGAAGTGAGCAGCAGATCGGAGGTACTGGTCTGATCGAAGATCGTTGTAACCAGAATGTCGGGCCGGCCAACGGTGGCGTCGAACACAATGCGGTCGCGCTCATCCGATGCGGCGCTGTTGTCCAGAATCTCGTCCTGGCCGAAACCGCTGCTGAACCGATAGTCGTCACTGCCCCGGCGGCCGAACAGGACGTCATCGCCCGCGCCGCCATCCAGCGTGTCGTCGCTGACCCCGACACTGCCGGTCAGGTCGCCGCCGTTCAGCCGGTCGTTGCCAGCGCCGCCGAACAACAGGTCCCTGCCGTCCTGTCCGTTCAATGAATCCGCGCCACCGAGGCCCTGGATGGTGTCGTCGCCGCTGGTGCCGCTGAGGGTGTCGTCCAGGTCGGTTCCGGTGATGAGGCTCATTGATTGCTTCTCCCGCCCGTCTGTCGTGCGACCCGGAATGAGGGTGTCGATCCCGTATCGTTCGCATACAGGTTGCCATAGCCGTCGACATGAATTCTAGCACTAGATGCAGATGCAAGGGTTTTTGCGATCCAGATCACATAATGGAATACGAAACGCGTCTATTGGATTGCAGGAATATGGATTCAGGGCTTCGTCAGGTATCGAATTCATGATCCGACTACCATGGGACGTAGGTGTTGCGGTGGTCCGGGAATCGGCTGTTCTCCGAGGGAACAGGCGGGCAATGGCGTCGGGGCGGCCACAACGTCCGTTTCCGGCGACCGCATGTCCGGTTGCGGGGCGCTGTCGCGCTCCTTGCGTGACTACCAGAGAATATGTTCGCCGTTCTGATCCATGAAAGCGCCATTCTCGGAGGGGGTCAGCCTGTCAATTACCGACAGCAGCTCCGTCGCCGCTTTCGCCGGGCTCTGTACCGTCAGCCCGCGGGTGGCAAAGGGGCCGGAAAGACTGGTGGCGACCGTGCCGGGATGCAGTGCGACGCAGATGGCATCGGGGTTGCGGCGGCGCAGTTCGATGGATTGTGTACGGACGATTTGGTTCAGCGCGGCCTTCGAGGCGCGGTAGCTGGTCCAGCCCCCCAGCCTGTTGTCACCGATGCTTCCCACGCGGGCCGACAGTGCGGCGAAGACGGCGCGACCGCTGGCGGGGAGCAGGGGCAGAAGGTGTTTCATCACCAGTGCCGGGCCGATGGCATTGATGGCGAAGGCCCTTGCCATGTGCTCGGGGTCGAGGTGCCTCCAGGTTTTCTCCGGGCTGTAGCGGGCGTCATGCAGGAAGCCGGTGGCGAGGATGACCAGCCGCAGGGGCACGGGTTCGGCCCGGATGCGCCGCGCCAGGTCGGCAATCGTTTCCTCGTCCTGCAGGTCCACAGGGTTCCTTCCGGCACGGGTGGTGCGCCACACGTCCTGCCAGTCGCCGGAACATTCCAGTCCGTCGGCCAGCGCGCTGCCGATGCCGCCGCCCGCGCCAATGACGACGGCAAGTGCCGGATCGGTTGTTTCCAGGGTCATGGCGAAAATCCTCCGATGGCCACGTCCGGGCCTCCGGTGCGGCTGCCCGTTCTACGCATCCCGGGCAGGAGGGATCACTGTCCGGCCCCCTGCAGGGGCGGCCTGCCGCGAACATGGCTCGACAGCGGCAGGTGGAAAGGATAGGTTCCGCGCCGCTCACACATATCCCGAATTTTCTCAGCAACCGGATTTTCCAGCATGAAGATCAACGGCAATGCGATCCGTCCCGGCAACGTGATCGAACACAAGGGTGGCCTCTGGCGGGCTGTCCGCATTCAGCATACGCAGCCCGGCAAGGGTGGCGCCTACCTGCAGGTGGAACTGAAGAACCTGCGTGACGGGTCGAAGCTGAACGAACGATTCCGCTCCGCCGAGACGGTCGAACGTGCCCGTCTGGAGCAGAAGGACTACCAGTACCTGTTCACGGATGGTGAACTGGTGACCTTCATGGACACCGACAGCTACGAGCAGATCAGTATCGCCACCTCCCTGGTCGGAGAGCAGGCGGTCTATCTGCAGGACGGCATGATGGTGCAGGTCGAGATGTACGAGGAAGAGGCCCTGGGCCTGATCCTGCCGGAGCATGTGACGCTGGAAGTGACGGAGACGGAGCCGGTGGTGAAGGGTCAGACCGCCGCGAACAGCTACAAGCCCGCAATCCTGGACAACGGCATGCGCTGCATGGTGCCCCCCTTCGTTGGCGTCGGTGAGAAGGTCGTGATCGCCACGGCTGAAGGCACCTACGTCAGCCGCGCCTGAGAGGCCGAGAGTCGTGCGTAAATCCCCCCTGATCAATGTCATGGAGCGCGCTGTCCGCAAGGCCGGGCGGTCGCTGCTGCATGACTTCGGCGAGATCGAGCAGTTGCAGGTGTCCCGCAAGGGGCCCGGCGACTTCGTCACCAACGCTGACCTGCAGGCGGAGCGTATCCTGCGCGAGGAACTGCAGCGCGCGCGCCCCGATTTCGGCTTCCTGCTGGAGGAAGGCGGAGAAGTGAAGGGCGCGGATCCCGAAAGCTTCTGGATCATCGATCCGCTGGACGGCACCACGAACTTCCTGCACGGCATTCCGCATTTCTCCATCTCGCTTGGTATGCAGCAGCATGGCGAGCTGGTGGCGGGCATGGTGCTGGCTCCGGTCGGGGACGAGATGTACTACGCGGAGAAGGGGCGGGGTGCCTTCGTCAACGACAAGCGCCTGCGCGTCTCCGGTCGCACGCGCATGGATGAATCGGTCTTCGGCACCGGTATCCCGCATATCGGCAAGGACGGCCACGCCACGTTCCATCGCGAGATGCAGGAACTGACCGGGCGGGTCGCAGGTATTCGCAGGCTCGGCGTTGCCTCGCTGGACCTCGCCTATGTCGCTGCCGGCCGGTTCGAGGGCTTCTGGGAGCGTGATCTCAAGGCCTGGGACATGGCCGCCGGAATTGTTCTGGTCCGCGAGGCCGGTGGTCTGGTGACGGACCTGAACGGTGGCCGCAAGATGCTGCAGAACGGCAGCATTGTCGCCGGGAACGCACTGATGCAGCAACCACTGCTGCAGGCCCTGAAGGATGCAGCGAAGCGCAAGGCTGCCTGATTTTCGCCACAGGCTTCCCGGATCGTTGGCAATCTGCATGGTAACGGCAGGTCATGGCGGGTTTTGATCTGGGCGGGCGATGCAGTAATGTCCGCCCAAACAGGGCTGGAGGGCAGTGAACTTGGCAACCTGCGGCAAGGGCAGGCAGAGGCCTGAAACGAAGCGTCCGCGCGGAACGTCGATGATGGTGATGGCGATCAGCATCGGTGCGCTGTCGATCGGTGCGCCTGTCATGGCGCAACAGGGCTCCGTCTGGATCAATCCCGATATCGTCGGCACCGCTAACACCGGCGTCGCCTCTGCCCCGCAGGTGCAGTTGAATCCTGTATCGCCGGGTCCCCAGCGCTATCGACTGCCGTTCAACAGGCCCGCCGAGCCGGTACGGCTCACTCCCCCGGGCGCGCGCAAAAGCGATGCCGGCGCGCAAACCGGTCAGATAGCCGGTCAGGCACCGGTCCTGTCGCGCCCCGCTGCGCCACGTGCGCCCGTGACGGTTGCCCTGCAACCGCCCGCTGCCCCTGTTCCAGCTACGCCATCTGCGACAACCATCGCGAGGCCGGTTGCGCCAGCCACAGTTCCGGCACCTGCGGGAGTTTCTTCCACCAGGGCACCGACGCCGGCACCGACAGTCGCGGCGACCCGGGATCCAGAACCGCCAAGAACCGAGCCGCGCGTCATCCGCCCGACGGCACCGACCACGGTCGAGGCCCCGGCGACAGCGCCGACACCGCCGCGTGCCGAACCTTCCGCCCCGCCCCGCCAGGTTGCCACCGCGGCCCCTGCCGCGACGGCTTCGGCCGCAGCAGGCGCGACCCGCGTACTGTTTCTGGGGTCGGCGGAGGATCTTGATCCGACAGGTCGCGCAGCGATCCGTGACATTGCCGCAGGCCTGAAGGGCACCAGCGACCGGGTCCAGATCAGGGCCTATGCCGACAGCGATACGGAGACGGAGGGCTGGAAACGACGTCTTTCGTTGCGCCGGGGCAACAATGTCCGCCTGGCGCTGCTGGACGAAGGTGTCCAGAGTTTCCGGATCCTGCTGCGGGCGCTGGGGGCGCCCACCAACGGTGGCCCGGGCAATCGCGTCGATCTCATCATTGAAAGCAGGTAGCGTATGATTCAGCCTTCGGTCTATCTGACACGGATCGCGATCTTTCTGGTTATCGTCACAGGTGTCGTCGCGGCGCTGCACGAGGCGCTGTTCGGCATTTTCATGACCAACCCGGTGCTGAACGGGCTGATCCTTGGTGTGCTGCTGATCGGCGTGATCTACGTCATCCGTCAGGTACTGCTGCTGCGCCCCGCCGTGCGCTGGGTCGAATCGTTTCGCCGCAATGACCCCAGCCTGTCGATCCAGACCGCCCCGTCGATGCTCTCGCCACTGGCCACGATGCTGCAGGAGAAGAAGGGCAGGGTCAGCCTGTCCACCATGTCGCTGCGCTCCCTGCTCGATTCGATCAGCTCCCGGCTGGACGAGTCCCGCGACATCTCGCGGTACCTGATCGGGACGCTGGTGATCCTGGGCCTGCTGGGCACCTTCTGGGGCCTGATCGACGCGATCACCTCCGTCGGCAGTTCGGTGCGCGGGCTGACGGTGGAGAGCGACGACGTCGGCGATATCTTCGAGGCACTGAAGCTCGCGATCCTGCAGCCGATGGACGGCATGGGTACGGCGTTCTCGTCGTCCCTGTTCGGCCTGGCGGGTTCCGTGGTCCTGGGTTTCATCGAACTGCAGGCCAGCCAGTCGCAGAACCGGTTCTACAACGACCTGGAGGAATGGCTCTCCAGTTTCACGCGCCTGTCCAGTGGTGCTGCCGGCGGCATCGCGGAAGGCGAAGGTTCGGTGCCTGTCTATGTGCAGGCCCTGCTGGAGCAGACGGCGGACAGTCTGGAGAACCTGCAGCGGATCATGGCGCGGTCGGAGGAATCGCGCGTGTCCGGCAACCAGACCCTGCTGCAGCTTTCGGAACGGCTTGCCAGCCTGACAGACCAGATGCGCACGGAACGTGACCTGATGGTGAAGCTGGCCGAAGGGCAGATGGAGCTGAAACCGATCCTGCAGCGCATCGCCGTGGCCACGGAACAGGGCTCCGGTGACAGCGCGGCGGATACGCACCTGCGCAACATCGACGTCTATGTGACACGCCTGCTGGAGGAAACGGTGACCGGACGGCAGCAGACGGTCGATGAACTCCGTTCCGAGATCAAGGTACTGACCCGGACCATTGCGGCGATCGCCGACGAAGGCCGCTGATGCCCCGGCACCGCAGGCAACGCGCGGAGAACAACATCTGGCCGGGCTTCGTGGATGCCCTGTCGGCCCTGTTGCTGACGTTCATCTTCATGATGGTGATCTACACGCTGGCGCAGTTCGTCCTCAGCTACTCGCTGTCAGGCAAGGATGAGGCGCTTTCCCGACTGACGGCGGAACTGTCGGAACTGCAATCGCTGCTGTCCAGTGAGCGCAGTGCCAACGAAGACCTGCGGGAGAATGTTTCCCAGCTTTCCGCCGCCCTGAACGAATCGACGGCGGCGCGTGACCTGCTGACGCTGCAGATCGCCGACCTGCAGCGCCGTGCCTCCGATGCCGAGCGCCGCCTGGACGAACGCCCCGAGTTCTCGGAGGCGGATCGGGCGGAGATGGAGGCCCGAATCGCGGAGCTGCTGGCGCGGGAGGCCGCCCTGGCCCGCCGTCGCGACGAATCCGACAGCGCCCGCGCCCGTTCCGATCAGGAACTCAACGAACTTCAGGCGCTCTATTTCGAGGCGCAGGACAGGATCACCGAGCTGGAGAATCGGGTGCTGGAGCGGCAGACCGAGATTGCCGACCTCAATGCCGACCTGACCGCAGCACGCAACCGCCTGACCACGACCCTTGCCGAACTGGACCGGACACGTGAGAGCCTGGATCAGGAGCGTGATGCGCGTCAGCAGGGGCAGGCCGAACTGACCGAGGAGCAGCGCATATCGGAAGCAGCCCGCCGACAGGTGAACCTGCTGAACCTGCAACTGGCCGACCTGCGCAAGCAACTGGCGCAGATCCAGGCGCTGCTGGACGAGTTCGAGGTCAGGGATGCCGAGAACAAGGCGACCATTGCCGATCTCGGTCGGCGTCTGAACCGGGCGCTGGCGGCACAGGTCGAGAAGTTGTCGCGCTATCGCTCGGAATTCTTCGGGCGGCTGCGGGAGGTGCTGCGCGGGCAGCAGGGTATTCGCATCGTCGGCGACCGGTTCGTGTTCCAGTCGGAGGTCCTGTTCGGTTCCGGCAGCGCCGAGATGGGGGTGGCAGGACGTATCCAGCTCACCAAGCTGGCCGAGACGCTGATCGATATCTCCCGCAAGATTCCCGATGACATCAACTGGATCCTGCGGGTGGACGGACACACCGACAGTGTGCCGATCAGCACCCCGCGATTCCCGTCCAACTGGGAACTGTCAGCCGCGCGGGCCATCGCGGTCTCGAAGTATCTCATCCAGCAGGGGCTGCCGGCGGATCGCCTGGCCCCGACCGGCTTTGGCGAGTTCCATCCGATAGAGCCGGGTGACAGCGAACTGGCGCGCCGCCGGAATCGCCGTATCGAACTGAAACTGACGGAGCGTTGAACGATCCGTCGGGCTGAGCGTCAGCCAGACCCCACAGCCATGGGCTGCGAGGTCAGGCTGACAACAGTCGTATCAGAGGTTGCCCAGAACCGCTTCGGCGCCGGAGACGGACATTTCGCCCGGGTTCTCCTCGACAGCGAGGTGGGAGACCTTGCCATTGTCGACGACCATGGCAAACCGGGTGGCACGCTTGCCGAGACCGCGCGCGGAGAGGTCAAGCTCCAGGCCCAGCTTCGCGGTGTAGTCACCCACGCCGTCGGCCAGCATCATGACCTTGTCACCCACGCCCTGATCCTTGCCCCAGGCGCCCATGACGAACACGTCATTGACGGACAGGCAGGCCACGGTATCCACGCCCTTCGCGCTCAGTGCCTCGGCATTGGAGACATAGCTGGGGACATGCTTGGCGGAGCAGGTCGGGGTGAAGGCGCCGGGCACCGCGAACAGGACGACCTTCTTGCCGCTGAACAGTTCATCTGTGGTGATCGGTGCGGGGCCTTCCGCAGTCATGCGCATCAGCATGCCTTCGGGCACGGTATCTCCAACCTGGATGGTCATCTTGTGTCTCCTTGAATGGTCACGATGGTGTTCTTGAACGGGGCGCAGGATGGCGCAACGCGTCTGCGGTTGCAAAGCTGAACTGCGCCGCAGTGCCGGTGAATGCCGCAATCAGCCTGGTACATCGGACCCGCGTGCCGGTCACTGGTCTGGCTGGACGGTTCCGGTTGCCTCGATTGCCGGGCCAGTGCCATGCAGGGTGACGGTCAGTTCGCTGCCAGGCAGGGCAAGCAGCGCCTGGTTGCTGCCATCTACGGGCACGGCGCAGCGGATCCGGCCGGGTGTCGTCGTGTGACACTCGTCCTCGCCAAAGACCACGTCACGGCTGCCCTCGATGATCACCGCAGGTGACCCCAAATCGAACGGCGGCGCGAGGTCCAGCAGAAGAAGTCCGCGATCCTCGCCCGACGTGTGCGAAAGTCGCGCCGAATGCAGGATGCCGGGCATTCTTGCCGGTGTCGCGGCAAGTGCGGCCGCGATGGCGACCCCATGCCGGTTCTGCGGCAGGTCCCCGGCGGACAGTACAAGTGACAGGCTGGCTTCGACGGGCACGCAGATATCGGCGCAGGCAGCATAGCTGAGGTCGAGCCGGACTGTCGTGGGGCGGTCACGGCTCCGGCTGTCCAGCGCAACCGGCAGCACCAGGTGATCCGCGTAGCCATAGGTGCGCAGCCCCCAGAACTCGAAAGTCTCTGGCAGCGGCCAGGAAATGGCACCGGGTGTGACACCCTCGCTGTGGTCCCAGTCCGCAACGGGTGGATAGCCGGCATCGCCGGGACTGCGCCAGTAGACCTTCCACTTCGGACGGATGGCGAATTCCAGCGCGATCAGTTCCTGCCCCGTTGCCGTCGCACCGGCGATGAGCCGCACCTCCGCCTCCGGAATACCTTTCCAGTCAGACGTGCTGTTCGCGCCAAGGGCCTGATGCCTCCCGAAGGCCAGCAGGACAATCGCGACAGCCGGCACCAGAACTGCCCAGGACAGCCATCGGTTCCCGTGAAGGGCTTCGTGCGTCCGGTGTGCGTGAGTCATGCGAAGGTCATCCGTTCCGATCCTGCGCTGCAGATTTGCACCTGCGGCTGTCATTGGCTCATGACAATGCAAACAACAATACGTGTGAGTGTCTTTTTTGTCCGTCATGGGACCGGGCCGCTTGACCGCGACCCGCGCCGCCGGTAAAGACCGCGTCACCATGGCGGGTGTAGCTCAGTCGGTTAGAGCGCCAGATTGTGGCTCTGGAGGTCGCCGGTTCAATTCCGGTCACTCGCCCCATTTTTCCACGACTGCGCGCAGTGGTTGCAGTTGGCTGATGTGGAAATGGCAGAGGGTTGAGACTCTGATTATCGGCGTTTCATGCGGCTTTGTTGCCTTGCCTCCCTGTTGCTGCGATTCTCCCTGTTCCTCCGCGATGTGACGGGGAAGACTTGTGACCTTCGTGTCAGGTGTGTTAACTCACGCTAGGGTCGTGGGTCGGTTGGTCATGTGAACAACGGGAATCCTGCACGTATGAATGTGCTTGCTGAGAGATCGACGCTATCGGACTCTGCCACCCGTGGCCTGAGTGTGCGTCGACGCTGGCATTCACGTCTGATCCAGTCCTTTCCGGTTCAACTGATTGCAGGTCTCCTCGTCGCCGTCATTCTTCCGGCGCTGGTGCGCTGGGACATCGGTCTGGTGACGGAGATCAATCCCGGACAGTATCCATCCGTTACCGGAACGGCGATCGCTTTCGGCTTCGGGCTGCTTCTGCTCCGACGTTTCAGTCGATTTCCGGGGGTGCAGGGGTCAGGCTACATCGTTCCATGCTTCCTGTTCACATTCGGCCTGCTGGTGCTGGTCATGTTCTTCTGGCGCATCGGCTTCGCGCGCAGCCAGATCCTGGGCAGCTTCGGCATGTCGATCATCTGGTGCTACATCGTGTGGTACATGAACCGGCTGCGCAGCACACCCGAACTGGCTGTCGCCCCGTTCGGCAGCTATCAGAGTCTCACCGAACATTCCGGGGGGGTCCGGCTGCATCTGCTGGACGCTCCGACACTTGCCGGCGTCAGGGCAGATGCCGTCGTGGCTGATCTGCGGTCCGAGTTTCCGCCGGAGTGGGAGCGGTTCCTGGCCGCCTGCGCCCTTGACGGAACCCCGGTCTACCACATGAAGCAGGTCAGCGAATCGCTGACCGGGCGCGTCCGGATCGAGCATCTGTCAGAGAACACGCTGGGTGCCCTGATCCCGTCCCCCGAGTATGTGGCCATCAAGCGCATTCTCGAATCCTGTGCCGTGCTGCTCGGTTCACCGCTGCTCGTGCTCGCTGCCGGGATCATTGCCGTCATGATCCGGCTGGACAGCAAGGGGCCGGTGATCTTCCGCCAGGTCCGGATGGGGTATCGCGGCAAGACCTTCACCATGCTGAAGTTCAGGACGATGCGCGATGTGCCGGAGGGGCCGAAGTTCACCCAGGCGCTCGATCCACGGGTCACGCGGGTGGGGCGCATGTTGCGGCGCTATCGGCTGGATGAGCTCCCGCAGATGGTCAATATCCTTCGGGGTGAGATGAGCCTGATCGGGCCGCGTCCGGAATCAGTGGAGCTCTCGGAGTGGTATGACCGCGAGATTCCCCATTACAGTTACCGTCATATCGTACGGCCCGGAATCACGGGCTGGGCGCAGGTGCAGCAGGGATTTGCGGCGGAAGTCGAGGATGTCACGGATAAGTTGCATTACGACTTCTACTACATCAAGCATTTCACGCCCTGGCTCGATCTTCTCATTGTTCTCAAGACCATACATGTCATGGCGACAGGGCGGGGGTCGCGCTGAACATCGTGCCTGTCGCCGTTCTGCTTCTGGCCGGGCGGGGTTGCTTGCCGACTGTCCGGTGATGAGTATGCGCTGTTTCTGCAACAATCAGATGAAACAGGTGTCGGGTCGGCCCACGCGTTCGGACGTGGACACGATGCAGGGTTGTTCAAATTCACAAGGTCGTCATGCAAGATATTGAAATAACTCATGGAAATGAGATTTTCGGATGGAGGAGCATGGCGCGGCGAGATGCATGGGCGGCGAATGGGCAAGGGGCAGTTTTACGTTGACCCGTCTGTGTGCCGCCGATAAGTTTCCTGCAACTCATATCAGGAGACTTGAGATGCGTCAGTTTTTGGTTTCGTTCGCACTGCTGCTCGGTCTGGTTGTCGCGGTGCCGCAGATGGCTTACTCGCAGACGGCTGAACAGGGGCGCGCTGCGCTGCTTGCGGAGTTGGATGCCCT
>BQJF01000117.1 GCA_021604565.1 Minwuia thermotolerans | reverse complement strand
GGCGGCCTGGAGGGCATTTCCCCAGGCACCCGCGCCGATGATGGCGATATCGATCTTGTAGGTCATGCCGCTCAGGGTGCGACAGCGACGGCCGGAATGGATGCGTCATAGGGACGCAAAACCCTGCAATGCCGGGCCGCTGATTGGGCAACGGGCTCCGGACGCACTACGTTTCCGGCCAATCACAAACGTGTCGGGTGACCATGTGCCCGAACAGCCCAACCTGACAGGGAGGTGAGCCAGTGAAGATCACCGGAACCTACGAACTCGAGGCAGACCGGCAGAAGGTCTGGGAAGCCCTGAACGACCCGGACGTACTGCGCGCCTGCATTCCCGGCTGCGAGTCGCTGGACAAGACCGGAGAGAATGAACTGACCGCGACGGTGACCGCCAAGGTCGGACCGGTGAAGGCCAAGTTCAACGGCTCCGTCGAACTGAAGGATCTCAATCCGCCCGAGTCCTATCGCATCGAAGGTTCAGGCAAGGGCGGCGCAGCCGGTTTCGCCAAGGGCGGCGCGGATGTTCGGCTGGACGCGCGCGACGGTGGCGGCACGGTGCTGAGCTATGAAGTCGATGCCCAGGTTGGCGGCAAGCTGGCCCAGATCGGCTCCCGCCTGATCGACGGCACCGCCAAGAAGCTGGCCGACCAGTTCTTCAGCAACTTCCGTGAACATGTCGAGACACCGGGCGACAGCAGCGCCCCGGAGGAGCCGGAGAAGACTGCGGCACCCGAAGCCGATGCACCGGAAGCGGCACCGGCCCAGCCGGTGGCGGAGACAGATCCGGCGGATGCGGACACTCCGGCACCGGAGATGGCGGTCAGTGATGTTCCGCAGCCGGAGACCGAGATGCGCCCGACACCGCAGGCCGCACCTTCACAGCCGCCGAAACCGGAGCCGGCAGGGTCCGGGCGACTGCCCGCCTGGATCTGGTTCCTGGGCGCTGCCGGATTGATTCTCGTTCTGGTCGCTCTCGTCTCTTGAGCCTGAGGCCAAGGCGATACAGGATACACACAAGATATCTTCGACCAAGGGAGGACGGGGTCACATGGCAAACGTGACGATGACGATCAATGGCAAGCAGGTCAGCGGTGAAGTTGAATCGCGCACCTTGCTTGTCGAGTTCCTGCGCGACCAGCAGCGCCTGACCGGTACGCATGTCGGCTGTGACACCAGCCAGTGCGGTGCCTGTGTCGTGCACGTGAACGGCGATTCCGCCAAGAGCTGCACCATGCTGGCGGTTCAGGCCGACGGTGCCGATGTCACCACGATCGAGGGCCTGGCCAAGGGCGACGACCTGCATCCGATGCAGGCTGCGTTCCGGGAAAACCACGGCCTGCAGTGCGGGTTCTGCACCCCGGGCATGATCATGAGTGCGATCGACCTGGTGCAGCACAATGCCGACCCGTCGGAAACCGAGATCCGGGAATGGCTGGAGGGCAACATCTGCCGCTGCACCGGCTATCACAACATCGTCAAGAGCATCAAGGCGGGTGCGGAGGCGATGCGCGGCTGAACCATGATCGGGTGACGGCGGCGGAAGATCGCCGCACCCAAACCCCAGGAAACGGGCCCCATGGCACAGACGTCGGCCTGACCGACGGACACGGGCCCTGAGGAGGCAACATGACTGAACAGGGAATTGGCGCCAGCGTCCTGCGCAAGGAAGACTTTCGGTTCGTGCGCGGTCGCGGCAAGTACACCGACGACATCAACCTGCTGAATCAGACCCACGCCATCATCGTGCGGTCCCCCCACGCCCACGCTGCCATCAACAGCATCGACAAGGCCGCGGCGCTGGCCGCGCCGGGTGTCGTCGCCGTGCTGACGGCGGAAGACTTCGCGGCGTTCGGTGGCCTGCCCTGTGGCTGGCAGGTCATCGGCAAGGGCGAAGAACCGATGATCGAGCCGAAGCACCCGATCCTGGCCGAGGGCAAGGTCCGTCACGTGGGTGACCCGGTCGCCGTGGTGATCGCCGAGACCAAGACCCAGGCCCGTGACGCGGCAGAACTGGTCGACATCGACTACACGGAACTGCCTGCCGTCATCGACATGCGGGAGGCGCTGCAGAACGCGCCGGCCGCGGTGCATGACGAGGCCGCGGACAACCAGTGCTTCGACTGGGAGATCGGGGACCGCGCTGTCGTGGATGCCGCGTTCGAGAAGGCGCACCACGTCACCTCCCTGGAACTGATCAACAACCGCCTGGTGCCGAATGCCATGGAGCCGCGCTGCGCCATCGGTGACTATGACAACGCCAGCGGCGAACACACGCTCTACACCACCAGCCAGAATCCGCATGTGATCCGGCTGCTGATGGGTGCCTTCGTGCTGCAGATCCCGGAGCACAAGTTGCGCATCTATGCCCCGGACGTGGGCGGCGGCTTCGGCTCCAAGATCTACCATTATGCCGAGGAAGCCATCATGACGGTGGCCGCCAAGGTGCTGGAGCGTCCGGTCAAGTGGACCTCCGACCGGACCGAGGCCTTCCTGTCCGACGCCCATGCCCGCGATCATGTGACGAAGGTCGAGCTGGCGCTGGACGCCGACGGCAAATTCCTGGCGCTGCGCGAGTTCACGCTGGCCAACATGGGTGCCTATCTGTCAACCTTTGCCCCGTCGATCCCGACCTATCTGCACGCCACCCTGCTGGCCGGGCAGTACACGACCCCAGTGATCTACGCCGAGGTCAAGGCGGCCTTCACCAACACCGTGCCTGTCGATGCCTATCGCGGTGCCGGTCGGCCGGAAGCGACCTACCTGCTGGAACGCATCGTCGACAAGGCGGCGGCGGAGATGGGGATCGACCGCATCGAACTGCGGCGCAAGAACTTCATCCAGCCCGACCAGTTCCCCTATGACACGCCGGTTGCCCTGACCTATGACACGGGCGATTTCGAGGCTACGCTGACCCCAGCTCTGGCGGCCAGCAAGTGGGACAGCTTCGAGGAGCGCCGCAAGGAAGCCGCTCAGCGTGGCAAGCTGCGTGGCATCGGCATCAGTTGCTATATCGAGGCCTGTGGTATCGCCCCGTCCAACATCGCCGGTGCTCTGGGCGCTCGCGCTGGCCTGTACGAGAGTGCCACGGTGCGGGTGAACCCCACCGGCTCCATCCAGGTGCTGACGGGCAGCCACAGCCATGGCCAGGGGCATGAAACCAGCTTTGCCCAGATCGTGGCCGACAAGCTGGGCATGGACGTTGCCAATATCGAGATCGTGCATGGCGACACCAACAAGATCCCCTTCGGCATGGGTACCTACGGCTCCCGCTCCATGGCGGTGGGTGGTGTGGCCCTGTCCAACGCGACGGACAAGATCATCAACAAGGCGACAAAGATTGCCGCGCATCTGATGGAAGCGTCCGCCGAGGACGTGGTCTTCGAGGATGGCATCTTCAAGGTGGCCGGGACCGACAAGGCGGTGCCGTTCGGCGACGTGGCCCTGACGGCCTATGTTCCGCACAACTATCCGCTGGAGGAACTGGAACCGGGCCTGGAGGAGACGTCGTTCTACGATCCGAAGAACTTCACCTTCCCGTCCGGCTCCCACATCTGCGAGGTCGAGATCGATCCCGGCACGGGCGAACTCGAGATCGTGGCCATGCATGCCACCGACGACTTCGGCAATGTCATCAACCCGATGATCGTCGAGGGTCAGGTGCACGGCGGGCTGGTGCAGGGCATCGGCCAGGCATTGTTCGAGAACGCCGCCTATGACTCCAACGGCCAGTTGCTCAGTGGCTCCTACATGGACTACTGCATGCCGCGCGCCGATGATGTGCCGTCATTCACGGTGGATCACGAGGTCACGGCCTGCACCCACAATGTGCTGGGTGTGAAGGGGTGTGGCGAGGCCGGTGCCATCGGCTCACCGCCCGCGGTCATCAATGCCATCGTCGACGCCCTGCGCGACTATGGCGTCACGCATATCGACATGCCGGCAACACCGGCGAAGATCTGGAACATCGTCAATCAGGGCGCGACCGCCCAGGCTGCCGAGTAAGGGGGACACCATGTACGATTTTGAATATGTGAAACCGGGAAGCCTGGATGCCGCGAAGTCGGCCATCGCGGGCGCCGAGGACGGCAAGCTGATGGCCGGTGGCATGACCCTGATCCCGACGCTGAAACAGCGTCTGGCCAGCCCCAGCGATGTTGTCGATTTGGGCGGCCTTGGCGATCTCGCCGGGATCCGCAAGGACGGCAACAGCATCGTCATCGGTGCCATGACGCGCCATGCCGAAGTCGCTGCATCGGCAGATGTGAAGGCGGCCATTCCCGCCCTCGCCGACCTGGCAGAAGGGATCGGCGACCCGCAGGTCCGCAACCGCGGCACCATCGGCGGCTCCATCGCCAACAACGATCCGGCGGCGGACTATCCGGCGGCGCTGGTGGCGCTCGGCGCGACGGTCCGGACCACGAAGCGGGAGCTGGCGGCGGAGGACTTCTTCACCGGCATGTTCGAAACCGCGCTTGAGGATGACGAGATCATCACCGAAGTGGTGTTCCCGACGGCGGAGAAGGCGGCCTATGCCAAGTTCCCGAATCCTGCATCACGCTATGCCATCGTCGGCGTCTTTGTCGCCAAGGGCGGTGACGGCGTGAAGGTCGCCGTGACCGGTGCCGGCCCAGCCGTGTTCCGCGTCGCGGAGATGGAGACGGCACTGTCCGGCAATTTCTCCGCCGACGCGCTGCAGGGTATTTCGGTATCCGCCGATGACCTGAACAGCGACATCCACGCGGGAGCAGACTATCGGGCGCATCTGGTTGGTGTGATGGCACAGCGCGCCGTGAAGGCCGCTGGATAGAAATCCATACAGAAAAGTCCTTGGGAGCTGTCGAGGCAGTGATGTAGCATTCATGCCAGTTCGACTGCCCTATAACAAAAAACGGAGGAAAACATCATGGCCTGGTCCACACCGCGTATCGAAGAAATCTGCATCGGCATGGAAATCAACGGTTATTTCCCCGCCGAATTCTGATTGCGCCTTTTCAGGTGTTTTACGGGACGACCGGCCGGGAAACCGGTCGGTCGTTTTCGTTTCAGGTCCACCGTTTTGGATTTCCGGAGCGGACATCCGCCAGGTGCGGCGGTGTGAAGGACCGGAGCGGCCACGCGCCGGTTTCCGGTCATCCCCGCGCTGGGGCAGAACGCTGGCAGACAGCTTGACCGTGACTGCATGAATACCTTTGAACTGCCACAGTACGTGAGCGCCGACCGCCCCCTTGGTCCCGACGGGCTGGAGGAAGCCCTGCGCGATATCGGCGCCCGTCGCTATCACATCCTGCATCCGTTTCACCGCCTGCTGCACGACGGTGCCCTGAACAAGGGACAGGTGCAGGCCTGGGCGCTGAACCGCTATTGCTATCAGGCACATATCCCGAAGAAGGACGCCCTGCTGATGGCGCGGTTGCCGAGTGTCGGGTTGCGCCGGGAATGGCGACGCCGCATCGTCGATCACGATGGCGAGGATGAGGGTGAAGGTGCACGCGGCGGTGACGATGGCGGCATCGAGCGCTGGCTGCGGCTGACCACTGGCCTGGGACTGGACCGCGACTACGTCAGGGACATGGTCGGCATCCTGCCCGCTACCCGCTTCGCGGTGGAGGCCTATGTGCACTTCGTGGCGGAGAAGCCGCTGCTGGAAGCCATCGCCTCATCCCTGACGGAACTGTTCTCGCCGAAGATCATCTCGGAGCGGGTTTCCGGGATGCTTGCCAATTACGATTTCGTCGATGCAGAGACACTCGCCTACTTCAACAAGCGTCTGACACAGGCGCCAAGGGACTCCGATTTCGCACTGAACTACGTGCGTGAGCATGCGGTTCGACCGGATCAGCAGCAGGCCGTGCTGGATGCCCTGACATTCAAGTGCAACGTGCTCTGGGCCCAGCTGGATGCGCTGCATTCCGCCTATGTCGCACCCGGACTGATCCCGCCGGGGGCCTATCAGCCATGATCGGCGACGGCACCATTCCGGCCCTGCCGCGCGGTGTACGGCTGCGCGAGGATCAGGCGCGTGGCGGTTTCACGCTGATGGCGCCGGAGCGCGTGCTGAAGCTTGATCCGATTGCCAACGAAGTCCTGAAACGCGTGGATGGCACCGCCACCATTGCGATGATTGTCGATGACCTTGCCCGGACCTTCGCTGCCGACCGCACCCAGATCGACAGTGATGTGAAGTCCATGCTGCAGGGGCTGGCGGACAAGCGTCTGCTGGATCTGACCGCCGATGACTGACGACATGGCCATCGATCCGCCACTCGGCCTGCTGGCGGAACTGACGCATCGCTGTCCCCTGTCCTGCCCCTATTGCTCCAACCCGGAGAACCTCGACCGCCGCTCCGGCGAGCTCGACACCGGAACCTGGAAACGGGTCTTCACCGAGGCGGCGGCCCTGGGCGTCATGCAGGTACATCTGTCCGGCGGCGAACCGACAGCACGCCCTGATATTGTCGGGATCACCGCCCATTGCCGGGATGTCGGCCTCTATACCAACCTGATCACCTCCGGCATCAACGTCGCCGGGGCGAAGCTGGATGCGCTGGCAGATGCCGGGCTGGACCATGTGCAGATTTCGTTTCAGGGGGATATTTCCGACCGGGCGGATCATGTATCGGGCATGCAGGGGTCCCACGCGCGGAAGCTGGAACTGGCCGCCCAGGTGACAGGGCTGGGTCTGCCGCTGACCGTCAATGCCGTCATCCATCGGGGCAACGCCGACCGGGTGCGGGAGATGGTGCAGTTCGCCGTCGATCTTGGCGCCCGACGGATCGAGATCGCGCATGTGCAGTACTACGGCTGGGCGCTGCGCAATCGCGACGCCCTGATGCCCACGGCGGAACAGGTCCGCTCCTCGACCGCGGCGGTGGAACAGGCGCGGGCGGACTTCGCCGGGCGGATCGTCATCGACGCCGTGGTGCCAGATTACTATGCCCGCAGGCCCAAGCCCTGCGTTGGCGGCTGGGGCAGGCGTTCACTGAATGTCACACCGGCGGGCAAGGTACTGCCCTGCCACGCGGCAGAGACCATTCCGCACCTGACATTCCCCAATGTACGCGATCAGTCCCTGTCCGACATCTGGCACCACAGCCACGCCTTCAACGCCTATCGCGGCACCGACTGGATGGCCGAGCCCTGCCGGAGTTGCGACCGGCGGGAAGTCGATTTCGGCGGTTGCCGCTGCCAGGCACTGGCCATGACCGGCGACGCGGCGGCGACGGATCCGGCCTGCCAGCTCTCGGCGTTTCATGCCCGCATGATCGAACTGGCGGAGACGGCGGTAGCCGAAGTCGAGGCATCCCCCCTGGACACCGAATACGACTACCGCCGCTTCCTCTGACCGCCGGTTATGGTCAGGCGTCGGACTTCGGATCGAAGACCGGCGGACGTTTCTCCCGATGGGATGCCAGCCCCTCCCGCACTTCCGGCCCGGTGAAGCCGAGCATTTCCAGTGCCACGGATGCATCGAAAGCCGGTCCCGCCATCCGGTACCAGTTGTTCAGCGCATACTTGGTGAAACGCATGGCCGACGGTGCGCCGTTGGCCAGCCGGACGGCCACCTCCAGCGCCTTCGCCTGCAGTTCGTCATCCTCCACTGCCAGCGATATGAGCCCCATGCGCTCGGCATCTTCCCCGGTCATCGGTTCGCACAGCATCAGGTGATATTTCGCCTTCGCCATGCCACACAGGATCGGCCAGTTGATGACGGCATGATCGCCTGCCGCAACGCCCAGCCGGGTATGACCATCGACGATCTTCGCCGATTTCGCCGCGATGGAAATGTCCGACAGCAGTCCCGCCACCAGCCCGGCACCGACCGCCACGCCGTTGATGGCGGAGACGATGGGCTTGCCGCAGTTGATGATGTTGTAGACGAGATCCTTGGCTTCCTTCCACGACCGCACGCGGGCCTGATAATCGTCGATCATCGCCTCAATCATGCCGAAGTCGCCACCGGCAGAGAATGCCTTGCCCTTGCCGGTCAGGATGACGGCTGAAACATCAGGGTCAGCATCGATCTCGTTCCAGATGTAGGTCATGTGATTGTGACCGGTCTGGTCGAGCGAGTTCATCGTCGCCGGATTGTTCAGTGTCAGCCGCAGCACCCGGTCCGCAGGCCAGTCCACCTCGAAGGTCGAGAATTTCGCGTAATCGCCAGCCATGTCCATATCCTCCCCATCTGACTGTCAGAAAGGCAGGAGTATAGAACGGATCAGGCCTGCGGGCGCTGTTTCGAGGTATCCGGTGGCGGCATGTCAGCCACCTGCACCGTCGGGCCTGCGGCATGTTTCACCACCAGCTCGCGCGGCACATCGGCCAGGCACTCGGGTCCGTTCTCGCCGATCACGATACTCTCCGTCATCGCGATGCCCCAGTCCGCCTGCCACAGGCCAGTCATGAAATGGAACGTCATGCCCGGCTGCAGCACAGTCAGGTCCCCGGCGCGAAAGCTCATCGTCCGCTCGCCCCAGTCCGGCGGGTAGGACAGGCCGATGGGATAGCCGGTGCGGTTGTTCTTCTCGAACCCGTGGCGGCGCAGCTCGGCAAAGAAGGTCAGCGCCACATCCTCGCAGGTATTGCCGGCCTTCGCCTGTTCCAGGCCAAGCGCCATGCCTTCCTGCACCGCAGCCTCCGCACGGCGGAACAGTTCCGGCGGCTCGCCGAAGTGGACCGTGCGGGTCAGGGGGCAGTGATAGCGGTGATAGCAACCGGCGATCTCGAAGAAGACACCTTCGTTGTCGCGCAGCGGACTGTCGTCCCAGGTCAGATGCGGCGCCGAACCATCCACGCCCGCACCAACCAGCGGCACGATGGCCGCATAGTCACCGCCGTGACCATCCGTGCCGCGCAGCCCCGCGTCATAGATCTCCGCAATCAGGTCGCACTTGCGGACACCCGGTTCGGCGATCTCGAATATGCGTTTCATCTGGGATTCCACGATCCGCGCTGCCTTGCGCATGTAGTCGAGTTCCTGCGGACTCTTCACCGCGCGCTGCCAGTTGACCAGCGCGGTCGCGTCCTGGAACCGCACGTTCGGCAGGCCGGTCTGCAGCGTCGCGAATGCCTTGGCAGAGAAGTAGTAGTTGTCCATCTCGACACCGACGGTGCCCCTGGCCCAGCCACGAGTCACGATCTCCGCACACAGCACCTCCATCGGGTGCCGCTCCATCGACTGGACATAATGGTCCTCGTAACCGACGAGGTTGTCGATACTCATGTAGACGGTACGCTTGGCACCGTTCACGTCCTGCCCGCGTCCGAACCAGATCGGATCGCCGTCCGGTCCGACAACCACAGCCTGATGCACATAGAACGACCAGCCATCGTAGCCGGTGAGCCAGGCCATGTTCGAGGGATCGCTGAGGATCAGCAGGTCGATACCGGCAGCCGCCATCGCGGAGCGCGTCTTCTTCAGACGGTCGGCATATTCCTGGCGGCTGAAACGCAGTGCGATATCTTCTGGCATTGGCGGACTCCGGACCACAACAGGGGCAAGACAGGCTCAGCTTGGCATCGGGGCCAGCGACTGCTGTCCTTCCATCGCCAAGACATGTCCATGCTGCGACGCCCCTGCGTCATCCGGGTCGTGTCAGGTGTTCTTGATACCCCGCAGGCGCTCGGTGCGTCGTCGCAGCAGTTCCAGCGCGAAGAGCATCAGCATGGACACCAGTGTCAGCAGGGTCGCCACCGCCAGAATGGTGGGACTGATCTGTTCGCGAATGCCGGAGAACATCTGCCAGGGGATCGTCCGCTGTTCGAAGGAGCCGACGAACAGCACCACCACGACCTCGTCGAAGCTGGTGATGAAGGCGAACAGCGCACCCGATATCACGCCGGGGGTGATCAGCGGCACGATGACCTTGAAGAAGGTGCGGGCCGGAGATGCACCAAGGCTGTTGGCCGCCCTGATCAGATTGTTGTCGAACCCGACCAGCGTCGCGGTCACGGTGATCACCACGAAAGGCGTGCCGAGGGCCGCATGGGCCAGGATGACGCCGAGGTGCGTACCCTGCAGTCCGACACGGGAATAGAAGAAGTACATACCGGCCGCGGAGATGATCAGCGGCACGATCATGGGCGAGATCAGGATGCTCATGATCAGCGTGCGATAGGGCATTGAGGGTCGGGACAGGCCAAGTGCCGCCAGCGTGCCGAGGCTGGCCGACAGGATGGTCGCGAAGAACGCGATGACGAAGGAATTCCAGACCGCACCCTGCCAGTTCAGGTTGGTGAAGAAGTCCTGGTACCATTTCGTCGAATAGCCCGCCGGATCGAACGCCAGCATCTCGGTCGTGAAGGTGAAGAAGGGAACCGCATTGAACGACAGCGGCACGATCACCATCAGCGGGAAGATCAGGAAGAAGAACACCGCCGCGCAGATCACACGGAAGGCGTAGTACCAGATCCGCTCCGGCGTCGATGCATAGGGTGGAAGGGCAGCCATTGGTCTCTCCCCTAACCCAGCTTCATGTTGTCGATGCCGACGATCTTGTCGTACAGCAGGTAGAACACCAGCACGATGGCCAGCAGAACCGCGCCCAGCGCCGCCGCCAGACCCCAGTT
>BQJF01000116.1 GCA_021604565.1 Minwuia thermotolerans | reverse complement strand
ATCCAGATAGACCGGATTGTTGCCGAGTGCGTCCGCATCAGTCACATCATGCACCTCGACAGTTGCAAAAGCGTTGCTCAATCCGCGCTGCTGCCATTCCACCAGGGCGTCGCGTCCGATGAACTCGCCCTTGTTGGGATGCACGAACCGGTCGAGTCCGGATTCGTAGGCCGCGTATTCGATGGACAGCTCCGTGCCGACCATGCGGTAGGACTTCTCGATCCGCAGCATGTCCATGGCGCGGATGCCGAAGGGCTTCAGCCCCAGGTCCTGTCCGGCGTTCCAGAGCGCATCGAAGATGTGATTCTGATACTCGATCGGGTGATGCAGTTCCCAGCCCAGCTCGCCGACGAAATTGACACGGCAGGCCAGCGCCGGAGCAAGTCCGACGTCGATCTGCTGTGCGGTCAGCCAGGGGAAGGCCTCGTTGGAGAAATCGGCGTCGGAAATCCGCTGCATCAGTTCCCGTGCCTTTGGCCCGGCGATCACCAGCACACCGTTCTGGTTGGTCATCTGGTCGTAGCGGACCGAACCGTCGCTCGGCATGTGCTGCTTCAGCCAGTCATGGTCCAGGCGCTGATAGGCACCGGCGGAGACCAGGTAGAAGCTGTCGGAAGCCTCCCGCACCACAGTGAACTCCGAATGCACGCCGCCGCGTGTGTTCAGGGCATGGCAGAGGCCGATCCGCCCGACGCGCGGCAGGCGATTGGCCAGCAGGTTGCGCAGGAAGTCCAGTGCGCCAGGGCCGGAGATGCGGCACTTGGCAAAGGCTGTCATGTCGAGGATGCCGACATTCTCCGCGACATTCAGCGCCTCGTTCTTCACATGCTCGAACCAGTTGGAGCGGCGGAAGGACCAGTCGTCTTCCTGTGCGACACCTTCCGGCGCGAACCAGTTGGCGCGCTCCCAGCCGAACTTCTGCCCGAATACCGCGCCCAGATCCTTCAGCCGGTCGTAGCAGGGGGCGGTGCGCAGCGGGCGACCTGCTTCCCGCTCCTCATCGGGGAAATGGGTGACGAAGACGTTGGCGTAGGCTTCCTCGTTCTTCACCTTCAGGTACGACTTCGTGGCGTAATCGCCATAGCGCCGGGGATCGACGCCCAGCATGTCGATGGTCGGCTCCCCGTCGACGATCCATTCGGCAAGCTGCCAGCCTGCGCCGCCGGCCGCGGTGATGCCGAAGCTGTGGCCCTCGTTCAGCCAGAGGTTGGGCATGTCCCACGCCGGGCCGATGATCGGGCTGCCGTCCGGGGTGTAGCAGATGGCACCGTTGTAGACCTGTTTCACGCCAACCTCGCCGAAGGCGGGGACGCGGAAGATGGCGCTCTCGATATGGGGTTCCAGCCGCTCCAGATCCTCCTGGAACAGTTCGAACTCGGCGTCCGGTTTCGGGCCGTTGATGTAGCAGGCGGGTGCGCCCTTCTCGTAGGGGCCGAGCAGCAGGCCACCGCGTTCCTCGCGCATGTACCAGGACGCATTGGAATCGCGCAGCACGCCCATCTCCGGCAGTCCCTGTTCCTTGCGGGCCAGGATGTCGGGATGGGCCTCCGTGACGATGTACTGGTGCTCCACCGGGATCACGGGGATCTTCAGGCCCAGCATCTGTCCGGTCTGCTGCACGAAGTTGCCGGTGGCGGAAATCAGGTGCTCGCAGGTGATCTCGCCCTTGTCGGTGGTCACCTTCCACTCCCCGGACGCGGTGCGGTCGATGGCGGTGACGCGGGTCTGGCGATAGATCGTGGCGCCGCGCTGGCGGGCACCCGTGGCAAAGGCCTGGGTCAGATCGGCAGGCTGTACATACCCATCGTCCGGATGCTGGATCGCGCCCACCAGGTCATCCGTGGTGCACAGTGGCCAGATCTCCTTCACCTGCTTCGGGGTCAGTTGGCGGACATCGACGCCAATGGTCTCCGCCACACCGGCATACTGCAGGTACTCGTCCATCCGTTCCTTCGAGGAGGCGAGGCGGATGTTGGAAACGCGACGCAGACCGACGTCCTGGCCCGTCTCCTCCTGCAGTTCGCCATACTGGCGCACCGAGTACTTGTGAATCTGGCCGACGGAATAGGACAGGTTGAACAGTGGCAGCAGCCCGGCGGCATGCCAGGTGGAGCCGGATGTCAGCTCGTTCCGTTCCAGCAGCACGACATCGGACCAGCCCTTCTTCGCCAGGTGGTACAGCGTCGAAACGCCGACGACACCGCCACCGATCACTACCGCCCGTGCATGGGTCTTCATCGCACCCGTCCTCCGCCAGAAGAAGTCATGGCACGTTCATGCTACTTCACCGGTCCACGCGCTACGCCGCCACCGACCCGCACTGATGCGGGCGCGACATGCCGTGATCGACAGCGGCATGCGAACCGGACGATGGAATGTCGGCGGACGCGGGCCGGATCAGATGTCCATCATGTCCATGGTGCGCAGGATCGGCGGTTCCCGCAGGGCCTTGCCCATCTGGTCCAGGTCGCCCCGCTCCTGCCGCCAGGCCATGTACTTCTTGTGATCCGCTGCGTCGCGCCACTGTTCGTAGAGCAGGATGGTCTTGTTTTCCTCGTCGATGGCACCCTTCAGTGCCTCGCAGCCTTCGAACGCCTTCGTGTCGGGCAGGATCTTGGGGAATTCCGTGCGGAACGTCTCCCAGGCTTCGTCCTTGATCCTCAGTTCCAGTGTGACAACGGCTGACATGGTTCCCTCCAAGGTTGGCGCGAAACCCTGCCGGTTCGGGCATGCGGTCCGCGCTGCACCATCAAGCCTGCTGCCGTCGCCGGATCGGTTCAAGCGAAACCTTGTCGTTCAGCGGATGCCGTTGGCGCGCTGCAGGGTCCGGACATAGGCGATGATCTGCGCCACCTCGGCCTCGGAAACGCCGGGTATCGGTGGCATGCTGCCGAACGACCAGTGATGCTGGCGCACGCCATTCTTCACGGCCAGAACGAAGCTGATGTCGGCATGGTGGCCGGGTTCGTAGATCTTGTGAACCAGCGGTGGGCCGCCCGGTCCGCCCCCGGCGTTGGCACCATGGCAGGCGACGCAGTTCCTGTCGAAGACGACCTTGCCGGATGCGGCAGCACCGGAGAGCTGGGGCACGTTCACCGCAACCTGATGTGTCAGCGACTGCTCCGACGTGCTGCCACGAACCAGCAACCAGATGACGGCAACACCAGTCAGTCCGGCCAGCACCAGAACAACAATCAGACGTATCGGTGACACCTAAGTCCTCCTCGACCTGCAAAGGTGTGAAGTCTCGGGGTTCCGGTCACTGGAAGGTCAAGCAAACACCCGGCGTGACGGTCAGAAAATGCGTCACGCCGGGCGTGGTGTCAGTTCGCGCCTTCGAGCAGACGACGGGCGATGACCTGGGCCTGAATCTCGCCGGCACCTTCGAAGATGTTCAGGATACGGGCGTCGCAGAGGATGCGGCTGATCTCGTACTCCAGCGCGAAGCCGTTGCCACCATGGCTCTGCAGCGCATTGTCGGCGTTGGCCCAGGCCACACGGGCGCCCAGCAGCTTGGCCATGCCGGCCTCCAGGTCACAGCGGCGGCCCTCGTCCTTGGTGCGGGCGGAGAAATAGGTGAGCTGCCGTGCGATCATGGTCTCCACCGCCGCCCAGGCGACCTTGCCGTGGACGCGCGGGAACTCGTAGATCGGGCGGTTGAACTGCACCCGGTCCTTGGCATAGCGCATGCCGGTCTCCAGCGCGTTCTGGGCCACGCCGATGGCGCGGGCCGCGGTCTGGATGCGGGCGGACTCGAACGTGGCCATCAACTGCTTGAAGCCATTGCCCTCTTCCCCGCCCAGCAGGTTGTCGGCCCCGACCTCGAAACCGTCGAAACCCAGTTCATACTCGCGCATGCCGCGATAGCCCAGCACCTCGATCTCGCCGCCGCTCATGCCCTCGGCCGGGAACAGGTTACCCTCCTCCTCACGCGGCTTCGGCGCGAAGAACATGGACAGGCCGCGATAGCCCGGCTCGTCCGGGTTGGTCCGGGCCAGCACGGTCATCACGTCGGCGCGGGCCGCATGGGTGATCCAGGTCTTGTTGCCGGTGATGCGATAGGTGTCGCCGTCCTTCACCGCGCGGGTGCGCAGCGAGGCAAGGTCGGAGCCGGTGTTGGGTTCGGTGAACACGGCCGTCGGCAGGATCTCGCCGGAGCAGATGCCGGGCAGCCAGCGCTGCTTCTGTTCTTCGGTGCCGCCGGTCAGCAGCAGCTCTGCCGCGATCTCGGAGCGCGTGCCGAGGGAGCCAACGCCGATATAACCGCGCGACAGCTCTTCGGAGACAACGCACATGGCCATCTTGCCCATGGCATGTCCGCCGTATTCCTCCGGCACCGTCAGGCCGAAGACGCCCAGCTCGCCCATCTCCTTGACGACCTCGATGGGGATCAGTTCGTTGTCCAGGTGCCACTTGTGGGCATGGGGGGCGACCTTGTCGTCGGCGAACTTGCGGAACTGGTCGCGGACCATGCCGTAGGTCTCGTCCAGCCCCGGATCACCGAAGTTGCCGGTCTCCAGCGCATTGTCCAGCAGCGTCGCGATGCGGGCGCGGACGGCGGCGGTATTGCCGTTGAAGATCAGGCGGCGAACCTCCGGCGTGCCGAGTCGCTGCACCTGGGTCATGTCGATGTTCAGGTCCTGCGGCCGCACGACCTCGCCCTGGTTCATCGGGATGCCGTTGCCCAGCTGCGCCAGATACTCGCCGAAACCGGCCTGCAGCATGAGCTGTTCCAGCTCGCCCAGCTTGCCTTCCGCATCCAGGCGCTCCGCCCAGTGCAGCAGTTCGCGCAGGCTCTCGACATAGGTCGCGACCCAGGCCAGGCCGTGGCTGGCGTACTGGTTGACCTCCAGCAGCTTCGGGTCGATCCGGCCATCCTCGTTGCGGACCAGTCCGGCAACCGAGTTGATCGCGACCTGCTTGTAGCGGTCGGCGGCGTCCAGCGCGCCACGGCACAGGCGCAGCAGATCGGACAGGACGGGGGATTCGTCAGTGGCACTCAGGACAGGTGCGGAATCGGGCATGGTGGCCTCCCGTATTGTAAGCGGAATGAAGTGATGGCGGCGTTATAGGCCAGAGCCAGCGGCGATGATACAGGCCGCAATGCCGCGCAACGCGACCGGCCTGACGGACATGCCCCTGCGGAGCCGCCTGCCAGGCCGGAAGAAGTGCAGTCCCGCGCCGGTCAGCAATGCCGGTCAGCACGGGGCAGACGCGAAGTCTCAGCCGTTTCCGGCCTCGATCGCGTCCTCGATGGTGCGCAGGCCGGGCAGCTTCGACGAGACCAGCACGGCCATGTTGCCGGGCTTGTGCTCGTTGGCCTGCATCTTCATGTGGGCGCGTGGAATGTCGTCCCAGGAGAAGACTTCCGACATGCAGGGATCGACACGGCGTTCGATCACCATCTGGTTGGCCTGGGTGGCCTGCTTCAGATTGGCGAAATGGCTGCCCTGGATCCGCTTCTGCCGCATCCAGACGAATCGGGCATCCATGGTCAGGTTGTATCCGGTGGTCCCGGCGCAGAACACGACCATGCCGCCGCGCTTCACCACGATGCAGGACACGGGGAAGGTGCTCTCGCCCGGATGCTCGAACACGAAGTCGACGTCATTGCCCTTGCCGGTGATCTCCCAGATCGCCTTGCCGAACTTCCGCATTTCCTTGGTCCAGGCGTGATATTCTTCCGAATTCACGGTGGGCATCTGGCCCCAGCAGTTGAAGTCCTTGCGGTTCAGCACCGCCTTGGCCCCCAGCGACATGACGAATTCGCGCTTGGTCTCGTCGGAGATGACGCCGATGGCGTTGGCACCGGCGGCGGCGCAGAGCTGCACGGCCATGGAGCCGATACCGCCCGAGGCACCCCAGATCAGCACATTGTCGCCGGGCCGAAGGATGTGCGGGCGATGGCCGAACAGCATGCGGTAGGACGTGGCGAGCGTCAGGGTGTAGCAGGCGCTTTCCTCCCACGTCAGGTGACGCGGTCGCGGCATCAACTGCCGGTCCTGCACGCGGGCGAACTGGGCGAAGGACCCGTCCGGCGTCTCGTAGCCCCAGATGCGCTGCGACGTGGAGAACATCGGGTCGCCGCCATTGCATTCCTCGTCGTCGCCGTCGTCCTGGTTGCAATGGACCACGACCTCGTCACCCACCTTCCAGCGCTTGACGCGCGAACCGACGGCATAGACGACGCCGGACGCATCCGAACCGGCGATGTGATAGGGCTGCTTGTGGATGTCGAACGGCGACAGCGGCGTGCCGAGAGAGGCCCAGACGCCGTTGTAATTCACGCCGGCGGCCATCACCAGGATCAGCACGTCGTGGCTGTCCAGTTCCGGCGTGTCCACGACCTCGCACTGCATGGCGGTGTCGGGATTGCCATGGCGCTCCCTGCGGATCGCCCATGCGTACATCTTCGACGGTACGTGACCCAGCGGCGGAATCTCGCCCACTTCATAGAGGTCACGGCGGTCGCCGTTGTTGGGGTCGATGGGGGTGTTCTCGACTGCCTGCATCTCGGCCATGCTCATTACTCCAATTCTGCGCGACCATGCTCTAACGCGCCCGTCGCTGCCCTTCCAGTCAATACGCTGGACCGTCCCGGGGCAACGGGTTTATGTTGCACAGCCGCAAAACGCGTTTTGCAGCGCGGCAAGTGATATGATATTTCCATTGCCGCACGCAAGACGTAATTTTCGTGCGTAGATGATCAATGTGACGGAATAATCTGATGAATGCTGAAACTGGCGCCAACCCTGCGGAAACCCCGGAAGTCAAACGGGACCGGCCCTGGCTGATCCGCACCTATTCCGGCCACAGCTCCGCCCGGGCCTCCAACGAACTCTACCGCACCAACCTGTCGCGCGGTCAGACCGGCCTCTCCGTCGCCTTCGATCTGCCGACCCAGACCGGCCACGACAGCGACCATGCGCTGGCCAAGGGAGAAGTGGGCAAGGTCGGCGTGCCGATCTCCCACATCGGTGACATGCGGGCTCTGTTCGACCAGATCCCGCTGGAGCAGATGAACACATCCATGACCATCAACGCCACCGCGCCCTGGCTGCTGTCTCTCTATGTCGCCACCGCCGAGGAGCAGGGGGCCGACCGCACGAAGCTGATGGGCACGGTGCAGAACGACATCGTGAAGGAATATCTCTCGCGCGGGACCTACATCTTCCCGCCGGCGCCGAGCCTGAAACTGATCTCCGACGTCATCGGCTTCACGGTGACGGAGATGCCGAAGTGGAACCCGACCAACATCTGCTCCTACCACCTGCAGGAAGCGGGCGCGACGCCACAGCAGGAACTGGCCTTCGCGCTGGCCACCGCCATTGCCGTGCTCGACACGGTGCGGGACCGCGGTGAGGTCCCGGCGGAGATGTTCGGTGCCGTTGCCGGGCGCATCAGCTTCTTCGTCAATGCCGGCATCCGCTTCATCGAGGAAATGTGCAAGATGCGCGCGTTCGTCGATCTGTGGGACGAACTGCTGGCCGACCGCTATCGGGTGGAGGAGGAGAAGTTCCGCCGCTTCCGCTACGGCGTGCAGGTCAACAGCCTGGGCCTGACGGAGCCGCAGCCGGAGAACAACGTCTATCGCATCCTGATCGAGATGCTGGCCGTGGTGCTGTCGAAGAACGCCCGCGCCCGCGCCGTGCAGTTGCCCGCCTGGAACGAGGCGCTGGGCCTGCCGCGTCCCTGGGACCAGCAGTGGAGCCTGCGCCTGCAGCAGATCGTGGCCTATGAGACCGACCTGCTGGAATATGGCGACATCTTCGACGGCTCCCCGGTAATCGACGCCAAGGTGGAGGCGCTGAAGGCCACGGCGCGGGAGGAACTGGCCACCATCGACAAGCTGGGCGGTGCCCTGGCGGCGGTCGAGAGCGGCTACATGAAGGAAGCCCTGGTGGAGAGCAACGCCCGGCGGGTGCAGGCCATCATGCGCGGCGACATTCCGGTCATCGGCGTCAACCGCTTCACGGAGAGCGCGCCGTCACCGCTGGCCGATTCGGCGGATGCCATCCTGACCGTCGATGACGCGGCGGAGACCGATCAGGTCGCCGCCCTACTGGCATGGCGCGAAGGCCGCGACAGCAAGGCGGTGGAGATTGCGCTGGCCGAACTGGATCGCGCCGCGCGGGAAGACCGCAACATCATGGAGGCCTCCATCGCCGCCGCGAAGGCCGGGGTCACGACCGGCGAATGGGCCGACACGCTGCGCAACATCTATGGGGAATACCGCGCACCGACCGGTGTCGGCGGGGCCATCGGTGTCGCCGCTGCCAGCCTGGTGGACGTGCGCAAGCGGGTCGACGAAGTCTCGGCGCGGCTGGGACGGCGCATCAAGATCCTGGTGGGCAAGCCGGGCCTGGACGGCCATTCCAACGGTGCCGAACAGATCGCCGTCGCCGCGCGAGATGCCGGCATGGAAGTGGTCTACGAAGGTATCCGCCTGACCCCGGAACAGATCGTCGATGCGGCGCTGGAGGAAGCGGTGCATCTGGTCGGCCTGTCGATCCTGTCCGGCAGCCACGCGGCCCTCGCCCGCGACGTGCTGGACGGCCTGCGCGCCGAAGGCCTGGGTGACATTCCCGTCGTCGTCGGCGGCATCATCCCCGAAGCCGACGCCACCACTCTGAAAGCTGCCGGTATCGCCGGAATCTACACCCCGAAGGACTTCGACCTCGCCGCCATCATGGCCGACATCGTCGAGATCGTGGACACGAAGACGGCGGCCTGAGGCCTTATTCAACGATGATCTGATCTTCCCCCCTTTGCGGGGGAAGTGGCCGCGCAGCGGTCGATGGGGGGTGAAGCCGAAGGCTATCGCACTGTCGGCGACCTGTTGCTCGGCTGCGCCGATTCACCCCCATCCCGACCTTCCCCCGTCAAGGGGGAAGTGGCAGAGGACCGGGCATCGAGTTCCCCCTATCCCTCCCAGGGCAATCGCCCCGCATCCAGGGCTTTCCGGATTGCGTCGCCGTGTTCGTCCGGTGTGGGGGCTCTGCGGGGGGCGATCTTGTCCTGGCCGGAGACCCAGATCGGGGTGTCGATCAGGTGGGGCAGCAGGGCGCTTTCGTCCGTGTCACGGATTGCGCCGATGGCCAGTGCCTGCGGGTCGGTGGCGGATTCGGCCGGTGTCAGCACGGGACCGACGGCCAGCCGGGTCTCGCCCAGCCGGACCTGCCACTCGGCCCAGTCACGCTGGCGGAAGGCTGCGTCGAAGATCTGCGTCAGGGTTCTGGCATTCTCCGCCCGTCCCTCCTGCGTTGCGAAGCGGGGATCGGTCAGCAGGTCGGGCTGTTCGATGACCTCGGCCAGTCGCCGGAAGTCCCGCTCCGGATCCAGCGCCGACATGATGAACCAGCGACCGTCACGGGTCTCGTAGTAGTTGACCAGGGCAGTCCAGGGATCGTCGCGCGGTCGCCGGTCCTTTATCTCGGCCCCGGCGATGGCGGCGGTGGCCTGCACGGCGTTGGACCAGAGCCCGTTGGCGATCAGGGAGGTATGGACCTCCCGCCCCCGACCGGTCATCATCCGCTCGTAAAGCCCCAGCATGACCGCCGCGAACAGGGAGATGCCGGTCGGATGATCCCCCTGTCCGGCGACCGATGTCGCGGGCGGTCCCGCCATGTCGGGGCGGACCAGATGCATCAGGCCGGAGCGCGCCCAGTAGGTGGTCACGTCGAAGCCCGATCCGTCCGCTTCCGGCCCCACCTCCCCCTTCGCGGTCAGGGAGGCATAGATCAGGCGCGGATTCAGGGCGGACAGGTCGTCATATGTCATGCGGAACTTCCGCCGCACCGGCAGCGGGTGATTGGTGACGAAGACATCCGCGCTGGCCACCAGGGCGCGCAGCCGCTCCTGATCCCTGTCCTGTGCCAGGTCCATGATCACGCTGCGCTTGCTGCGATTGTCGAGCTGCCAGGCGTAGTCGGTATCAGCGCCCGGGAACCCCGGCGTGTCGGTCAGGCGGCGATAGCCGTCGCCGCCCGGTGGTTCGACCTTGATCACGTCGGCACCGAAATCGGCCATCACGGTGGCTGCGGTCGGCCCGGCGATCCAGGTCGCGGCGTCAATCACGCGAATGCCGGACAGGATCAGCCTGTCGTCGCCGGGTACGGGTTCGGTCATCCGGCGTCCTGCGTCTTGTCATCCAGCCAGGCGTTGAAGGCGGGGCTGCGGCGTTCCTTGAAGGACGCCACGCCTTCGCGCGAATCCGGGTGGTGATCGACAATCGCCGTCTTGCCCGCGATGTCGTCCAGCGCCTGCGGCCACGTCATCTCCGCCGCATTGTAGACAGAGCGTTTCAGCAGCCGCATGGCGACCTGCGGTCCCTCCGCCATCTCCCGCGCCAGCGCCTCGGCCTCCGACTTCAGGTCGGCGGGTGCGACGGTGCTGCTGACCAGCCCCATCTCCAGTGCCTCCGCCGCCGTGATGATGCGTTTGCGCATCAGGAAATCCATGGTCCGGCTGAGTCCCAGATGCTGCACCAGCAGGGCCTGCCCGCCCTCGTCGGGCAGCAGGGCGAAGCGCAGGGTGGCGCTGCCCATGCGCGCGGTCGTGGCGGCAATGCGGAAGTCGCAGGACAGGGCCAGCGAGAACCCGGTCTGGATCGCGACCCCATTGATCGCGGCGATGGTGATCTTGTCGATCTGGCGAATGGTGGTGTTCAGTTGCTGGGAGATCCAGCGCAGTCCGTCGTAGGTGCCGATGCCTGTATCATGGCCCGGCGGGATCAGCGGCACTTCCCCCACTTCCTCCCGCATTCCGGTCGCGTAGCCCTTCAGGTCATCCCCGGCGGAGAAGGAGTCGCCACTGCCGATGAAGACGATGACGCGGACAGAATCGTCCATCTGC
>BQJF01000115.1 GCA_021604565.1 Minwuia thermotolerans | reverse complement strand
ACCGGTCCCCCCATTGACGGCGTCGTCGCCATCGCCCGCGCTGACGGAATCATTGCCCGCACCCGCGTCGACCACGTCATCACCGGTCCCGGCATCGAGCAGATCACTGCCCTCGCCGCCGTCCAGGGAATCGTCGCCTGCGTCACCGAACAGGGTGTCGTCACCCAGGTTGCCGGAGAGCTGGTCATTGCCTTCGCCGCCATCGACGAGATCATCGCCGTCACCACCCGAAACCGTGTCATCGCCCAGGCCTGCGACAACCGAATCATCGCCCGCGCCCGCATCGACAACGTCTGCATCATCTCCGGCATCGACACTGTCGTCGCCGCTGCCTGCGGAGATGGAATCCGCACCGGCACCGCCTGACAGTTCGTCATTGTCCGCCCCGCCGTCGAGCGTGTCATCGCCGTTGCCGCCCAGAACAATGTCGTTGCCGTCGCCCGCGCTGACGGAATCATTGCCCGCGCCCGCATTGACCACGTCATTGCCGGTCCCGGCATCAAGCAGGTCACTGCCCTCGCCACCTTCCAGGGAATCGTCGCCTGCGTCACCGAACAGGGTGTCGTTGCCACCCTCGCCAAGGATCAGATCGTCTCCGGTGCCGCCGCTGACGGAATCCGCGCCGTCGCCGGCATTGATCGTGTCACCCTGATCGCCACCGATGACCGTGTCATCGCCGGAGCCGGCGTTGAACGGCGCGTCCGTGTCGAAGCCGGCGGCGTCCGCCGCGGCCTGATCGGTCGGCAGGATGATCAGATCATCACCACCCAGCGCGTTGGATGTATTGCCATCGTCGTAGTCGAAGGGCGTTACCGTGTTGAAATCGACCGTGTCATTGCCGTCGGTGAACAGGGCGTCGGTGCCGTCGTTCGTGACTGTCACGCTGACGGTCGCGGATGATGAAAGTGCGCCATCGCTGACGGTGTAGCTGATCGTGTCGGTGCCATAGTAGTTGCCGTTCGGCGTGTAGCTGAGGGTGCTGTCAGCATTGATCGTGACGGTGCCGTTCAGCGCCGATGCCGTGACGATGGTGAGCGTGTCGCCATCAATGTCGATGTCGTTGGCCAGGACGTCGATCGTGGTTGTCGTGTCCTCGACGACTGTGATCGTGTCATCGACGGCAACCGGTGCGTCATTGATCGGATTGATGGTCAGCGAAACGGTGGCCGTGGCGAAGCCGTCCACACCGTCGGACACGGTATAGGTGAAGCTCTCCGGGCCATTGTAGTTGTCGTCCGGCGTGAACAGGATCCTGTTGCCGACAATCTCGACGGTTCCGTTCACGGGCTGCGTCACGGCAGTGATCGTCAGGGTGTTGCCATCGGCATCGCTGTCGTTCGCCAGAACGTCGATCAGCAGCGCGGTATCCTCATCCGTAACGACGGCATCGTCCGCCGCGTCCGGGTTGAAGTTTACGATGGTGAGATTCAGGGCCTCGAAATTCCGCACGCTCAGGCCGATTGACTCGAAATCGAAGGCCCGGTCATTGTTCCCGTGGTGGTGCCAGTGGTGATACCAGTGGCCGTGGGACGGGCTGTCTTCCGCCAGAACATCCTGGAACGCCGCAATGTCGTCGGCGAGAACCGCCAGCTCAGCCTCGGTGACCTCCAGTTCCAGCGTGTCCTGCCCCTTGCCACCGTCATAGGTGTCATTGAAACCCTGATTGTCGGTGACATTGTGGATGACCAGATCGTCGTCGCGATCCGCATCGATCGTGTCGTCGCCTGTTCCGCCCTGCAGCGTGTCGTCGCCGCGCCCGCCGTCGATGAAATCATTGCCACGGTCGCCATTGACCAGATCATCGCCGCTGTCCGCAAAGATCCGGTCGTTGAATGCCGGCTGGGGTCCGTCCAGCACGGTGATCTGGAATGTCGCGTCGTTGAAATCGTTGTCGCCGCCGCCCAGCAGGTCTTCCCATGCGGAGTTGCCCGACTGGCTGTTGTCGACCTCGTGATCCAGCCCGTCCTTGTTCAGGTCGGCATTGGAGAAGAACACCGTATCCCGACCATAGGCGGAATAGAGCACGCGCCCATTGGAAACGGCTTGCCAGTCGCCCTGGGAATCCTGGCGGAAGGACACGTCATCGCCGTCGCGCAGCCGCCAGTTGCGGTCTCCGCCGTCCGGCAGCAGGAAGAAGCCGAGAGAGGCGGCACCGTCCAGATCTTCCGCCGTCAGCGAGATCGTGCGTACGTCGTCGCCCGCATCATCGTCGGAACACTTGACGTTCCGGAAGATGATCCCGCCATCGACCGGGTCGCCGTTGGCGTCGGCGAGGTAATAGCCGAAGCTGTTGTCGAATCCGGCACTGCCCCCAAGGAAATCCACCGAAAGAACAACGGAATCCAGCCCCTGGATGTCGTAGGTGCCGTTGGCTTCCTGCTGCAATTGCGTCGGTCCGGCCACGGTCCCGAAGCCATCGCCATCACCGCGAATGACATCGTCATCCTTGTTGCCGTGGATCAGGTCATTGCCCGCGCCGCCGATCAGCGTGTCATCGCCACGATCCGCATACAGGCGGTCGTCGCCGTCACCGCCGTCGATCAGGTCGTCGCCCCGACCGCCGGAAAGCGTGTCGTCCCCCGCCCCGCCATTGATGGTGTCGTCGCCATCGCCGCCATGAACGCGGTCCCGGCCGGCCCCGCCATCGATCAGATCGTTGCCGCTGCCGCCGTCGATCCGGTCGTGCCCTTCGCCGCCATGGATGGTGTCATTGCCGCTGCCGCCGGAGAGGCAGTCATCGCCATCGCCGCCGATGATGCTGTCGTTGCCCGATCCGCCGTAGACCGTGTCGCGATCTCCGCCACCATCGATCGTGTCGTTGCCGCTGCCGCCATCGACGCGATCCCGGCCATCGCCCGATGCGACAAGATCATCACCGCGCCCGCCGTCGATCCTGTCGTCATGCTGTCCTGTCGAGACCGTGTCATTGCCGTCACCGGCATCGACCCGGTTCCGCCCGTCGCCGCCACTGATGCTGTCGTCGCCGCGTCCGCCATAGAAGCGGTCGTTGCCCCCGGCGCCGATCAGGACATCGTCACCATTGCCGCCATACAGCTTTGCATTGCCTCCGGTGGCGACCAGCGTGTCGTCACCGCTGTTGTCGGAATGGCCCCAGCCCCGGTTGCCGCCTGCGCCGGAATGCCCCCCGTCGTTACCCCGACGGCTATTCTTCTTGCTCATCCAAGCGTCCCCTCAGTGCAGCTGAAACGAAAAATCCCCTACCGACATCACATCATTAGAGAAGGAAGGTCATCTTCAGGGCAAGAAAAAATTAAAGAAAATCAAAGATAATCATCCGCATCTCTGAGCGTAATTTCTCCAAAGTCTTAAGATAAAAAATATTTTACCACAAATAAATATATGTAAAAAACCTGATTCTAGAAAATATGGTAGGAGAAGTGGAATTTCATATTTGAGAAATTGCAAAAAAAGAGAAGATTCCCGGAAAAAATCTCCCGGATATTTAAAATAACGCCAAGGTTAACGGAAATTTAACTATTTCACGACGGCAACGAGTACGGGCGTGAGGTCAATTCGTTCGCTGGTTAACCTGAGAATGCATCTCGGATCTGCAAACACTGGTGGTGGACGTGGAAGCATGATCGCGCGGGTGAGTAACCGGAAATTGGTGAACAACCGGGCTCTCAAATCAACTGTCAGGAGAAATCGTGTTTATCGACTCAGCCGTCGCCGAGCATGTCCACATGCGCGGTCAGGTTCCTGTGGAAGTGGCCGATTGCCTGCTCGTAGCGGCCGAACGTCAGATGGCTGTTGGCACCGCTTTCCATGTGGGTCTGGATCGTGTGGGCTGCATCGCGATCCTCGATCAGGCCGGTGTCCTGCACGAAATTGGCATCGCGGCGGGCGACCTCTACATCGACCGGCTTGCCGTCTTCCGGTTTCAGGGTGACCTGATAGATCACCCACTGGGTTTCGGTTGGGCTGACAGGTTCCAGAATCACCAGCATCGCGTGATCGGTCAGGTAGGAAATGTGCGTGTTCGGAAACAACTGGTAGACGTCCGTCACCATGCCCTTCAGCCGTCGTTCCTCCCGCGGAATCTGCCGCAACTTCTCGATCCGGCGGAAGGGAAAGACGATCCGGGAATTGCGCCCGTAGGTCTCGACGACATTCAGGTTGTCGAAGCCATAGGGGTAGAACGACTTATTGTGCAGGGCCTTGATATGATAGCCCTCCATCGACGTCTCGCCGATCAGTTTCCAGTTTGATTCGTCTGTGAAACTGATGGAATTGAAGACTTCCTGGCCGGGCTCCAGCAGGTCCGGCATCTCGTCCAGGGCGCCGTCCGACAGCGGCGCGTCCTGGGTGACGAAGATCAGTCCCCCGCGTTCCTCAACCGCATGCACCGGCACCAGACCACTGTCGGCCTTGTCCAGACCGGGAAATCCGTCTTCGCCGGGGACATGTTTCAGGCTGCCGTCCAGGCCATAGGTCCAGGCGTGATAGGGGCAGGCGAAGGATCGCTGGCAGCCCTCTCCACGTGCCACGGCCATGCCGCGATGACGGCAGGCGTTGCGGAAGCCACGGGCCACGCCGTCGTCGCCACGGACCACAAGCAATGGTGTGCGTGCAGCCGTGCGCGCGATGTAGGAGCCCGGTTCGCCGATGGCGGCGGAGGGACAGAAGGCGACGGGTATGCGGCGCAGGACCTCGATCTCGGCATCGAACCTTTCCCGTGACCGGTAGTTCTCCACAGGTTCCCGCCACACCTGGGTGCCAGCGTCCGTCGTCTTGTCGTCAATGTGACTGAATATCCGGTCAATCAGATCAGCGTCGTTCAGCAAATGTCCCATCAGTTCCTCCCCGAACCTCCGTCAAGACCAGACAGATAGCATTGCACCCCGGACTCGCCAAGGAATCGTGCGATGCACCCTAACCCTTCAGCCGCGACAGGATTGCAGCCATCCGCTCCCGCACATCGGTGATCTCGTAGGTGGTCTCCGCCTCATAGGTCAGGCCGTCATCCAGCCCGGCGTTCTCGGAACGCCGGTAGAGGTCCTTGTAGGCGGCAATGGAGCCTGAACTGTTGGTGGCCATCGCGGCGGCCAGCGCGGCGACGTGGGCGTCCAACTGGTCGCGCGGAACGGATTCGAGAGCCAGGCCGTAGCTGGCTGCCTCCGTGCCGGTGATCGTGCGGGCGGTGAAGGAAAGTTCCTTGGCGCGCATCATGCCGACCTTGCGCGACAGCCGCTGGGTCATGCCCCAGGTCGGCCGCAGGCCGATCATGGCGTGCGTGTCGCCGAACTTCGCCTCATCGGCGGTGATGGTGATGTCGCAGGCCAGCATGATCTCCAGCGCGCCCGTGAAACAGAAGCCGTTCACCTTGGCGATTGTCGCCTGCGGCATCTCCGAAAGCAGCTTCTGAACCCGACGCGCGGCGCTGTTGAGTTCGGTGCCGACGTCTCCGGCGCTGACGTCCTGTCCGCTGGCCTGCAGCGCCTTCAGATCGACACCGGCGGAAAAGGCCCGACCCGCGCCGGTCAGCACGACCACTGAGACATCGTCACGTGCCGACAGCTCGGCCAGGGCGTCACTAGCCTCCCTCAGCAGGTCGATGGTCAGCGCATTCAGTGCGTCCGGCCGGTTGAAAGTGACAGTGGCGACACCGTCGGCCACTTCAGTGATGATGAATTCCTGGGCCACGCGACTGCTCCCCCTTGTGTGCCGGATCGCGGCAGTCTTCCATCAATGCCCGCGCGGCTCAACGGTGCGCCACGCGGAGGCGGGATGCATCGGGTACCGGCCAGAGAAGCGGAGCGGGAAGACATGCGCAGCAGCAAGATGATTCACGTGATCTCCGCCCATGCGGAGGGGGAGGTCGGCGATGTCATCGTCGGCGGGGTCGCACCACCGCCGGGGGAGACGCTCTGGCAGCAACGTGACTTCATTGCGCGGGATGGCGTGCTGCGGGACTTCGTGCTGAACGAACCGCGTGGCGGTGTCTTTCGCCACGTCAACCTGCTGGTTCCGCCGAAGCACCCGGAGGCCGACGCGGCTTTCATCATCATGGAGCCGGAGGACACACCACCCATGTCCGGCTCCAACAGCATCTGTGTCGCGACGGTGCTGCTGGATGCCGGGCTGGTCCCGATGCAGGAACCTGTCACGCACCTGACGCTGGAGGCTCCGGGCGGACTGGTGCGGGTCATGGCCGATTGCCGGGACGGCAAGGCGGAGCGGATCACGGTGCGCAATCTGCCCAGTTTCGTCGACAGGGCAGGGGGCGCGCTGGAGGTTCCGGGTCTCGGCCGGGTCACGGTGGACACGGCGTACGGGGGAGACAGCTTCGTCGTGGTCGATGCCGCCGAACTGGGCTTCGCCATCGTACCGGAGGAGGCCCGGGCGCTGGCGGAGACCGGGATCAGGCTGACCAATGCAGCGAATGCCCAGCTCGGCTTCCATCATCCCCAGAACCCCGACTGGCGGCACATATCCTTCTGCCTGTTCGCTGGTCCGCTGGATCAACGGCAGCAGAGGTTGCATACCCGTTCTGCCGTGGCGATCCAGCCGGGCAAGATCGACCGCTCCCCGACCGGTACGGCGCTGTCGGCGCGCATGGCGATACTGCATGCACAGGGACGCATGGGGGTTGGTGACACGCTGAGTGCCGAATCGATCATCGGGTCGCGATTCACCGGTCGCATTGCCGATACCGCGCAGGTTGGTGACAGGCCTGCAATCCTTCCGGAGATTTCGGGACGGGGCTGGATCACCGGCACGCATCAGCACATGCTTGACCCGTCGGATCCATGGCCGCGCGGGTATCGGCTGAAGGATACCTGGGGCGTATAGGCCCGGTGCGGGCGGGCAGAGTGTCGCGTGAGTGCGAATGCCTGATATAGCGGCAGCAGAAACGCTATGATGCCGTGCTGTTCCGACAACTCCGCCGGAGGATGTTCCCATGCAGGTTGCACCACCGAGTTCCACCATTACGCGCTGTGATGTCTGCGCGATCCGTCATCGTGCGGTCTGCGGCGCGCTGTCGAACGAGGAACTGGCGATGATGAATGCCATTTCCCGCCAGCGCGTGCTGCAACCCGGTGAACCGATCCTGAGCGCGGGGGACACGATAAGCTGGTTCGGCAACATCGTGACCGGTGCGGTCAAGCTGACCAAGCTGTTGAGCGACGGTCGCCAGCAGATCGTCGGCCTCCAGTTTCCACCGGATTTCCTGGGCCGGGCGTTCAAGGAACGCAGTCCCTATTTCGCCGAAGCCGCGACCGAGGTGGAGCTGTGCATCTTCCCCAAGCCCGCGTTCGAGAAGATCCTGAAGGAGAAGCCGGATATGGAGTTCCGGCTGTTCCAGGACACACTGGACGAACTGGATGCCGCCCGCGACTGGATGTTGTTGCTGGGGCGCAAGACAGCGGCGGAGAAGGTCGCGAGTTTCCTGCACATGATCGCCCGCCGTTCCCCCATGATCGGCTGTGCCCACCACAATGGCGGCGACGAGATCCGCTTTCAGATGCCGCTGAGTCGTTCGGAGATCGCGGATTATCTGGGCCTGACGATCGAGACCGTCAGCCGCCAGATCGGACGCCTGAAGTCCGACGGTGTGCTGCAACTGCATGCCACGCGGGAGTTTTCGGTCCTCGACATGCAGCGGCTGGCCGAGGTCAGCGGCGAATGAGGCGCAGTTCCGCGATCACCTGATCCTCCCAGGCCATGTGGCGGCGCATCTGGCTGAAGAAGTGTCGGATCAGATAGCCGAGGGCGTCGGCACGGGCCGGATCCTGCCGGTCGCCATAGTCTTCCAGCGCTTCGGCCAGTTCCAGCATGATCGTCTCGTTGTCGTGGTGCTCCGCGATGATCAGACCGGCGGCCTGCCTCAGCCAGGCCTGTCCTTCCTCGTTGCTGCCCAGTACCTCCTTCAGTGCGGCTTCCTCGTGCCGGCAATGGGCCGGAATGCCATACTGCAGCAGGGCAATCAGTTCCCTGAGACTCTCGCGCCGGGGGACAACGGGCAGGGCATCGGCAATGGCCTCCAGCCTGTCGCAGACCGCGCGGATCAGTTCGTGTTCCGCACGGAAGCTGGATTCGCTGCCGGCCTCTGCCTTCATCTGCGCGGTCATGGCCTGCTTCAGTGGAGAAAAGGGCAGTTTTCGGTCCATCGATAGAGCCAGTTCCTGGAGGGCAGCGACGCCCGCTGCGTGATCGACTGACGCAAGTGTCTCACACACGCATGCTCGCGAATTGATCCAGATCAAGGCGCCGGGATCGGGCTCCTCCTAATCCTCTCGACATGCAGCTCCCGTTCGGAGCGGAGGCAGAGGGAACTTCCATGGGCAATCCAGTCTTGATCATCCTGCTCGGCCTCGCCGCCGTGGCAGGTCTATTCGGCGCGGCGCGGGGGCACGACGCACTGTTCCAGGCCCATGCCTGGGTCATTGTCGCGGCCAGCCTGGTCGCGATCGCCGCACTGTTGCAAAGGCTCGACAGGCCATCGCAGGAGGATAAGGAGAACAGCTATGCCGACGGCGTTGTCCGCTTCGGCGTCATCGCGACCGTGTTCTGGGGGGTCGTGGGCTTTCTGGTCGGGCTGGTCATCGCCCTGCAACTGGCGTTCCCCGAGCTGAACCTCGGATATTCCTTCAGCAGTTTCGGACGCTTGCGGCCGCTGCATACCTCGGCGGTGATCTTTGCCTTCGGCGGCAATGCGCTGATCGCCACCAGTTTCTACGTCGTGCAGCGGACCTGCCGTACCCGACTGGCGCTGGGTGGGCTGCACTGGTTCGTCTTCTGGGGCTATCAGCTCTTCATCGTGCTGGCCGCAACCGGTTACGTCATGGGTGTCACCCAGTCGAAGGAATATGCAGAACCGGAGTGGTACGTCGATATCTGGCTGACGCTGGTCTGGGTGGCCTATCTGCTGGTCTTCCTGTTCACGCTGTTCAGGCGCAAGGAACCGCACATCTACGTCGCAAACTGGTTCTACCTCGCCTTCATCGTCACCGTCGCCATGCTGCACATCGTGAACAACCTGGCGGTGCCGGTCTCCTTCCTCGGTTCCAAGAGCTACTCGGCCTTCTCCGGCGTGCAGGATGCACTGACCCAGTGGTGGTACGGCCACAACGCAGTCGGCTTCTTCCTGACCGCGGGCTTCCTGGGCATGATGTACTACTTCGTGCCGAAGCAGGCGGAGCGGCCTGTCTACAGCTATCGCCTCTCGATCATCCATTTCTGGGCGCTGATCTTCCTCTACATCTGGGCCGGTCCGCATCACCTGCACTACACGGCGCTGCCCGACTGGGCACAGACCCTGGGGATGGTGTTCTCCATCATGCTGTGGATGCCCAGCTGGGGCGGCATGATCAACGGCCTGATGACCCTGTCGGGGGCCTGGGACAAGCTGCGTACCGACCCCGTGCTGCGCATGATGGTCGTCGCGATCGCCTTCTACGGCATGTCGACCTTCGAGGGACCGATGATGTCCATCAAGGCGGTCAACGGGCTCAGCCACTACACCGACTGGACCATCGGGCACGTGCATTCCGGCGCGCTCGGCTGGGTCGGCATGATCAGCTTCGGTGCGGTCTACTTCCTGGTGCCACGTCTGTGGAACCGGGCCAGCCTCTACAGCCTGCGTCTGGTGAGCTGGCATGTCTGGCTGGCGACCATCGGCATCGTCATCTACGCGGCGGCGATGTGGGTCAGTGGCATCACCCAGGGCCTGATGTGGCGCGAGTACGACCCGAACGGCTTCCTGGTCTACAGCTTCGCCGAGACGGTCGATGCCATGCATCCCTTCTACGTCATCCGGGCGTTCGGCGGGCTGGTCTACATCAGCGGTGCCTTCCTGATGGTCTACAACGTCTGGCGGACCATCAAGGGCTCACCCGAAACCCGTGCCGTCGCCAGCGACGCACCGGCATCAGCAACCGCCAGCTCGGCAGCCTGAGGGAGGATCCGATGAAATTCGATCATTCACGCATCGAAAAGAACGCCACCCTGATGCTGGTGCTCAGCCTGTTTGTGGTCTCCATCGGCGGCATCATCGAGATCGCGCCCCTGTTCTACATGCAGAACACGATCGAGAAGGTGGAGGGGGTGCGTCCCTATTCGCCGCTGGAACTGGCCGGGCGCAACATCTACGTGCGGGAGGGGTGCTACAACTGTCACAGCCAGATGATCCGCCCCATGCGCGACGAGGTGGAGCGCTATGGCCACTACAGTCTGGCGGCGGAGAGCATGTACGACCATCCCTTCCAGTGGGGGTCGAAGCGTACCGGGCCAGATCTGGCTCGCGTCGGGCAGCGCTATTCCAACGAATGGCATGTCCAGCACCTGGTGGACCCGCGCTCCGTCGTGCCGGAATCGGTCATGCCCGGATACAGCTTCCTGCTCTCATCCGAGCTCAGGACCGACGACATCGTCGCGCACCTGAAGGCTAACCGGGCCGTGGGTGTCCCCTACGACGATGCCATGATCGAGGCGGCGGAGGCGGACATGCGCGCCCAGGCTGACCCGGATGCCGACTGGGACGGGCTGCTGGCCCGCTATCCGAAGGCTCAGACGGGTGATTTCGACGGTGATCCGCGTGCCCTGACGGAGATGGATGCGCTGATTGCCTACATGCAGATGCTCGGCACCCTGGTGGATTTCTCCGCCTACCGCGCCGACGAGAATTTCAGGTGAGCATGATGGATCACGAAACACTGCGGCATCTGGCCGATACCTGGGGTCTGGTCTTCCTCGTCCTGACCTTCGTCGTTGCGGTTGCGGTGCTGTTCCGCCCCGGTGCCGGAAGCCATTACCGGAAATGTGCGGAACTGCCCCTGAAGGATGATCGGAAGCCTGACGTGCAGGAGCCTGGCAAATGAGCGAGAAGAAGACGGACGAGGTGAC
>BQJF01000114.1 GCA_021604565.1 Minwuia thermotolerans | reverse complement strand
CTGATCGAGAAAGCGGCTCCTGTCAGCGAATATGCGGTCGAAGCAGGTCGACAAGACGGGCGCTGAGGCAATATGAAGGAAGTAACAGACCGGCGGTCAGTTAACGTCGGTCTGTTACGGCCAGCTTGGGGAGGATTCGGGCATGAACGTGAATGTTGCGGCTCAGCATGAGGCGGATCAGGCAGCGACACATTTCGATGTACTGATTGTCGGTGCCGGCATCTCCGGCATCGATGCGGCCTATCATCTGCAGCAGCATTGCCCGGAACGCAGCTTTGCGCTGCTGGAGAACCAGGAGAGCTTCGGCGGCACCTGGATGACCCATACCTATCCCGGCATCCGTTCCGACAGTGACCTGTTCACCTTCGGCTATGGCTGGAAGCCGTGGCACGGCAAGCCCATAGCGCGTGCCGACAAGATCCTGAACTACCTGAACGAGGTGCTGGACGAGCAGGATATCCGTCGCCACATCCGCTATCAGCGCCAGGTCGTTACTGCCACATGGTCCAGCGAAACACAGACCTGGACGCTGGAGGTGCTGCAGCACGAAACGGGTCAGACCGTGGAGATGACCTGCAATTTCCTCTGGATGTGTCAGGGCTACTACAAGCATCAGGAAGGCTACACGCCGGACTTTCCCGGCATGTCTGACTTCAAGGGACAGATCGTGCATCCGCAGCGCTGGCCGGACGATCTGGACTACACGGGCAAGAAGGTCGTCGTGATCGGCTCCGGCGCCACCGCCGCGACCCTGATCCCGGCCATGGCCGACGATTGTGAGCACATCACGATGCTGCAGCGCTCGCCGACCTATTTCGCCGCCCGGCCCAATGTCAATGAACTGGCGGAGCAGTTGCGCAGTCTGGACATTCCGGAGGAGTGGACGCACGAGATCGTGCGCCGCAACATCCTGAAGGAACAGCGGATGATCACCGCCGCCGCGGTGCATACGCCGGAGGCGGTGAAGCAGCAGTTGCTGACCATGGCGAAGGAATACCTTGGCGACGGCTTCGATATCGACAGGCACTTCACCCCGTCCTACCGCCCGTGGCAGCAGCGCCTGGCCCTGATCCCGGACGGCGACCTCTACCAGAAGCTGAAGTCGGGCAAGGCGTCGGTTGTGACCGACCAGATCGAGACGTTCACCGAAACAGGCATCAGGCTGAAATCCGGAGACGAGCTGGAGGCCGATATCATCGTCACGGCCACGGGCTTCAACATGGCGATCCTCGGCGACATTGCCTTCACCATTGACGGCAAGCCGATGAACTTCGCTGACCGGATCACCTGGCGCGGCTTCATGTATTCCGACTTTCCGAACATGGCCTGGGTCTTCGGATATTTCCGGGCGAGCTGGACTCTGCGGGCAGACCTGATTTCCGCCTTCGTCACGCGGTTGCTGAACCACATGGCCGCAAAGGGGGCAAAGTCCGTGACCCCGGAACTGCGGGATCAGGATCAGGGCATGAAGCTCGGCCCCTTCATTGATCCGGAGAACTTCAATCCCGGCTACGTCAGCCGCAGTCTTGATCGAATGCCCAAGCAGGGTGACCACGAACCGTGGCTGTTCGAGCATGACTACTTCGCGGAGAAGGACATCCTGCCGGCGGCCGATCTGGAAGACGGTTCGCTGGTCTATCGCTGACCGGCGCCTCGGCTTTCAGTCAGCCATTCGGGCCTTCAGTCGGGGGCTTCAGCCGGGCGTATCGACGGGCACATTATCGATCAGGCGGGCCTTGCCGAGATAGACGGCTGCGAAGGCGCGGGCAGGGCGCTTTGGCCGATGGCTGAGTTCCAGCGTCTGCGCGTCCCGGACTTCCAGATAATCCACCTGACCGAACCCGGATTTCGCCAGCCGCTTCAGTCCCTTGTCGATGGTGCTGCGCACATCCTCGCCACGTCCGGCGGTCTCGGCAATGTCCGTCAGAATGCCGAACAATTGCGGCGCGACCGCACGTTCCGGCTCGGTCAGATGCCAGTTGCGCGATGACATGGCCAGGCCATCTGGTTCTCGCACCGTGTCGATGCCGCGAATATCGACGGGGATGTTCAGGTCTTCCACCATGCGCCGTACCACCATCAACTGCTGGTAGTCCTTGCGGCCGAAATAGGCCCGGTCCGGCAGGCACTGCAGCAGCAGCTTCGTGACGACCACTGCAACCCCGCCGAAATGCCCGGCCCGTGTGGCGCCACAGAGGCAGTCCGTCAGACCGGTGACCTCGACGCTGGTGGCGAACCCGGACGGATACATTTCCTCCGGCAGCGGCGACCAGATGGCATCGACACCGGCCCTGGCCAGCATGGCTGCATCGCGGTCCATGTCGCGGGGGTAGGCCTCCAGGTCGGAAGCCCGGTCGAACTGCTTCGGATTGACGAAGATGGAGACCACGGTCCGGTCGTTCTGGGCGCGGGAATTGCGGACCAGGGACATGTGACCGTCATGCAGGAAGCCCATGGTGGGGACCATGCCGACGCTCTCGCCCGACCGTCGCCAGCCGCCGACCCGTTCGCGCAACTGGCGCACGGTGGTGATTATCTCGGGACTCTGGCTCATGGATTCAGGCGTTGCCAATGAAGATCATCAGGATGCGCTGGCGACCCGGTCACCGTCGATGCTGACCGGCTTCACGGTTGGTGCTGGTTCCTGATCGGGCTTGGTGCGCAGAATGGCCTTCAGCGGTTCGTCCATCATGCCCTTGCCATCCGCCTTGCGCACCTGACCTTCCAGATGGGCACCCGCCTCCATGGCGAGGGAGGAATGCCAGATGTCACCAATGACCCGCGCCGTCCGGGCCAGGGTCACGGCCTCGCCATGAATGCGTCCACTGATCTGACCCCGGATATCGACATGCTTCGCCCGCACCTCGCCCTCGACCGAGGCACCGGTTCCGACGATCAGCTTGCCGCATTTGATGTCGCCGACAACGCGGCCATCGACATGCACCTCGCCATCGGTGACCATGTCACCTGTGATCTCCAGGCCGCGACTGATGATGGAGGGGGGTGAGGGTTCGGTCTTGCGACCGGCCTCAGCCCTTGGCGTCTTCGACTTTGAAAACATTGCGTCCTGCCTTCAGGAATTGCTCCGGGTCGACAAGCTCCCCCTGGAACTCGATCTCGTAGTGCACGTGGCTGCCGGTACTGCGACCGCTCGATCCCATTCTACCGACCTGATCGTGGAAAGCGACCCGGTCACCCACTTTCACGTCTATCGAGCGCAAGTGCCCGTAACGGGTGATGAATCCGGCACCATGATCGACCTCGACCATCCGGCCATAGGCGCCGTTCCAGTCTGCGAACGTCACGATGCCCGGTGCGGTGGCATGGATCGGTGTCCGCGGCGGCGCGGCAATGTCGATGCCCTTGTGCACGGACCGGCGACCATTGATGGGGTCCTTGCGCTTGCCGAACTTGGACGAGATGTAGCCAACCACTGTCGGGCGGGCCAGGGGCACACGCTCCAGCAGTATCTGCATGGTTTCCCAGCGGGCGAGATCCTGCTCCAGCGTGCCGACCACATGCTCGAAGCTGTCCTCCGGCGCATCGATCGGCAGATCGATCTGCGGACCGCCCTGTCCCTGACTGTCGTTGCGGGCTGCGGCCAGCAGCCTGTCCAGCGGCAGGCCGGTCTGCTGCAGGGTGCGGGTCAGGGTGCCGATGTTGCGCCGCGCGCGCTCGCCCACGCCGCGCAGCAGCACGAGCTGGTTCTGCCGCACGTCGTCGAGCCGCATTTCCAGATTGTCCACCAGCCCGGCGAGTGCGGAACCACGCTGTTCGGCAAGCACCTGACCCTGATGGGTGTCGGTCAGGGCATCCGCGGTCGCGGCCAGTCGCCGACGCAGGTCGGCATTGCTGCGTCGGGTCTCGCCCAGATCATTGCGCACGACACCAAGCTGAATGGCCAGTCTGGCGGCCTCCGACATCGCCAGATCCCGGGCGTCCGCAGTGGAGGCGAGTTGACGTCCACGATCCTTCAACTGCTGACGCAGGGCCAGCATGCTGTCCGTGGTTTCATTCAGCGCCGACTGCATGGCGCTGATCTGCTGCGCCTGCTCACGCCGGGCCTGTGTCTGCAATCGCTGTCCGCTTGAGGCACCGGCCAGTGCGGCCGACATCTCGACGAGCCGTTGTTCGACAAGCTGGTTAGAGGCAAGACGTGCGTTCAGGCGGCGGTTCAGGGTGGCGACTTCGTGGTCCAGCTCGGCGGAGGCAGAGCGGGTTCTACGGTAGTCGTTTTCGACCGTCGCCAAACGGATCTGCGCCTGCGTCAACTCACCTTCAAGTTCACTTCGTGTCGCAAGAAGTCGACGTAACTCACCGTATTGGCGCTCGATTTCCGTTGTTGCATTGGAATAATGGGCCTGTGTCGCCGCCAGCATGCCGTTGAGCCGCATGCGCTGCCGTTCCAGATCGACAATGGTCGATTGCTGCAAGGCGATCACGTCCGCGCGCCGCTCCCGATCGAATGTCGCATACGACATCCAGCCGACAAGCGTCGCAAGCGCAATGAGCGCACTTACCTGAAGCCCGGTTCCGATGGTGAGGTATCGGACCCGCGCGTCCACCCTCACAATAACGTTGCGTTCCGGCAATACGCGCCGAACGCGGTCCCACAACTGCGCCAACGCGCCAACCTCCTGCATTGGTTCGCCATCGGTTCCGGTCTGCAACGGTCCGACGATCTATCATGTTCATCCGGCCAAGCCACCCTGATGCCGGAACGCCATGGATAAAACGCAAATCAGGCGATCAGTTCAACGACAAAAAGAAATTGACAGTGTCGATCATGCATCAATTCCGGGCGGGGAGTCGGCCAGGGGTTCATACATGTCCGGTTCCATGCCGGCCTCCCGCCGCGCGGATTCGTTGAACGGGCGCTTCAGCTTTCCGCGGAATCCGGCGCGCACGTGCCCATGCCAGCACTCTTCCAGTTCTGCCCCTTCAAGCCCGGTCAGTTGACCGAACCAGCGTGTTGCCGTGGCCACATGCGTGATCTCGTCACGGTAAATGACGGAGAGGACTTCCGCTGTTTTCTGGTCACCCAGCCGCTGCATCCGGTCGATCATGGCAGGTGTCACATCCAGTCCACGTGCCTCCAGCACCATATGGGCTACCGCCAGCCGGGCGATCAGGTCGTGGGACGTATCCATTGCCGCTTCCCACAGGCCGTCATGTGCCGGCAGGTCGCCGTAGTCAGCCTCCAGATCCCGCAGGCGCTGGTGCAGCATCAGGAAGTGCCTCGCCTCGTCATCCGCGACCTGCAGCCAGTCGTCGAAGAACTGCCGGGGCAGGGCCGGGGAGGCGAAGCGCGCCACCAGATCGACTGCAAGATCGATCGCGTTGAGTTCGATGTGCGCGATGGCATGGATCAGCGCAACCCGGGTGGCGCGGGTGCCGCCCTTGCGCCGTCGCGGCATCTCGCGGGGCGGCAGCAGTTCCGGGCGGGCGGGTCGCGCCGGGCGCAAGGGGGCATCCGGGTCACCACGCACCGGGAAATGTCCCGCCTGCCAGTCGGCATGAAGGCGGCGCGTCGCCCCGGCCTTCTCCACCGCGTCGGGAATGGAGAGGACCGACGAAGCCGCCGCCGTCATGGTTTCGGGAACGGGGCGGGTCAAAGAGCCTTCACGGCCTCCAGCACTTCCTCCGCATGGCCCGGCACCTTCACCTTGCGCCAGGCCCTGGCAATCGTGCCATCCGCGCCGATCAGGAATGTCGAACGCTCGATACCCATCGACTTCTTGCCGTACATGTTCTTCTCGACCCAGACGCCATAGGCCTCGCAGACCGAGCCGTCCTCGTCGGCGGCCAGCACCACATCCAGTTCGTACTTGGCCTTGAACTTGTCATGTTTCGCGACGGTATCCTTCGAGACACCGATGACCTCCGCACCAGCCGCGCGGAAATCGCCGATCAGGCCGGTGAAGGCAATCGCTTCCTTGGTGCAGCCCGGTGTGTCGTCGCGCGGATAGAAGTAGAGGACGACAGCCTTGCCGCCCAGTGCATCGAGGCTTGTCGTGCCGCCGCTGTCCGTTGGCATGCTGAACCCCGGTGCCTTGTCCCCTGTATCGACCCTGTCCGTCATCGTCATCGGTCCTCCCGTCGTTGCAGCGGCGAAACAGCCATCGCCGATGCCTGATTGCGTGCCGGTCCGGTTCAGTCCTGACCGACAATCCGATCATATACGTCACCGATCAGCTTCTGGGTTTCAACCAGCCTTTCGCGCGCACCCTCGAATGACTCCGTACCCGTGAGGCGGGCAAGCAGGTTGCGGAAATCCGGCGAGGCGGCTTCTTCGGTGAACTTGCCGCTGAAACACAGCCGCAACAGGGACTGCGTTCCCTGCAGGTCGGCATGCGCCTGAATCAGTTCAGCGGTATCCACGCCGTCCAGCAGGTCGTGTTCTCCCAGTCGTTTCAGCGCTGTGGCGACGTTGCCGCTGACGATTCCGGGATGGCGGTGGGCGTTTGCCAGGATCAGGTACTGGACCATGAACTCCAGGTCGACGAGTCCGCCACGAACATGTTTCACGCCCCAGATGTCACGGGTCCCGTGATGCGCCATGATCCTTGCCCGCATGTCCCGGACACGGCTGCGCAACTCGTCCACGTCCTGTTCCCGCGTGACAACTTCGTGCAGGACGTATTTCAGGTCGGATACCAGTGAATCAGGGCCGGTGATGACGCGGGCCCGCGTTGCGGCCATCAGTTCCCAGATCCACGCGTCCTGGCGCATGTAGCTGGCGTAGGCGGACAGTGGAACCGCAACGGCGCCGGAATTGCCGGACGGGCGCAACCGCATGTCGACTTCGTAGAGCATCCCTTCCGACGTCAGGCTGGAAATGGCGGTGATGTAGCGCTGGCTGACGCGGGTGAACCAGGGACCGATGGACAGCGGGCTGTCGCCGTCCGAGATCTGTACGTCCTGCCCGTCATCATAGACAAAGACGAGATCCAGGTCGGATCCGAACGCGAGCTCCTGACCACCCAGCTTGCCCATCGCGATCACGGCCATGCCGGCGGGGGCGACGGTGCCATGGCGGACGGCAACCTGCCGGATGACGCGGGGCAGCAGGTCCTGCAGCACGGTGTCGGCGGTGAGGCTGAGGGCCTCCCCCGCCACATGGGCACCAATCCGTCCCTCCAGCATGTCGACACCGATCCGGAACTTCCGCTCGTTCGCGAAACGCCTGACGGCGTCCAGTTCACCCTCGTGATCCTCGGTATGGGACTGTTCGACGGCAATCCGCTCCAGCGCGGCCTGCGGGTCCAGCAGATCGTCGTCACCGGGTTCAAGCAGGCTGTCGAGCAGATGTACCTTGCGGCTCAATGTTTCAGCCAGCCCCGGCGCGGTTCCCATGATCCGGGCCAGCAGGCGCAGCAGGCCCGGATTTGCGTGCAGCAGTGACATGAACTGAATGCCGGCAGGCAGTTGTTTCAGAAAACTGTCGAAGCGCCGCAGGGCCGCATCGGGATTGGCCGTGGCGGCAATTGCCTTCAGCAATGCGGGCACCAGATCGTTCATCAACTGGCGTGCCCGCGAGGTGCGGGTGGCCCGGTATCGGCCAGCATGCCAGCCCTTGATGGTCTCGATGATCCCTTCGGGTGACTGGAACCCCATCTCCTTCAGCGTTTCCACCGTTCCAGGGTCAAGGTCGGTACCGGTGAAGACCAGGTTGCCGCGATCTGCGGCGAGGCTCGGGGCCTCCGCGAACAGGTCGGCATAGTGCTCATGGACCAGGCTCAGTTGCGCGGTGAGCGCTTCGGCAAACGCTTCTGCGTCGGCGAAGCCGGAGAAGCGGGCCAGCCGCTGCAGTCCCTCATCGGATTTCGGCAGCACCTGCGTCTGACTGTCGTCGAGCATCTGCAGGCGATGTTCGATGCGTCGCAGGAAGCGATAGGCCTCCGACATCTCCTCCGCGACGTTCGGTTCCAGCCGCTCGGCGGCCACCAGCAGGTGCAGGGCCTCGATTGTCCGCCGGTTGCGCAGGCTCGGATCCCGGCCCCCGAAGATCAGTTGCTGCGTCTGGGCGAAGAACTCGATCTCCCGAATGCCGCCGCGCCCGACCTTTATGTCATGGCCGGAGACGGTGATCCGGTCATGACCCTTGTGGGCGTGAATCTGACGCTTGATCGACTGGATGTCGGCGATAGCGGCGTAATCGAGGTTGCGCCGCCAGATGAAGGCGTCGATTTCCTCCATGAAGCTTTCGCCCGCGATCAGGTCTCCAGCGGCGATGCGCGCCTTGATCATCGCCGCGCGCTCCCAGTTCTGGGCCAGAGTCTCGTAATAGAGAATTGCCGCCTCCGACGAGAGCGCGAGCGGGGAGGCTGCCGGATCAGGGCGCAGCCTCAGATCCGTGCGGAACACGTACCCCTCCGGCGTCCGTTCCTGCATTAGCTGGACCAGCTTCCGGATCATGCGCGGATAGTACTCCCGGGGGGCATCGAGCGCGCGCGCAAGCGCCACCTGTTCATCGAACAGGACGATCAGGTCGATGTCGCTGGAATAGTTCAGTTCGCCGGCACCCATCTTGCCCATCGCTAGAACGAACAGGCCCGAGCCTTCGGCAGGATCCTGTGCATTTGCCAGCTTCATGTGGCCTTCTGCTTCGGCCTGTTTCAGCAGGAACCTCAGCGCGCTCCGAACCGCACCATCGGCGAAGTTGCTGAGTGACTGCGTCACCTTCTCGACCGACCAGACGCCTCCGGTATCGGCCATCGCAATCAATAATGCGATACGGCGCTTGATCCGGCGCAGGCTCCCCGCCATCTGACGGAAGGAGGCCGGGTCCGACCAGCAACTCTCGAGCTGCCGCATCTCAGTCTCCAGCAGGGTCTCGACAGGCACCTGCAACAGGGACACCGGCAGATCCGCCTCCCGATGGATCAGGGCGGTCAGATAGGGGCTGTTGCCAAAGATGCCATCCAGCAATCCACCCATGTGCGGATGGTCGATGACGTTTCGCCGGTCCTCGGCTGTGATGCCACTGTCGGACGTACCGGCGGACAGCCATTTCTCGCGGGAACGTGCGACGGCGTCGGCATTGTCCACCAGTGGCTTTTCGATGATGCTGTCGGCAAAAGAGGTCAAGTCAGATTCCTGAGCTGGAACAATCGGGTCCACACGACCGTCCCTCCAACCCTGAGCGCCATGCGCGGTCCGGTCAAGGCAGGCGTGCGCGCAGTCGAGGCAGCCGCAGACGCAGTCTCGCGGGCCGTCTGGGCATGTTGCTGATGGCGCTGTTGGGGGCCGTCTTCGCGGTCAGTACAGCGGCTGGAGTCATCGCCGCCTGGCGTCTGTCGGAAGGACCTGTCGCGCTTGGTTTCATGACCCCCTGGCTGCAGGACCGCATTGGCGACCTGCCGAACGGCAATACCCTGGATTTCACCAGCGTGCAGGTCGTCTGGGACGGGGAATCCGGCGCGCTGGATCTCGAGGTTCTGGACGCCAGCCTGTCGTCGGCAGAGGGCGTCCAGGTCGCAAGCGTGCCCGAGGCAGCGCTTTCCTTCGACGGTGCCTCCTTGCTGGAGGGTCAGGTCAGACTGCGGACAGTCAAGCTGCGGGGGCTGACGCTGGATGCTCGTCGCAAGGTCGATGGTGGCCTGGAACTCGGACTGGCGGATTCGGACAGCGATGATGGGCCAGCGGACAGCACCCTGCGTCCATTGAACGAGTTGCTGGATACGCTCTTTGCACCTGGTGACAGTGATACCGGCCCGCTGTCCCGGCTCAGCCGTATCGTGATCCGCGACAGCCAGATCGTCCTGAATGATGTCGCCCGAAACCGGTTCTTCCTGTTGAACGTCGACAGCATCTCCATCAGCGCCGCGTCCCGTTCCGTACTTGTCGAAGGTCAGATGGTGATGGACGCGGGGCGTCTGGAACTGCCGCTCGAGGTCGGGCTCATCATCAACCGGGAGACCGGTTTCACGCTTGCCAACATCGATTTCGAACCGTTCTCGATCCCTGAAATGTCCGAGGCATTGTCCGGGCCGAAGCAACTGCTGGGCTTCCAGTTTCCGGTGTCGGGTCGTGTCTCGGTGCAGCTCAATGCACAGGGCACTGCGGAGAAGATGCGGCTCGAACTGAGTGCCGGACGTGGTCAGATCGCCTTGCCCGGCATTCTCGCCGCACCGGTTCCGGTTGTCAGTGCCGGGTTGAAGGGCACCCTAGACCCGTCCTCGCTTGTCCTTTCCGTCGACCGGCTCGACTACGACTCAGGTGTCGTGCAGGCCCGGGCCAGCGGGCGGGTCGAGATGACCGACGCCGGTCCGGATCTTGATATCGTGATCGAGGGCGATGACGTGCCTGTGGTGCTGGTCCCTGCGTACTGGCCTGTGGATCGCGCCGCCGGTGCACGGAACTGGATCGAGGCACACCTGCTCGGCGGTCGCGCGGATCAGGTTCGGGCTCACCTGGACATGCGCCCGGAGTACTGGTCGCTGCAGGTGCCGCCCGACGAGTCGCTGGACGTTCAGTTGACGTTCAGGGAAGCGCGCGTCGCCCTTTACGAACCTTACGACGACATCACGGGTGGCAGCGGCGCAGTGGCGGTCACCGGGCGGACCCTGAACGTGTCGATGGATCAGGGCCGGAGCGCAGGGCTGACGCTGTCGGATGGCGTGCTGCGCATTGATGATTTCGGCAAGGCCGCACCGCTGTTGACGACCGAGTTCGTGGGCGAGGGGACCATTGCCGCTTCTGTTGCGGCCTCGGTTCGCGGTGCGCTGGCGCGCTCCGTCGGCGGAGCACCGGATGTTTCCGGCATGAGCGGTGATGCCGCCACCCGGGTGCAACTGTCGCTGCCCGTCTCGTCGAACACGAAACTGGAGGAGATCAGCATTGCAGCCGCATCCCATGTCCGGAATGTCAGGGCGGAGGGGCTGTATGGCGGCATGCGGTTCTCGGCTGATGCGCTGGCACTTCGGGTCGATGCGGAACGTCTGGCGGTGGAGGGGACCGGCGCACTGAACGATGTGCCGCTGGCATTGCGCTGGATTCAGGAGTTCCGGCCGGATGACGGCTTCGGACAGCACTTCAGCGTCGGTGGGCGCATGGATCGC
>BQJF01000113.1 GCA_021604565.1 Minwuia thermotolerans | reverse complement strand
GGTTACCAGGTGGGTGCCGTGTCATCGGAACCAGGGTTCCAGCGAGGGACAGCTCCCGAGAGAGCGATATTGGCCCAGGGGCTATGCGTGCCTGTCGTACCCTACAGAACCCGCCCGAGCGACGTATATAGCGATGCGCGGTGCAGAATGAAATGATGTGTCGGGCATCGCTGTCTCCGCTCGCGCGCCGAAGGCCCGGTCATGGGGTACCGGCGGCGCGTATCAGTCGGAGTCCAGCCGGTCGGCGTAGGCTTCCAGCCGCTCCGCGATGCTGGCCAGGCGTGCCTGGTCCACCGGCGGCGCGGCGGCGGGTGTGGCCCCGGAAGTCTCCGCCGCGACCTGCTCGCGTGCCCGGTCCACATCCTCCAGGGCATTGGCCAGATCGTCGGCAATCATCAGCGCGGTCATCAGCAGCAGCCGGTTGTAGGACGGCTGCGCGCCGCTGGCGGTCAGTTCGGCAGCGCGTGAATCCAGGTATTCGGCAAGCTCGGTGACCCGTTCTTCCTCCCCGGGGCCGCAGCCGATGGTGTGGTTCTGCCCGCCGACGGAAACCGTGACTGTTGTCGCCATGACCGGTCAGCCTTTCAGGACGGTGTCGAGATTGCCGATGGCGCGATCCACCCGCGTGGTGACGTCATTGATGGTTGCGCGGCGGGTTGCTTCCCGGCTCTCCAGGGTCTCCAGCCGCTGCTTCAGTTCGGTGTTCTCTGCCTGCAAGCCCGTGGAATCACTGCCGTTTGCGCCATCCTCTGCGGCTGTTCGCCGCAAGGCTTCGGCGTCCGTCAACCGGTCAAGCCGGTCCAGCGCCGCCTCGATCCGGGCGAGCAGTTTCCCGTTCTCGTCATCTTCAGAAACCGGAGTCAAAAGCTGGTTGCCTGTCATGCAGTTAGATCACGTCGTTGACGGGTGACTATAGAAACAGCGCGGGCGAAGCGTCAACAACACCGAAGGGGCCGAATTCGGTGCCCGCCATCACCCCCTGCCCGATTTGCTGCCGAAGCCGAGGGCAGTGTGGCGAATATTTGCGCCCGCGACAGGAAAGCAGTACACCACGCCGCGACACGGTCGTGGCTTCGGTCTGGCGGTGTTTCACGTCAGCCCGCCCGACGCATCCGGCATCCAGAATTTCCAGAGGCCCGTCATGAAAGTTGATCACAGCGCCATGGCCAATGCCATCCGCGCCCTGTCGATGGATGCTGTCCAGCAGGCGAACTCGGGCCATCCCGGCATGCCCATGGGCATGGCCGATGTGGCAACCGTGCTGTTCTCGAAGTTCCTGCAGTTCGATCCCCGCCGCCCTGACTGGGCCAACCGCGACCGCTTCGTGCTGAGCGCGGGCCACGGATCGATGCTGCTCTATTCGCTGCTGCATCTCACCGGCTATCCCGACATGACGATGGATGAGCTGCGGAACTTCCGCCAGTTGGGCGCGAAGACCGCAGGCCATCCGGAGTTCGGCCATGCCAGCGGGATCGAGACCACCACCGGGCCGCTGGGTCAGGGCATTGCCAATGCGGTCGGCTTCGCCCTGGCGGAGCGCATCCTGTCCGCCCGCTTCGGGCAGAAGGTGATCGACCACTATACCTATTGCATTGCCGGTGACGGCTGCCTGATGGAAGGCATCAGCCACGAGGCGGCGAGCCTGGCCGGGCACCTGAAGCTGGGCAAGCTGGTGGTGCTGTTCGACGACAACCACATCTCCATCGACGGGCCCACCGACCTGTCCGTGTCCGATGACCAGCTGGCGCGCTTCGCCGCCTCCGGCTGGCACGTGCTGGACTGCGACGGTCATGACCCGAAGGCGATCGAGGAAGCCATCGGTGCCGCGCGCAATGATCCGCGCCCGTCACTGGTCGCCTGCCGCACCACCATCGGCTACGGCTCCCCCAACAAGGAAGGCACCGCCGCCACCCATGGCGCGCCGCTGGGTGCCGACGAGATCGCGGCCACCCGCGCCCGGCTGGGCTGGAGCGCCGAGCCCTTCGTGATTCCCGATACGGTGCTGGATGCCTGGCGCCTTGTCGGTGCCCGTGGCGGCGCGCGTTCCGCAGCCTGGGAAGAGACCGTGGCGGGCATGGATCGTGACCGCCGCGACGAGCTGATGCGCGTGCTGGCGGGCAAGCTGCCGGAAGGCTGGGACAAGGCCCTGGTCGCGCATCTGGAGCATCTGGTGGCGGAAAAGCCGAAGGTCGCCACGCGCAAGGCGTCCCAGGACGCTATCGCCGCGATCCAGCCGCACCTGCCGGAGATGGTCGGCGGCTCCGCCGACCTGACCGGGTCGAACCTGACCCGTACCGGCGGCATGACCCCGGTGGAGGCATCGGACTTCGGCGGTTCCTACGTCTTCTATGGCGTGCGTGAACATGGCATGGCCGCGATCATGAACGGCATGGCGCTGCATGGCGGCATCCTGCCCTTCGGCGGCACCTTCATGGTCTTCACCGACTACTGCCGCCCGTCGATCCGCCTGTCCGCCCTGATGGGGCAGCAGGTGATCTATGTCATGACCCATGATTCCATCGGTCTCGGCGAAGACGGCCCGACGCATCAGCCGGTGGAGCACCTGGCCTCGCTGCGCGCCATGCCGGGCCTGCGGGTCTTCCGCCCCGCCGACGCGGTGGAAACCTCGGAAGCCTGGAAGCTGGCGGTGGAGCATCGCGACGGCCCGTCCCTGCTGGCGCTGTCGCGTCAGGGCACGCCGACGCTGCGCACCGGGGTGAGCGAGAACCTGACCGCACGTGGCGGCTACATCCTGGAGGAGGCCAGCGGCGGGGCCGCGCAGGTGACCATCATCGGTACGGGCACCGAGGTGCAGACCGCGCTGGACGCCCGCAAGCTGCTGCAGGCCGACTCGATTCCGACCCGTGTTGTCTCCATGCCCTGCACGGAGCTGTTCGACGCCCAGGGCCGCGACTATCGCGACGAGATCCTGGGCACCGACACGCTGAAGGTCGCGGTCGAGGCCGCCGCCGCCTGGGGCTGGGAGCGTTATGTCGGCACCGATGGCGTCATCATCGCCATGGACAGTTTCGGCGCATCCGCCCCGGCGCCCGAACTCTATGAACATTTCGGTATCACGGCAGCCCACGTTGCGGCCGCCGTGCGGGACAGCCTTTCCTGAAGGAGACGAGAATCATGACAGTACGTGTTGCAATCAACGGGTTTGGACGCATTGGTCGGCTGGTGCTGCGCGCCATCGCCGAGTCGGGCCGCGACGACATCGAGATCGTGGCGATCAACGATCTCGGCTCGGTCGAGGCCAATGCTCACCTGCTGCAGTACGATACCGTCCATGGCCGGTTCCCGACGAAGATCACCACCACCGCTGACAGCATGAACTATGGCGCCGGTGACGTGCGGGTGACGGCGGAACGCGATCCGGCGAAGCTGCCCTGGGGCGAGCTGGGCGTCGATATCGCCTTTGAATGCACCGGCATCTTCGCCAGCCGCGACAAGGCCGCCATGCATCTGGAAGCCGGTGCCAAGCGCGTCCTGGTTTCTGCCCCGGCCAGCAATGCCGACCTGACTGTGGTCTATGGCGTCAACCATGACCAGCTGACCGCCGACCACCTGGTCGTGTCCAACGCGTCCTGCACCACCAACTGCCTGGCCCCCGTGGCGCAGGTGCTGAATGATCTGGTGGGCATCAAGCAGGGCTTCATGACCACGATCCACGCCTATACCGGCGACCAGCGCACCGTCGACACCCTGCACAGCGACATGCGTCGTGCCCGTGCCGCGGCGTCGTCGCTGATCCCGACCACCACCGGCGCCGCCAAGGCCGTTGGCCTGGTGCTGCCCGAACTGGCGGGCAAGCTGGACGGCACCTCCGTTCGTGTGCCGACCAATAATGTCTCCCTGATCGACCTGACCTTCAACGCCGGTCGCGAGACCACGGCGGAGGAGATCAACCAGGCCATGATCAAGGCCGCGGGCGGCCGCCTGAAGGGCGTGCTGGACGTGAATGACGCGCCGCTGGTCTCCATCGACTTCAACCACTGCCCGGCCAGTTCCACCTTCGACCTGACTCAGACCCAGGTCATCGACGGCACCTTCGTGCGGGTGCTGAGCTGGTACGACAACGAATGGGGCTTCTCCAACCGCATGGGCGACACCGCCATCGCCATGGCAGAGCTGATCTGAGCCGCGCCGGGCAGGGCGAGGCCATGGGGCAGACGGCAATGACCGCGTTCCAGACCATCGACGACCTGGAGGTCGCGGGTCGGCGCGTGCTGGTACGGGTCGACCTGAACGTACCGGTGAAGGACGGCATCGTCGGCGACACGACGCGGATCGAGCGGGTTCTGCCCACGATCCGCGACCTGTCGGAACGGGGTGCGAAGGTGGTGCTGCTGGCCCATTTCGACCGGCCCAAGGGCAAGGTGGTTCCGGCCATGACGCTGCGGCCCGTCGCCGACGCGCTGCAGCGGCTGCTGGGCCAGGATGTCGGCTTCGGGGAGGACTGCATCGGCGCGAAGGCGGAGGCCGCGATCTCTGCCATGGACAATGGGGATGTCGTGCTGCTGGAGAACACCCGCTTCCATTCGGGTGAGGAGAAGAACGACAAGGGCTTCGCCGACCGGCTGGCCGCCATGGGTGACCTGTTCGTCGCCGATGCCTTCTCCTGCGCCCATCGCGCCCATGCCTCGACAGAGGGGCTGGCGCGACGGCTGCCGAGTGCTGCCGGGCGCTGCATGCAGGCGGAACTGGAAGCCCTGCAGGCGGCCCTGAGCGATCCGGAGCGGCCTGCGGCGGCGCTGGTCGGGGGTGCCAAGGTCTCTACCAAGCTGGACGTGCTGACCAACCTGACGGCAAAGGTGGACCTGCTGATCATCGGCGGGGCCATGGCCAATACCTTCCTGCTGGCGCAGGGCAAGGATGTCGGGGCCTCGCTGGCAGAGCCGGACCTGGTGGAAGTGGCGGCGAAGATCCTGAAGCAGGCGCAGGCCAATGGCTGCGATGTGCTGCTGCCGGTCGATGCCGTTGTGGCGACGAAACTGGAAAAGGGCGTGGCGACGGAGACCGTGGCCATCGACGCCGTCAGTGCCGACCGGATGATCCTGGATGTCGGCCCGGACAGCGCGGCGGAGGCGGTGCGGCGCATCGGCGAATGCCGCACGCTGATGTGGAACGGCCCGATGGGCGCGTTCGAGTTTCCGCCCTTCGACGCGGCAACCGTGACCGTGGCCAGGGCGGCGGCGAAGCAGACCCGCGCGGGCAAGCTGCGGTCGGTGGCCGGTGGCGGGGATACCGTCGCGGCGCTGAACCATGCCGGGGTCGCGGATGATTTTTCCTATGTATCGACGGCGGGCGGCGCGTTCCTGGAATGGATCGAGGGCAAGGAACTGCCCGGCGTTGCCGTGCTGATGAACCAGGACAACTGAACCAGATTGGCGACCGGCGCGGATGGCGCGGTCGCGGGAACGTATGTGAGTGAGTGTGGAGGAACCGATGTCTGACCGTGACCTGAATGCCATTGCCCGTGGGATCGTCGAGAATGGGAAGGGTGTGCTTGCCGCCGACGAATCGACCGGCACCATCAAGAAGCGTTTCGATTCCATCGGGGTCGAGAACACGGAGGACAACCGCCGCGACTACCGCGAGCTGATGTTCCGCACGGCGGGCCATGGCAAGCATGTCGGTGGTATCATCCTGTATGATGAGACCCTGCGGCAGAAGGCAGCCGACGGGACCCCTCTGGTCGACCTGATCCGGGCGGAGAACGTGGCGCCGGGCATCAAGGTGGACATGGGTGCCAAGCCGCTGGCCGGTGCCGAGGGCGAGACCGTGACCGAAGGGCTGGACGGCCTGCGCGAACGCTTTGCCGAATACCGCCAGCTTGGTGCCGACTTCGCCAAGTGGCGGGCGGTCATCAAGATCACGAACGACATCCCCTCCGCCTATTGCATCGACACCAACGCCCATGCGCTGGCCCGCTACGCGAAGCTGTCGCAGGAAGCCGGCATCGTGCCGATCGTGGAGCCCGAGGTGCTGATGGACGGCGACCATGACCTGGCCCGCTGCCAGCAGGTCACCGAGGACACGCTGGATGCGGTCTTCAACGCGCTCTATGCCCAGCGTGTGGAACTGGAAGGCATCCTGCTGAAGCCGAACATGGTGATTTCCGGCCAGGACGCCGCCAACCGTGCCGATGTGCAGGCCGTGGCCGCCGCCACCGTCACCACCCTGAAGCGCTGCGTGCCCTCCGCCGTTCCGGGCATCGTCTTCCTGTCGGGTGGCCAGACCGAGGTCGAGGCGACCGCGCATCTGGACGCGATGAATCGCATGGGGCCGCTGCCCTGGGCACTCAGCTTTTCCTATGGCCGCGCGCTGCAGCAGTCGGCCCTGAAGGCATGGGTCGGCCAGACCGGCAATGTCGCCAGCGCCCAGGCCGCCTACCTGCACCGCGCCCGCATGAACTGGCTCGCCGCACGGGGTGAATGGGAAGCCGCCATGGAAGACGCCGCCTGAGCGGCGCTTCCCTGAGCGACGTTTCCCGGGGGCGGCGGTTACATCGTCGGCCGTCTCTGCTGCATGAACTCCCGCAGGTCGAGATCGCGGCGTTCCTGCTTCGAGACATAGACCAGGGCGCAGTTGGTGCGTTCGCGGATCATCGCGCCGGGGAACGGCAGGTAGGACAGTTCCGCGCTGCCGAAGGCGGGGGACGCCGCGCCGACCTGCCAGGCGGTCTCCACCTTCACGTCCACCAGTTTCAGTGACGGCCCGCCCGCGCTGCCCGGCACCTCGAAGGCCACACCGGCGAGGCGCAGGAAGGTGGCCTTGTCGGTGGCATCGCGGAAGCCCTCGATGAACTGCTCGCAGAGCATCCCGATCTCGGTGGCCGCGTCCTCCTCCTCCATGTGCGAATGCAGGTGCATGGGCGCGTCTGCTGCGTGGTTGTGGCCGGTCTGGTGGTTGTGTCCCGGGCCATGCGGGTGCCCGTGACTGTGATCGTGCTCATGGGAGTGCGCGTGATGGTCATGCGGCATCGCTCAGGCTCCCTTCGGCTTGTTCGACCAGCGGTGGCCGTCGCGGGCGGCGTCATAGTCGCCCATCGGCACGGTCACCGGCTTGTCAATATGGCCCTTGTGCGCGCCCAGCTTGCCCGCCGCGACCATCGACCCCAGCGCATCGACGATCACCCGCGTGCCGAACAGGGCGGTGATGTCGGAGGTGTCATAGGGCGGCGAGACCTCCACCACCTCCATGCCGCAGATCCCCTCCGCCGCGACGCGGGAGACCAGATGCAGCACCTCGCGCGGCAGGAAACCGCCGGGTTCCGGCCAGCCGGTGCCGGGCACGAAGCCGCAGTCGACGCAGTCGATGTCGAAGGACAGGTAGACCATGTCGGCCCCGTCCCAGGCCATCTCCAGCGCCATGTCGGCAACCCGGTCGAGGCCGAGCTGTTCCACGTCGGACATGGTGATGATGTTGGTGTTGCGCTCCCGCGCGACGGCCACCGCTTCCCGCGGTACCTGCCAGCCGCCGATGCCGATCTGAACCAGGTTCTTCGCCGGGACATTGGGCAGATTGGTGGCATGGAACCAGGGCGTGGTGTGCATTCGCTCGTCCAGGTCCTTCTCCTGGATGTCGGCATGGCGGTCGAAATGGATGATGCCGATGGTCTTGGAGGTGCACTCGGCGATACCGCGCACCGTGGGGAAGCCGATGGAATGGTCTCCCCCCAGGATGATCGGCATGGAACCGCTGGAGAAGACGTGCGAACAGGCCCGCGAGATCTGGTCGAAGGTCTTCTCGATGTTCGCCGGAATGGTGAAGATGTCGCCCGCGTCACACAGGGTCATCTGCTCGCGCAGGTCGACGCCCAGCTCGTAGTTGTAGGGGGTGTAGAGCGCGGAGATCTTGCGGATGCCCTGCGGCCCGAAGCGGGTGCCGGGGCGATAGGTGGTGCCGCCATCGAACGGCGCGCCCAGCACCGTGGCGTCGAAGTGGCCGACGTCGGTCACATCCTCCGCGTAGGGCGCCTTCAGGAAGGTGTTGATGCCGGCATAGTGGGGCAGTTCGCCCCGCGCGAAGGTGGGAATGGAGCGGTCCAGCACGCTGTCGGCGGCGGTCAGCCCCATCCGCAGTGCCCACTGGCGCTCCTTGTCCCACTCGCCGGAGGGCAGTTCCGCCTCCGCCCGCGCCGCCTTCCAGCCCAGCAGCTTGGTCAGGTCAGGATGATGGTGCCGTCGGGTTGCCGCCGGGCCTTGCCGCATCGGCGTCACGGATTGCCGCTGCTGCCGTCTCTCGGTCGGGTTCATGGGTCTGGTCATTGGAAGTCTCCCCCTTCTTGTCGCCAAGTCTGAAGTCATGGGTGATGGTCGCGCCGTAGCGGCTGGGATCCTGGGGGTCCCAGCGCGGCTTGTCGAATACGACGACACGGGTACCGAGCTTGAAGGCCTCCGACAGGTCGTGGCTGACCATGAAGATGGTCATGCCGCTCTCCCGCCAGAGGTCGAGAAGGAAGTCATGCATGGACAGCCGGGTACCCGGGTCCAGCGCGCCGAAGGGCTCGTCCAGCAGCAGCACGCGCGGGCGTCGCACCAGCGCCTGGGCGATGGCAAGCCGCTGCTGCATGCCGCCCGAAAGCTGGCTCGGCCAGGCGTCGGCGACATGGGCCAGGCCCACCCGTTCCAGCGTCGCGGTCGCCTCTGCTTCGGCCTTGCGCAGGGCGGAACCGAACAGGCGTCCCAGGATCGGTGCATCGCGGAACGACACCGGCAGGATCAGGTTGTCGCGCACGCTGAGATGCGGAAACACCGAATAGCGCTGGAACACGACGCCCCGGTCGGGGCCGGGTTCGCGCGCAGGACGCGCTTCGCCGATGTGGATGCGACCGCGCGTCGGCAGTTCCTGCGCCAGCAGCATGCGCAGGAACGTGGACTTGCCGCAGCCGGAGGCGCCGACGATGGCGCAGAAGTCACCGTCCGCGACTTCCAGGTTCACCCGTTCCAGCACCGGGGCACCGGCATAGCTCTTGAACACGTCACGGACGGTCACGGCACTCACAGGCTTTCCCCTTCCACATGCGCCCAGCGGAAGGCGCGGCGCGACGTCAGGCGCAGCGACCAGTCGATCAGGAAGGCCAGTACCGTGATCCAGAGAACGTAGGGAATGATGATGTCCATGGCGAGGTAACGCCGGACCAGAAAGATGCGGTAGCCGAGACCGGCCTGGGCCGCGATGGCCTCCGACGCGATCAGGAACAGCCAGGCCGGGCCGAGCGACAGCCGCACCGCCTGGATCAGGCGCGGGGCAAGCTGGGGCAGGGCCACGCGGGTCACGATCTGCCAGGACGAGGCCCCGAGTGTCTGCGCCTTGACAAGCTGTTCCAGCGGAATCTCCAGCACCCGCTGTCCCAGGTCACGGATCAGGAAAGGGGTGATGCCGACGGCGATCAGCACGATCTTCGCCGTCTCCCCCAGTCCGAAGACCAGGAACAGTACCGGCAGCAGCGCCAGCGGCGGAATCAGCGACAGCACGGCGACATAGGACGCCAGCGTCGATCGCGCCAGCGGGAACAGGCCGATAAGCAACCCGAAGGCCACGCCGATGGTCGCGGCACAGGTGACGCCGATGGCCAGCCGCTGCAGGCTCGCCGCCGTGTCCTTCCACAGCAGGACCTCGCCCGACCGGCGGTCCGGTTCGCTCGCCAGGGCCTGGGCGCGGTCGATGACCTTCTCCAGCGCCGGCAGCAGCTTGTCGTTCGGGTTGGCCGTGCGGCGGATGTCGGAACCGACGACATAGGCCAGCAGGGTCAGCACGAACGGCAGGGCGGCGAGCACGAACAGCAGGGGGCGTCCGGGGCGTCTGTTGATCCAGCGCATGACAGATTGTTCCGTTCAGGCCACGGCCCGGACCGCGTGCCACGCCGGATGCAGCGCACCCGGCGTGGCAGTTGCGGTCAGGCCTGCCAGGTCAGAGGGCGCCGTCTGCGGCCATCTGCATGTAGGTCGGGTCGAAGCGGAAGGTGATGTTGCCCTTGTCGCCGAGGCTCTTGCCGCCGGGAAAGGCGATGCCGATGTCATCCACCGACTGCGCGCCCTCCCCCAGGATGCCGTGCTCGAACAGGAACTTGCGGACGAAATCCATGGTCTGGATCAGCTTTGCATCCTGCGTGAAGGCCACGGCGGCGGCCGGCTCGTAGAACATCTGCGTGGTGGCGAGCTGGGCGTCATAGCCTGCCAGGTCGGTACCCGATGCGGCAGCCATGCTCTCGCGCGCCGCGATACCGGCTGGCGTGTCGGAGGACATGACCTGCATGGCCTCGTACCAGGCCCCCACCAGCGCCTTGCCGAAGGCCGGATTGTCGGCCAGCGTTTCGGTGTTCACCACCATCAGGTCGATGATCTCGCCCGGAATGTCGGCGCTGTCATAGATCTTCGAGACCCCAGGCATCTCCATGATGGTGGAGACCAGCGGGTTCCAGGTCACGGCAGCCTGCACGTCCGGCGTGGTGAAGGCGGCGACCATGTCGGCGTCGGAAGTATTGACGACGCTGATGTCAGCCTCCGCCATGCCCGCACTCTCCAGCCCGCGGGCCAGCAGGTAATGCGACACGGAAAGCTCCACCAGGTTGATCGGTTTGCCGGCCAGCGCCCTGAAGCCGCCGTCACCCTTCACCAGCACCGCGTCGTTGCCGTTGGAGAAGTCACCGACGATCAGCGCGGTGGTGTCGATGCCGCCACCTGAAGGAATCGAGAGCGTGTCCATGTTGGTGGCCGATACGCCGTCGAAGGCCCCCGCCGTGTACTGGTTGATGGACTCGATGTAGTCGTTGATCTGCACGATCTCGACCGCGATGCCGTACTTGTCGGCCCACTTATTCATGATGCCGGAATCGGACATGTAGCCCCAGGGCATCCAGCCGACATAGATCGACCAGGCCACGCGGAAACTGTCCTTCTTCTCGGCTTGTGCCGGGGAAAGGGAGACCGCGCCCAGCAGCGCCAGTCCCGTCATCAATGCAGCAATTCGTTTCATCACACCCTCCTCAATCGTCACTGTCTGGCTCTGGTCACCGGACTTGGGAGGTCGGGAAGGACCGCGTCCGGCATGCATCGCCGCGCAAGATCTCCCGGGATTTTGGCCCGCCGTGTGTCCCGCCGTGTCTTCGGCAGGATGGCAACTCTCGGACC
>BQJF01000112.1 GCA_021604565.1 Minwuia thermotolerans | reverse complement strand
CTTCAACGGTAATGGCAGACACCATCCGTGCGGGTTCCGAGGGGCTGGCGAGCAGTTCCGGAGGACAGGTACCCACTGGCCGACGAGTTTCGTCCGCCGGTGTGCAACGCATTGTGTGGCTGTCCGCGACCGAACCTGGACGATGGCAGAACACGGGAAGGGAACCGATGTTCGAATCCTTGAGCGAACGGCTTGGCGGTGTCTTCGACGGCCTGAAACGCCGTGGATCGCTGACTGAGAGCGACGTGTCGGAGGCGATGCGTGAAGTGCGCGTGGCGCTGCTGGAAGCCGACGTGGCGCTGTCCGTGGTCAAGGACTTCATCGCCGAGGTGAAGAAGCAGGCCGTGGGCCAGGACGTGCTGCGCTCCGTCACGCCGGGCCAGATGGTCATCAAGATCGTTTCGGATCACCTGACCGAGGTACTGGGCAAGGAATCCGACGGACTCAGCCTCAATGCCGTGCCGCCGGTGCCGATCCTGGTGGTCGGCCTGCAGGGCTCGGGCAAGACCACATCCACCGCGAAGATCGCCTATCGCCTGCGCACGCGGGAAAAGAAGAAGGTGATGATGGCGTCGCTGGACGTCCGCCGTCCCGCCGCGCAGGAACAGCTCCGGGTCCTGGGGGAGCAGGCGGAGGTCACCACCCTGCCGATCGTCTCCGGCCAGCAGCCCGTGGAGATCGCCAAGCGCGCCATGGCCTCGGCCCGGCTGCAGGGCTACGACGTGGTGCTGCTCGATACCGCCGGTCGCCTGCATGTCGACGAGCAGCTGATGGCTGAAGTCGCCGCCGTGCGTGATGCGGTCATGCCGGGCGAGACCCTGCTGGTCGCCGATGCGCTGACTGGTCAGGACGCGGTCAATGTCGCCAAGCAGTTCGACGAGCGTGTCGGCCTGACCGGCATCATGCTGACCCGTGTCGATGGTGACGGTCGCGGTGGCGCGGCCCTGTCGATGCGCGCAGTCACCGGTCGCCCCATCAAGCTGCTGGGCGTGGGCGAAAAGCTCGACGCGCTGGAGGCCTTCCATCCCGACCGTATCGCCAACCGCATTCTCGGCATGGGTGACGTCGTCAGCCTGGTGGAACGCGCCAGCGAGTCGATGGAGGCCGCCGAGGCCGAGAAGCTCGCGAAGAAGCTCAAGAAGGGCCAGTTCGATCTGGAGGATCTGCGCGGCCAGTTGCAGCAGATGCAGAAGATGGGCGGTCTGGAAGGACTGGCCGGCATGCTGCCCGGCGCCAAGCAGATGAAGCAGCAGCTGGCCCAGGCCAATATCGACCCGAAGATGCTGAAACGGCAGGAGGCGATCATCTCCTCCATGACGCCGAAGGAACGCCGTCGTCCCGACGTGATCAACGGGTCGCGCAAGAAACGTATCGCCGCCGGCTCGGGTACCACGGTGCCCGAAGTCAACCGCGTCCTGAAACAGTGGAAGCAGATGTCGGTGATGATGAAGAAGGTCAAGAAGATGGGGAAGTCGGGCATGATGCGCGCCGGTCTCTCCGGAATCCTGCCCAAGATGTAACACCCTGGAATTCAACGAATACCTCTACGAAAACGGAGATCAGAGAAAATGGCTGTCAAGATCAGGCTGTCCCGCGGTGGCGCGAAGAAGCGTCCGTTCTATCGCATCGTCGTTGCTGACGTGCGCGCCATGCGCGATGGCAAGTTCATCGAGCGTATCGGCACCTACGACCCGATGCAGCCGAAGGACTCGGAAGCCCGTGTCAAGGTCGACCTGGAGCGTGCGAAGCACTGGCTGAGCCATGGCGCGCAGCCGACCGACCGTGTGGCGAAGTTCCTCAGCGATGCCGGTCTGATGGAGCCCCGTGCCCACAACAACCCGGAGAAGGCCAAGCCGAAGGCAAAGGCGCAGGAGCGTCTGGAAGCCGCGAAGATGAAGGCGGAAGAAGCCGAGCAGGCCAAGGCTGACGCCGCCGCCGCTGCCGCTGCAGCCGCTGCTGCCCCGGCCGAGGAAGAGGCCCCCGCCGAGGAGGCTCCGGCCGAAGAAGCCGCCACCGAAGCGGAAGCGTAAGCGTAAGCAGCGGAGTCTGTCGCCATGTCGTCAGCCAGGGTCATCGTTGCCGCGGTCGCGGGCGCTCATGGCGTCAGTGGCCGCGTGAAACTGAAGACCTTCACGGAGGTTCCGGCGAATGTCGGAACCTTCGGCCCGCTGACCGACGAGAGCGGGGAGCGGCAGTTCGACGTGCGTGTCACCGGCTCCACCAAGGGCGGCGTGATCGCGGAGCTTTCGGGCATCCGCAACCGTGACCAGGCAGAGGCGCTGAAAGGCACCACCCTGCATGTGGAACGGGATCGGTTGCCCGCGCTGGATGACGCGGAGGACTACTATCAGGCCGACCTGATCGGGCTGGAAGCGGTGCATGTGGACGGCCAGCGGCTGGGCCGCGTCAAGGCGATACATACGCTGGGCGGAGGGGAAGTGCTGGAGATCCAGCCGCCGCTGCGGGCCGGTCGCCGGACCCTGCTGATCCCCTTCACGCAGGCCGCCGTGCCGGTGGTCGATCTGGCTGGTGGTCAACTGACCATTGACCCGCCGGAGGAGATCGAGGCCCGGCCCGAGGATGAGGAGGGTGCGTCTTCGGAGGAGGGCGATGCGGTGGTCGCTGACGGTGACGAGACTGACCGGGGATGACCGACGCAGCCTTCCGCGCAACGGTGCTGACGATCTATCCTGACATCTTCCCGGGACCGCTGGGAACGGCACTGTCGGGGAAGGGGCTGGAGAAGGGACTCTGGTCGCTGAAAGTGGTGGACATCCGCGACTACGCGCGCGATAAGCACCGCGCTGTCGATGATGCCCCGTTCGGCGGTGGTGCGGGCATGGTGATGCGGCCTGATCTGCTTGCTCAGGCGATTGATGCGAACCATGCGGCGCCGGCTCCCCTGATCTACTTCAGCCCGCGCGGACGTCCTCTGGACCAGGCGCTGGTGGAAGAAGTGAGAGATGCCGGTGAGGTGACCCTGATCTGCGGTCGCTTCGAAGGGGTGGACGAACGGGTTCTGCAGGCCCGTCCCGTGATGGAAGTCAGCCTCGGCGACTTCGTGCTGTCGGGGGGCGAGTTTGCGGCACTGGCGATGCTTGATGCCATTGTCCGGCTGGTGCCGGGGGTGACGGGCAACAGCGCCAGTCTGGCGGAAGAGAGCTTTGCGGACGGGCTTCTCGAATATCCGCACTACACGCGTCCGCGTGAATGGGAGGGGCTGACCCCTCCTGACATACTGTTGAGCGGCGATCACGCCCGCATCCATGCCTGGCGGCAGGACCAGTCAAGGGCCCTGACACAGGAACGGAGACCGGACCTATGGCGACGCTACAAGGAAAAAGAAAACAGGTGACCAGATGAACCTGATCGAAGAGATCGAGCGCGAGGAGATCGCGCGTGTGACCGAAGGCAAGGAGATCCCGACCTTCCAGGCCGGTGATACCGTCCGTGTCAACGTGAAGGTGACGGAAGGCAGCCGCGAGCGCGTCCAGGCGTTCGAGGGCGTCTGCATTGCGCGCCGCAACCGGGGCCTCAATTCCTCCTTCACCATCCGGAAGATTTCCTACAATGAAGGCGTGGAGCGCGTGTTCCCGCTCTACTCGCCGATCATTGATTCCATCGTCGTCGTGCGCCGCGGTGTCGTGCGCCGGGCGAAGCTCTATTACCTGCGCGGCCGTCGCGGCAAGTCCGCCCGTATCGCCGAGCGCCGGACGGAACGGACCAAGAAGTCCGCCTGATCCTGCATCGCAGACCGAGACGGAAAGGCCCGGAGCACCCAGTGCTCCGGGCCTTTTTCTTTGGTGGTGGTCCGGCGATCCTCGTTACTACCTCATCGACGTGTGGACTGGGCTCGCGGATCAAGTCCGCGAGCATCGTGCAGGAGGTAGACGCGGAGGCACTCTTGTCACCACCTCACCGACGTTGTGCCCGGGCTTGATCCGGGAACCCATGGTGCTGCTCAGACGTGGGCGACACGGCTTGCGGATCAAGTCCGCGAGCATCGTGAAGGAGGTAGACGCGGAGGCACCCTTGTCACCATCCCACCGACGTTGTGCCCGGGCTTGATCCGGGTACCCATTGTGCCGCACAGGCGTGTAAGACTGGGCTCGCGGATCAAGTCCGCGAGCATCGTGAAGGAGGTGGACGCGGAGCCACCCTTGTCACCACCTCACCGACGTTGTGCCCGGACTTGATCCGGGCACCCATGGTGCCGCACATGCGTGTGAGACCGGGCTCGCGGATCAAGTCCGCGAGCATCGTGAAGGCGGTGGACGCAGACGCACCCTTGTCACCACCTCATCGACGTTGTGCCTGGACTTGATCCGGGCACCCACGGTGCCGCACAGGCGTGTGAGACTGCGCTCGCGGATCCGATCCGCGAGCGTCGTGGGCTAAGTGGCTCGCGCGTTCGGCCGATCAGGCGATCAGCTTCTTGTAGCGGATGCGGTGGGGCTGGTCGGCGTCGTCGCCGAGGCGGCGCTTGCGGTCGGCTTCATAGTCCTCGAAATTGCCCTCGAACCATTCCACGTGACTCTCGCCCTCGAAGGCGAGGATGTGGGTGGCGATGCGGTCGAGGAAGAAGCGGTCATGGCTGATGACCAGTGCACAGCCGGCAAAGCTGACCATGGCCTCTTCCAGCGCCCGCAGGGTCTCGACGTCCAGATCGTTGGTCGGTTCGTCGAGCAGCAGCACATTGGCGCCTGACTTCAAGGTCCGGGCCAGATGCACCCGGTTCCGCTCACCGCCGGAGAGCTGGCCCACCTTCTTCTGCTGGTCGCCGCCCTTGAAGTTGAACGACCCCACGTAGGCGCGGGACTGGATGGTGCGCTTGCCGAGTTCCAGCACGTCGACACCGCCGGAGATTTCCTCCCAGACGTTCTTGTTGGGGTCCAGCGCGTCACGGCTCTGGTCGACGTAGCCGAGCTTCACGGTCTCGCCGATCGCCACCTTGCCGCTGTCGGGCTGCTCCAGCCCGGTGATCATGCGGAACATGGTCGACTTGCCCGCACCGTTTGGACCGATGATGCCGACGATGGCACCCGGCGGAATCTTGGCGGTGAAATCGTCGATCAGCAGCTTGTCGCCAAAGCCCTTGGTGACATTCTCGAAGCTGATGACATTGTTGCCCAGGCGCGGCCCCGGCGGCACGTAGATCTGCATGTCCGCGCGGCGCTCCTCCTGCTCGTCGGACAGCAGATCCTCATAGGCCGAGACACGGGCCTTGGATTTGGCCTGGCGCGCGCGCGGGCTCTGCCGGATCCACTCCAGCTCGCTGGCCAGCGTGCGCTTGCGCGATGCGTCCTCGCGCGATTCCTGCTGCAGGCGCTTTTCCTTCTGCTCCAGCCATCCGGAATAGTTGCCCTGATAGGGGATGCCGCGCCCGCGATCCAGTTCCAGGATCCAGCCTGCGACATTGTCGAGGAAATAGCGGTCATGGGTCACGGCCACGACGGTGCCGGGATAGTCGTGCAGGAACCGCTCCAGCCAGAGCACGGATTCGGCGTCGAGATGGTTGGTCGGTTCGTCGAGCAGCAGCATGTCCGGCTTCGACAGCAGCAGTCGCGCCAGCGCGACCCGGCGAGCCTCGCCCCCCGACAGCTTGTCGATGGCCCAGTCGGACGGCGGACAGCGCAGCGCGTCCATGGCCACCTCGACCTCGCGGTCCAGGTTCCACAGGTCGGCGGCGTCGATCTCCTCCTGCAACTGGCCCTGCTCCTCGATCAGGGCATTCATCTCGTCCTCTTCCATGGGTTCCGCGAACTTCATGGAAATGTCGTTGTAGCGGTCCAGGATCGACTGCTTCTCCGCCACGCCATCCATGACGTTGCCCAGCACGGTCTTGGACTCATCCAGTTCCGGCTCCTGCCGCAGGTAGCCGACGTTCAGCCCGTCCGCCGCCCAGGCCTCGCCACCGAACTCCGTGATTTCCCCGCCCATGATCTTCAGCAGGGTGGACTTGCCGGAGCCGTTGATGCCGAGCACGCCGATCTTGGCACCGGGCAGGAAGGAGAGGTTGATGTCCTTCAGCACCGTCTTGCCGCCCGGCCAGTTCTTGGTCAGGCCCTGCATGGTGTAGACGTACTGATAGCTCGCCATTTCTGGATCCTCTTGGCTCAGGTCATCGGTTCGGGGAATGCCGCTGGCGCGGGTTGTAGCGAATGTGGCGGCGGCGGGCAATCTATGTGGCGGGTTGTTGCGCTGACTGGTCCGGATTCTCGGACGCCGTGTCCGGACCTGATACGGGTACCCGGAGGTGCCACGCGGACGTGGCTGACTGGGCTCGCGGATCAGGTCCGTGAGCGGCGTGATGGAGGGCGCCCTCATCTTTCCTTCCGGCCGCGACCCTCCCCGATGCTGGTCTTGCCGAAGCGGGCGCGTACCTGGTCGAGGGCGCTCTCGATCTTCTTGCGGTGCTGGCGGTCCGTGTCCAGCAGGTCGGGTGCGTCGGCGGTCTCCCCCGGCACCAGTCCGGCGGCTCCGATGCCGATCAGGCGGAATGCCGTCCTGCCCGTGGCCTCGATCCGCATCAGGGGCACAGCGGCATCATAGAGTACCCCGGCGAGTTGGGTGGGATTGTCCAGCGTCCGGCTGCGGGTGCGGATGGAGAAGTCGGCAGCGCGGAGTTTCAGGGTGACCGTGCGCCCCGCCAGATCCTTGCGTTTCAGGTCGGCGGAAACCCGTTCCGACAGACGCCACAGATGCCGCGCCAGTTCGTCCGCATCCCGCAGATCGCTGTTGAAGGTGGTCTCCGATGAAACACTCTTCACCCGGTTGTCGGGACTGACATCGCGGGCGTCCTGGCCGTGCGCGAAGGCGTGCAGCCGCTTGCCTATGGCACCGTAGCGGCGCATCAGATCAGCCTCGGAGAACTTGCGGAAATCGCCGATCAGGCGGATGCCGTCGGCGTTGAGCTTGCGGTGAAACGCCTTGCCGACGCCGTAGATGTCGGAGACCGGGCGTATCGCCAGAAAATCGACCGCTTCCGCTTCGCCGATCACCGCGAAGCCGCGCGGCTTGTCCAGATCGGAGGCCAGCTTGGCCAGGAACTTGTTGTAGGAGAGGCCGACGGAGATGCTGACGCCAACCTCCCGCTCCACCCGCGCGGCAAGGCGGGCGAGCATGACCGCAGGCGGGGCATGATGGACGCGCGCGGTGCCGGACAGGTCCAGGAAGGCCTCGTCGATGGACAGCGGCTCCACCATCGGTGTCAGATCCTGCATCAGGGCACGGATCTCGCGGCTGACGGCGACGTACTTCTGCATGTCGGGCTTGATGACGACCGCGTCGGGACAGGCCTTCAGCGCCTTGAACATGGGCATGGCGGATCGCACGCCATAGATGCGGGCGACGTAGCAGGCGGTGGAGACCACGCCGCGGGTGCCGCCGCCGATGATCAGCGGCTTGTCGGCCAGGTCGGGGTTGTCGCGCTTCTCGACAGCGGCGTAGAAGGCATCGCAGTCCACGTGGGCCAGGCTGAGGCGATCCAGTTCGTCATGGGCGATGCCGCGCGGTGATCCGCAGGCCCGGCAGGTGCCGGATGCCGGTGCCCTGTCGGCCATCGCGAAACAGTCGCGGCAGAGCCAGCTCATGAGCGTGGGTCGCTGTCCGGCGGCCAGAGCCACGCCGCCCCGCGCACCCCGGAAGAATCGCCGTGCTTCGCCCTTACCAGCCGCGTTGCGACATGATCGGAGAAGACCCAGGCGGGCAGCCGTTCAGGCACATCGCGATAGAGCCGGTCGATGTTCGACAGCCCGCCACCCAGCACGACCACCTCCGGATCCAGCACGTTGATCACGCTGACCAGCGCACGGGCCAGCCGGTCGGCATAGGTCAGCCAGAAGAGGTCGTCGGTGATCTCGGCGGGCGCGCGCTGTCGCCCGTGCGAGGCCGCGTAACTGGCACTGATGGCCGGGCCGGACAGGAAAGCCTCGATGCAGCCGCGCTTGCCGCAATAGCAGCGGGGACCCGGGCGCTCGCTGTCGTGCGGCCAGGGCAGCGGATTGTGACCCCATTCACCCGCGATGGCGTTCGGTCCGTGGATCAGTTGCTGCTGCCAGACCAGGCCGCCACCGACACCTGTCCCCAGGATGACGCCGAACACCGACCTGGCCCCGGCGGCGGCGCCGTCGACGGCCTCCGACAGGGCGAAGCAGTCGGCATCGTTGGCCAGGCGCACGGGCCGGTCCAGCGCGGTGGCGAGATCGCGGTCCAGCGGCTGCCCGATAAGACAGGTCGAGTTGGCGTTCTTGATCAGGCCGGTGGCGGGGGAGATGGCGCCCGGCGTGCCGACGCCGACGGTACAGGTCTCACCGGCCTCCGCCTCGATCCCGAGGACCAGATCACGGACCGCCTGCACGGTCGCGGCATAGTCGGTCTGCGGTGTTGCCACACGGCGGCGCAGCCGGATCGTGCCCTGGGCGTCCATCGCCACGGCCTCGATCTTCGTGCCGCCCAGATCAACGCCGATGCGCATCCTGTCTGCTCCGGTCAGTCGCCGAACAGGCGGGATTCGATGAAGGGTGTCGCCTCCGGCCAGGTATCGGCGCGATGGTGCGCATCCTCCGCCATCGGCAGCATCGGTGCCAGCCTGGGATCGGCGACAAAGTGCAGCCGATGCACGTCCACCGCCGATTTCGCCACCGAGGTGTGATTGTGCGGAATGTCGTCGATGAAGATCGCCTCCGCGCCCGCACGCTGCTGCAGCAGGCGCACGGCCGGGCCCTTCAGCCCCTCGTTGGCGACCAGCGGGAAGTCCATGCCGTGACGCCGCAGCGCCTGACGCCGCCCCTCCGCCCCATTGGCGGGGATGTTGCTCAGGACCACGATCTGCGCCCGTTCCGACAGGTGCCCCAGTGCCTCTGCGGCACCGGGTACGGGGGTCAGTTCGGCGGTGTGATTGGCGAAGAAGGTGCCGAGATGGGTGCGGACTTCCGTTCCCTCCAGCGCCCGACCCGTGGCATCGCGGACGTTGCCGGTAATGCCGAACGACGACCAGTCGAAGGTCAGTTCGACACTGTTCAGATACCGCTCCAGCCCTTCCATGAACGCGAACAGCACCTCGTCGGCGTCGCTGATCACCAGCGGGCGGCCGGGAATGATGTCGATGGCGTCGATCTGCGCCCGGATCGCCGGGTCAAGCTCGGTCATGGGAAGTCCTGTCTCGTGCTGTTCAGTTCAGGCAGTCATATACCGCTTTCTCGAAGGCAAGATAGTGCGGCAGGGCCTGGTCATCCGCGAAGGGCAGGATCTGGGTGGCATAGACACCTCCAATGCCGTTCTTCGGATCAATCCAGTAATAGGTATTGGCCAGTCCGGCCCAGGCCAGCGATCCGGCGGCGCGCCCTGTCGGCGCATCCTGTTCGTTGATCATGAACGACAGGCCCCAGGTCTTCTCGATACCGGGAAAGAACTCCGCATCATTGGAAACGCCGCCGGCTGATCTCAGCTTCGTGACCCGGCTGGCTCCCATCTGATTGACGGACATCATGGCCACGGTCTCGGGCTTCAGGATCTGTTGCCCCCCGGCCTGGCCCTTGTTCAGGATCATGCGGATGAAGCGGCCATAATCCTCCACCGTGCCCAGCAGTCCGCCGCCGCCCATCTCGAACTCGGCTGTGTCGGATGGGGGCGAATCCGGCTGCGGCTGCAGGGAACCGTCCGGTCCGCGCACATGCATCCTTGCCTTGCGGTTGCGCATCTCCTCGGTGCTGGCGAAGGCCGTGCTGGTCATGCCCATGGGCGCGAACAGATGCTCGGCCATGTAGGCACCAAGGGTCTGGCCGCTGACCGCCTCCACCATCAGGCCTGCCCAGTCGATACCGGTGCCATACTCCCAGCGGGTTCCCGGATCGAACAGCAGGGGCAGCATCAGCGATGCCCGCTTGCGGCTGCTGATCGGCGGAGTGCCGGAGATCCCGACACACCGCGCGATGTCATCGGACCACATGTCATAGACGCAGCCGGATGTGTGGGTCAGCAGGTGGCGCAGGGTGATGTCCTGCCGCGGCGGGCGGAGTTTCGGCTGCCCGTCTGCGTCAAAGCCGTCCAGAACCCGCAGATCCCCGATCTCCGGCAGGACGGCGCGGGCCGGTGCGTCGAGGTCGAGCCGCCCCTGCTCGACAAGCTGCATCGCCGCCGCCCCGGTGATCGCCTTGGTCATGGATGCGATCCAGAACACGGTATCCGTGGTCATCGGGGTGCCGGAACCCAGCGCACGTTCCCCGAACGCGTTCCGGTAGGTTGTCCCGTCGGCGTCCGTTACCAGCGCGGCGATGCCGGGCACTGTTCCGGCTTCGGTTGCCGCGCCCAGAAGGGCATCGAGTTTCTGCTGAACGTCCAAGTCTTCACTCCCCGATCGTCATGCTGTCCGTACTGAATCACAGCCACCCGGCCGCGGCACGTGGAAAGTGCGCCACCGGATCAATAGTCGAAGCTGGCGCCCGGCAACTGCCTGCGTGCACGGGCGGGTTCGGTGGGATCGATTCCCTGTTCGGTGCAGAATTCCAGCAGCAGTCCTTCGTTCTGCAACAGGTGATCCATGACACCGGCCAGGAACTCCGGCGATCCGGCACTGCGCCGCAACTCCGATGGCGAAACCCCGGCGAGTGCCAGAAATGCCTCGATCCGGTCGGCATCTGCGGCAAGGAAACCAAGCGCGTTGATGGCGAGCACTTCCGCCGCGTCACGATCCATGATTGATTGCTGTTCCCGTAAATGCAGAAATGTCGGACAGGTCCCCGATGACAAGGTTACCCGGTCGGGTCCAGAACGTTAACTCTTGCTTTACGCGCCACTGCGATGATCCGTCCTGCGGGGCAAGAAGCGCAGTTGTTCCGAAGTGTTGGCACTGGGCCCAAGGGTTCACCGGGTGATCGTTCGGATCCGGTGGGCAGAATGACCATGACGCGGCAGAAAGCCGTTTGAGGATAGCATGTCGAAAACCGTTCTTATCGTCGAAGACAACGAGCTGAACATGAAGCTGTTTCATGATCTGCTCGATGCCCATGGATATGCCACTGTGCAGACCAAGGATGGGATGGAGGCGCTGAAGCTGGCACGTGACCATCGCCCGGACCTCATCCTGATGGACATTCAGTTGCCGGAAGTCTCGGGACTGGAGGTCACCAAGTGGATCAAGGAAGACGATGATCTGCGCGCCATACCCGTCATCGCCGTCACCGCCTTCGCCATGAAGGGCGATGAGGAGAAGATCCGCGACGGCGGCTGCGAGGCCTATATCTCGAAGCCCATTTCCGTCGGGACCTTCATCGACACGGTCAAGCAGTTCCTGGGCTGACGGCTGATGTCAGCCCGCGTGCTCGTGGTCGATGACGTTCTGCCGAACGTGCGTATCCTGGAGGCGAAGCTCTCCAGTGA
>BQJF01000111.1 GCA_021604565.1 Minwuia thermotolerans | reverse complement strand
ATCGGGGCGAAATCGTGCTCTCCGGCAAGGCTGACGAGATGAACGAGGATGATGTCAGAGCCCATCTCACGGTCTGAAACGGACGAACCGGCGCCCACGGCAGGCCGCGCCGGTCCGCCCCGGTCGGTCGGCGTGGCCCGTATTGCCTTCCTGGGGGTGGGCACGCGGACGGCGCTGGCCGACCTCCATCAACAGGGCTGCATGAAGGCCCGCCTGCCCAACTGCTACGCCGGTGATCCGAAGACGGCTGTGCTGATCAATACCGCAGGCGGTCTGACAGGCGGTGATGCTGTTTCGACCGACGTTGCCTGGCATGGCTCCGCGGTCGCCTGTGTCAGCACCCAGGCGGCGGAGCGGGTCTACCGCAGTTCCGGTGGTGATGCGCGGATCCGCAACCGGCTGACAGTGTCGAAGGATGCACGGGCGGAATGGCTGCCGCAGGAGACGATCCTGTTCGATGGCGGACGGATGAACCGCAGCACCGATGTCGATCTGGCGGATGGTGCGCGCTTTCTCGCCGCTGAAACCGTCATCCTTGGCCGCAAGGCCATGGGCGAGACGGTGAACGAAGGGCTGGTGCGCGACCACTGGCGGGTGCGGCGTGACGGACGGCTGATCCTGCACGATGCTTTCGAGCTTGGTGCGGCAATCAGTGAGAAGCGCCAGCGGCCCGGACTGCTGGGCGGCGCGGAATCCTGGGCCAGCCTGATCCTGCAGGCTCCGGCTTCGATGACGGAGACGCTGCTGGCCCTGATCCGGGACCTGGGCGGTGCGCGCGCCGGGGCTACGCTGCGGCAGGGTCTGGTGCTGGGGCGCATCCTGGCGACCGATGGCGACAGCATGCGCGGCATTCTTGCCCGTTTGCTGCCGGCACTGCGACACGCGATCATGGGGCATCCGGGACGGCTGCCGACAGTATTCAGAATCTAGGCGTTCCACGACGACGCGAAGGGGGAGGCGACAGACATGAACCTGACACCGAGGGAGAAGGACAAGCTGCTCATCTCCGTGGCTGCCATGGTGGCGCGGCGGCGGCTGGAACGCGGCGTGAAGCTGAACTATCCGGAAGCCATCGCCCTGATCTCCGATTTCGTGGTGGAGGGTGCGCGGGATGGCCGCTCCGTCGCCGACCTGATGTCGGCGGGGGCCACCGTCATCAGTCGCGATCAGGTCATGGAAGGCATCGCGGAGATGATCCACGACGTGCAGGTGGAAGCCACCTTCCCCGACGGGACCAAGCTGGTCACCGTCCACGAACCGATCCGTTGAGGGAGCGTGGCATGAAACATCCTGTCGGAGCCGGTCACTCCTCCCTCTCCACCACCCACGATGCTCGCGGACATGATCCGCGAGCCCATGCTTGGGCGTTGGTGCGGCACTCTGGGCACCCGGGTCAAGCCCGGGCGCGGCGTGAGTGGGGGGTGGCCGTTCGCTCTTCCCTTTCCACCACCCACGGCGCTCGCGGACTTGATCCGCGAGTCCATGCGCAGGCGTCGGTGCGGCACTCTGGGCACCCGGGTCAAGCCCGGGCGCGGCGTGAGTGGGGGGTGGCCTGTAGCTTCTCCCTCTCCACCACCCACGGCGCTCGCGGACTTGATCCGCGAGCCCATGCTCAGGCGTTGGTAAGGCGTGAAATCTTCAAGGGGAGGGCAGCATGATACCGGGTGAGATCATTGCGGCGGAGGGCGAGATCGTCCTCAACGAAGGTGTCGAGACCGTCACGCTGACCGTGGCCAACACGGGTGACAGGCCGGTGCAGGTCGGCAGCCACTACCATTTCCAGGAAACCAATCCGGGCCTCGATTTCGACCGCGACAAGGCACGGGGCATGCGCCTCGACATTCCGGCAGGGACCGCGGTGCGATTCGAACCGGGCCAGTCCCGCGACGTGACGCTGGTGCCGCTCGCCGGGGACCGCCGCGTCTTCGGCTTCAATCAGAAGATCATGGGGGATCTCGACTGATGGCCTACAGGATCAATCGCGCCGCCTATGCGGACATGTTCGGCCCCACCGTCGGGGACAAGGTCCGGCTGGCGGATACGGAGCTGTTCGTGGAGGTGGAGGAAGACCGCACCATCTATGGCGAGGAAGTGAAGTTCGGTGGCGGCAAGGTCATACGTGACGGCATGGGTCAGTCCCAGGTCTCCCGCGCCGGGGGGGCTGTCGACACGGTCATCACCAATGCGCTCATCGTTGACCATACCGGCATCATCAAGGCGGACATCGGTATCCGTGACGGGCGCATCGTCGGCGTCGGCAAGGCGGGCAATCCTGATACCCAGCCTGGTGTCGACATCATTGTCGGTCCTGGGACGGAGGCCATCGCGGGTGAGGGCAAGATCATCACCGCCGGGGGTTTCGACGCCCATATCCACTTCATCTGCCCGCAACTGATCGAGGAGGCGCTGACCAGTGGCGTCACCACCATGCTGGGCGGCGGCACAGGTCCGGCGACCGGGACCAATGCAACGACCTGCACGCCCGGACCGTGGCACATCGGGCGGATGCTGCAGGCTTTCGACAGCTTTCCGGTCAATCTGGGCCTGTCGGGCAAGGGCAATGCCTCCACGCCGGAGGCGCTGCGAGAGCAGGTGCTGGCCGGAGCCTGCAGCATGAAACTGCACGAGGACTGGGGCACCACCCCCGCCGCCATCGACTGCTGCCTCTCGGTAGCCGACGAGATGGACGTGCAGGTCATGATCCATACCGACACGCTGAACGAATCCGGCTTCGTCGAGAACACCGTAGCATCATTCAAGGGCCGCACGATCCATGCCTTCCATACGGAGGGTGCGGGCGGCGGTCATGCGCCGGACATCATCAAGGTCTGCGGCGAGCCGAACGTCATCCCGTCCTCCACCAACCCGACGCGCCCCTTCACGGTGAATACCATCGACGAGCATCTGGACATGCTGATGGTCTGCCATCACCTGGACAGCAACATTCCAGAGGACGTGGCCTTCGCGGAGAGCCGGATCCGACGGGAGACCATCGCGGCGGAGGACATCCTGCACGACATGGGCGCATTCTCCATCATCGCCTCCGACAGTCAGGCAATGGGCCGGGTGGGTGAGGTCATCATCCGCACCTGGCAGACGGCCGACAAGATGAAGCGCCAGCGCGGAAGGCTGCCGGAGGAGAGCGGCGACAACGACAATTTCCGCGTCCGCCGCTATATCGCCAAGTACACGATCAATCCGGCCATCGCACATGGCATGTCGAACCTGATCGGCTCCGTCGAGGTCGGCAAGCTGGCTGATCTGGTGGTCTGGACACCCGCGTTCTTCGGTGTGAAACCGGACCTGATCCTGAAGGGCGGCAGCATCGCCTCCGCCATGATGGGCGACCCGAACGCGTCGATCCCGACGCCGCAGCCGGTACACTATCGCCCCATGTTCGCCAGCTTCGGCAAGGCGATGATCGCTTCCTCTGTCTCCTTCGTCTCCGGTGCCGCCAGGGATGCAGGCATCGGTGCCTCGCTGGGTCTGGCGAAGGAATGTGTTGCCGTCGAGAACGTGCGCGGCGGTATCAGCAAGGCCTCCATGGTGCTGAACGACACGCTGCCGGATATCGAGGTGAATCCGGAGACCTACGAGGTGCGGGCGAACGGTGAACTGCTGACCTGCGAACCGGCGGACGTGCTGCCGATGGCGCAACGCTATTTCCTGTTCTGATGGGATTGCGCGCACACGAAGTACTGCAGGCCGGAACCTGGGATACGGCGACGGCTGTCGACCGCGTGGTTCTGGATATCGAGGATCGCCGCCGCCGTCGGCTGAAACTGGAGGGCTGTGACGGACTGTCGTTCGTTCTGGATCTGGCGCAGGTGCCGGACCTGAAGGATGGCGACGGGCTGCGGCTGACCGACGGGCGGATCGTCGCCGTGCTGCCCGCGCTGGAGCAACTGACGGAGATCACCGCCCCGGATGCCGACGCGCTGATGCGCATTGCCTGGCACCTCGGCAACCGGCACCTGCCGACGGAACTGGACGGGGACCGACTGCGCATCCGCTCCGACCATGTGATCGAGGACATGGTGCGCGGCCTGGGGGGAGAAACCACGCACCTGTCCGCCGCCTTCACGCCGGAGGGCGGTGCCTATGGCCACGGCCCGGTGCATGGCCATGACCATGGCCACAGCCATGCTGATGCGCACGATCATGACCACGACCATGCGGATGATGGTGACGAACTGCAGCCCGAGGATATCGCGAATGCCGTCTGATGCGGACCTGCCAAGGCTGATGACCTGGCTGTCGCCATCCTTTCCGGTCGGTGCCTATACCTACAGTCACGGGCTGGAACGCGCGGTGGAGCTGGAGCAGATCCGCGACCGCGCCACCGCCGGTGACTGGGTGCTGGACCTGCTGACGGATGGTGGCGGCAAGGCGGATGCGGTGCTGCTGGCTGAGGCCTGGCGCGCTGTGACAGCCGGTGACAGCCATCGCCTGTGCGACGTGGCGGAAGAAGCCGTTGCCCTGGCAGCCACATCGGAACTGGCGCTGGAGACGGAGGCGCAGGGCAGGGCGTTCCTGACCGCCATCGCCGCCGCCTGGCCGACCCCGGCCATTGACGGGTTGAGAGCCGGTGCCGCGATAGCGCCGGTGCCTTATCCGGTTGCGGTCGGTGCCGCCGCTGCCGGGCACGAACTGGCGCTGCGACCTGTCATCGTCGGCTACCTGCACGCCTTCGCGGCCAACCTGATCTCCGCCATCGTCCGGCTGGTACCGCTGGGCCAGACCGACGGGCTGCACCTGCTGCGGCTTGTGGAGCCGCAACTGGAGCCGCTGGCTGACGTTGCCATGGCCACGACCCTGGACGAGATTGCCACCTGCTGCCTGGCTGCCGACATTGCGTCGATGCAGCATGAAACCCAGAGAACGAGGCTCTTCCGATCATGACTGCACCTGCTTCACCCAATGGACCGCTGCGCGTTGGCATTGGTGGCCCCGTCGGTTCCGGCAAGACCGCGCTGATGGAGCAACTGTCGAAGGAACTCAGCCGTTCCTTCTCTGTCGCGGCCATCACCAACGACATCTACACCAAGGAAGATGCCGAGATCCTGACCCGGACCGGCGCACTGCCGCCGGAGCGGATCATGGGGGTGGAGACCGGCGGTTGCCCGCACACGGCGATCCGGGAAGATGCCTCCATCAACCTGGCCGCCGTCGCCGACATGTGGGACCGCTTTCCCGATCTGGACATCATCCTGATCGAGAGCGGTGGCGACAATCTGGCAGCCACCTTCAGCCCCGAACTGGCCGATATCACGCTCTATGTCATCGATGTCTCGGCGGGTGACAAGATCCCGGCCAAGGGCGGACCCGGCATCACACGATCGGACATGCTGATCATCAACAAGACCGATCTGGCTGAGCTGGTGGGGGCCGACCTCGGCCGCATGGACCGTGATGCGGCGGCGCAGCGGGGCGACCGTCCGTACGTCTTCGCCCGTGTGAAACACGGCATTGGCGTGGACACCATTCGCGACTTCGTCATTTCGCGCGGCGGTCTCTGAAGCATTCACCGGGCGGGAGACGGTCTAGCTGACCTCCGCGACCGTGATCCAGGTCGCATAGCCGAAGGCGACGACCTTGCCTTCCGCATTGTGGACAGCGCTTCCGGCCCAGACCTTGCGGCCATCGCGCCCCATGGGCCAGGCGGTCACCGTACAGGCCTCACCCGTCGATACACTGTCCAGCGTTTCGCAATGCATCCGGCCCAGCAGCATGTGCCCGCCGGTCTGGCCGTACCAGGCCCAGGCGCCGGGGCAGTCGAGCGCGGCCAGCAAGTAACGCTTCGCGACCCTGCCCGTCTCGTCGGCGAAGTTGGCATGCGGCACCCAGGGGGCTGCCGCCATGTCCTGACCTTCCAGCGGGCCGGTGAAGACACGCAGGGCATCACCTTCATCCCTTTTCGACCCGCAGACGAAGCAGTGCGGGATCGGGCTGTGGTCATGTCCGGGATAGCGGGCCGTGGCTGCGGCAGTTGCTGCAGCATCAGGACAGTCCGGCAGTTCCATCTGCTTCGCCGGGACGCCGCGTACCGTGGCAATCACGGTCTGGCCATCCATCATCGCGAATCCATCGTCGGTCGCGTTCAGTTGCAGCGGCTTTTCCAGCGGCGGCGGGGCCTTCAGCGTCACCTCCGCCGGGCCATCGATCAGTTCCGCCATCAGTCCGGTGATGTAGCCACCATTGGCGGACTGGGATGGTCCCTGGAATTGCCTGGCTATGATGATTTCCCGCACCCTGTCCTCCCCCGAAGCGTTTGTCATGCTGTGTTGCTGCGGTAGTTTAGCGGTCTGAAGCATCCTTGCGAAAGGCAACGACGGACATGAGTGACCTGCATGGAGACCGGCGCAAGAGCGCGGTCGTCGACACGAACGCCCTCGAATGGCAGGCCAGTCCGGCCCCGGGCGTCTGGCGCAAGCGCCTGGAACTGGTCGGCGATACCGAGAAGGGGATGGTCACGTCCATCGTCCGCTTCGATCCCGGCTGCGGGTTTCCGATGCATGACCATCCGCTGGGGGAAGAGGTGCTGGTCCTGGACGGTGTCTTCGCGGACGAATTCGGCAGCTATCCGAAGGGCAGTTTCACCCTGCTGCCGACCGGGTCACGGCACCGGCCACAGACGGAGACGGGCTGCACCCTGCTGGTGAAGCTCTGCCAGTATCCGGGTGCGGAGCGGCCCACCCGCCGCGTGGATACGACGGATGCCGATGGCTGGCACGAGACCGGACCGGGGCGGCAGCGTTTCACTGTCTTCGACGAACCGGGCTATCCGGAGACGATCTATCTCTCCCGCCTCGCCCCCGGCACCACGGTGCCGCACCACGTCCATGACGGCGGGGAGGAAGTCTTTGTCATCGAAGGAGAGATTTCCGACGAGAACGGCAGCTATCCCGCCGGAACCTGGCTCCGTCTGGCGGACGGCACGGCACATGCGCCGAAGTCGGAGGGCGGTTGCCTGCTCTACGTGAAGAACGGTCACCTGCCAAAGCAGCAGGAGGCCTGAGCGCAATGGAAGTTGTCTGCTACACGGATGTGAAGAGCCCCTATGCCTTTCTCGCCTTTGCCGAGACCTGTCGGTTGGAGGATGCCTGGGGCAAGCCCTTCATCTGGCGTCATCTGACCCTGCATATCGACACCTATCTGGACGCGGTCGATGTCCGGACAGAGCACAACTGGCGCAAGGTGAAATATGCCTACATGGACTGTCGTCGGCTGGCCAACCGCCAGGGCCTGACACTCTACGGGCCGAAGAAGATATTCGATTCACGTCCCGCCGGAATCGGCATGTCCTATGCCGACCGGCAGGGTCTGATCCGGCCCTATCTCGACACGGCCTTCCGCCGGTTCTTCCAGCGCGATCTGGAAACCGGTGATCCGGAAGTGATCGAGGCGCTGCTGAAACAGATCGGTGCCGACACGACGGAATTCGCGGCGTGGTACGAGGGCGAGGGCGGCAAGCTGCACGACGGCCAGCGCGCCGGAGCCGAAGCCGCAGGCGTTTTTGGTGTCCCGACAATCACCCTGGATGGCGAGATCTTCTGGGGCGGCGACCGCCTCGATCTGGTAGCCGAACGCCTCGAACAGGCGCGCTGAGCACCACAGGCAGAAGCTCTCACAGGGCTCGATACTCCTTCCCCCTCGACGGGGGAAGGTCGGGATGGGGGTGAGTCGGCAAAGCCGAACCGCTGTTGGTAAACAGCGCAACAGCCTTCGGTGTCACCCCCCATCGACCGATGCGCGGCCACTTCTCCCGTAAGGGGGGAAGCAGGGTGGCAGTCGTTCAGTCATATGTTCCCGCAGCAGTATCTACCCCTTCGGGACGATCACCGCGTCGAGTGCCACGCCGCCTTTCGGCAGTGCCACATAGGGGTTGATGTCGATGGAGGTGAACTGGTCGCCCTGGGCGGCGGCGTAGACCGAGACCTTCGACAGCGTCCGGGCCAGATCGTCGAGATCGACCGGTTCGGCACCACGTGCACCCTGCAGCAGCGGCAGGCCCTTCAGTTCGCGGATCATCCGGTGAGCCTCCGCCTCGTTGAACGGCGCGACCCGGAAGGTCACGTCCTTCAGCACCTCGACGAACACGCCACCCAGACCGAACATCACCACGGGACCGAAGACGGGGTCGTTCTGTACCCCGATGATGGTCTCGACGCCCTTCGGTGCCATCGGGGCGACAAGAACACCATCCAGCGGCGTGTTGGGTTCGTGGTTGCCGACAGAGTTCATGATCCCGGCATAGGCTTCTGCCGCCATGTCGGCAGTGACGTTCAGACGGACACCGCCAATGTCGCTCTTGTGCTGGATGGCGCCGGACAGCACCTTCATCGCCACAGGTCCATCGATCCTGCGCGCAGCGGCCTCGGCTTCCGAGGCATTGGTGGCGACATGAATGGCGGGGAACTGCAGCCCGGACTCTGCCAGCAGCCCGGCAGCCTCCGCCTCGTTCAGCGAACCCGCGGGGATATGCGACAGCACGCCTGGTAGTTCCAGGCCATCGGAACTGTCCGGCCGTTCCAGGCTCTCGCGGATCTGGGTCAGGGCCGCGAGTATCTCCACGGCGTCGTTCAGATCCTCGATCACCAGATAGCCGTTGTCCTCGAACTTCCGGCGGTTCTCCGGCGTGCACATCATGGACACGGCCATGATCGCGTCCGGGTACTTCTTCCGGATGGCGGGGAAGATCTCGCTCAGTCCCTCCATGATGCGCGGACTGAAGCCGACGGTGGAGAGGAAGATCACCGTCATGTCGACGTTGCCGTGGCTCAGCATGGCCTCCAGGCCCTGCTGCAGCAGGTGGAATTCATTCGTCGCCGTCGCGGTCACATCTACCGGGTTGCGCGCGGCGGCATAGGGCAGGGCGTCCTTCACGGCCTTCTGTGCCACGGCGGGCAGTTCCGGCACTTCGAGGCCCAGATTGGCGGCGGCATCGGCTGCCATCACCCCGGCACCGCCGGAAACGGTGACGATACCCAGCCTGCGTCCCTTCGGCAGGGGGCTGACCAGCGCTGCTCCGGCGACATTCATCATCTCGTCCAGGCTGTGGGCGCGATAGACACCGTACTGGCGAAAAACTGCATCGAAGACGGCATCCGCACCGGCCAGGGAAGCGGTGTGTGTCGCGGCTGCTGCGGCACCTACCTCCGACGATCCGACCTTCATGCAGATCACCGGCTTGCCAGCGTCCCGTGCCATCTTCAGCGCCGCGATCAGCCGCTCGGGGTGCTTGCAGCCCTCCATGTAGGCGGCGATGACCTTGGTTTCCGGGTCCGTCGCGCCAAAGGCGATGCAGTCGGCCACGTCCACGTCGGACTCATTGCCAGTCGCGACCCAGGTACGGATGCCCAGACCGCGTTCGCGCGCGGCGACCAGAACATGGCCCCCGACGGCCCCGGACTGCGTCATGATGGTCAGATTGCCCGGTACCGGCCAGCCATGGTCGAATATGGTGCTGAAGGTGCCGATGGCCCAGCCCTTCGGCGTCAGGGTGCCAAGACAGTTGGGGCCAAGCACCAGCAGGCCGGAGCGCGCGGCGGTGGCCGAGATGCGTTCCTGCCATTCATGCGCCTCCCCGCCCACCTCGGAGAAACCGGAAGAGAAGATCACGCAGGACTTCACGCCCGCTTCAGCGCAGGCATCCACCACGTCGGCGACGCCGGGGGCGGGAATGGTGATGATCGCCATGTCGATGGGCTGCCCGACGTCGCGGATATCCGCATAGGCTTTCAGCCCCTGGATTTCCTTGTCACGCGGATGGATCGGATAGATCGGCCCGGCGAACTTCGCCTCCCGCATGTAGCGGATCGGGCGGCCACCGAACTTGTAGGGTTCGTTCGACGCGCCGATGACGGCAATGGATTTCGGATCGACCAGAGCGGTCAGGTCGCGAGGCAGCTTGGACATGCGGTATCTCTCGTTCAGGCGACGGTGACACCCGTGGTGCCGCCGTCCATACACGTGGGAAGCGGGCGGCGGTCAGGCGGCGATCTGCATGACCTCGGCGATGGAGGGGGCAGTCTCGATATTCTCCAGCGCCGCGCGAAGTGCACCTGACCGGTTGTCGCCGATCACCGGCTTGGCCAGGGCGTCGAACTTGGCCCCGATGCGCTGGCCCTGCTCGCTGACATCGGCGGCGGGAATGCCGCTGTCGTGGCTTGCCTGCAGCCGCGTGCCATCCTTCAGGGTCACCGTCACGTCGGAGAAGGTGGCGGAGATACCGCTGGCCAGATCGACCTGCACCCGGTCCCGAAGTGCCGTCAGGCGGGGGTCGGTGGCATTGGCTGCCGTATAGTTGACCATGCCCGCCGTATCGATGCCGGCCAGCGCGAAGGCCGTGGTCATGCGGAGCGAGAACTTGGTCTCCAGCCCTGTCGAAGGTTCCGCGATGTTGCACACGCGGTCCGCACCCTTCTCCACCTGGATGGAGACAGCAGCGACCTCGTCCGGCGCGGGGGCGTGTTCGGCCCGGATCTGCTGCCCGCTCTCGATGGCGGCGTGGGTCAGGTAACAGGCGGCGTGATACTTGAACAGGTTGTTGCGGACGTGGAAGCCGCCGCCCGGTGCGTCACCCGTCGCCGCCTCCGGGTTGAAGTGCTTCGAATGGGTCGCGGCAAAGCCTTGTTCGCAATCCAGAATGTCACTGCGGGAAGTGAATCCGCGCGCCGCCATGGTGGCGGCCATCAACCCGGCTTCCGTCGCCCGGCCTGCATGAAACGGCTTGCAGTCGGTGCCGAACTGGCTCTTCAGCCCGGCAGCGATGGTGCCTGCGATACCGAAGGCGCGGGCCATCTGGTCGGCATCCAGTCCCAGCAGGCGACCGCAGGCGGCCGCAGCCCCGAAGGTGCCCGCCGTCGCGGTGGAGTGGAACCCCATGGCATAGTGACCCGGCATCACCAGTGCCCCGACCCGACAGGCGGTCTCGTACCCGGCGACGAAGGCGGTCAGCACATCCTGACCCGAGGCATCCAGCTTCTCTGCCAGCGCCAGCAGTCCACCCGCCACGGCGACGGTCGCGTGGCCCGACAGCGCCATGTTCACATCGTCATAATCGTGGGCATGGCTGGCGGTGCCGTTGACCAGCGCGGCCTGCCGCGTGGACAGCCGCAGGCCATGACCGATCAGTGTCGACTGCGGGTTGCCACCCTGATCGGTGGCCTCCGCCGTCAGCAGCGCCACACAGGGCTCATCCGCCCCGGCGATGGTCACGGCGAACCAGTCCAGCAGGCACTGCCGGGCCACCGCGCGCGCGTCATCGTCGATGTCGTCGAGGTGCAGCCTGGCGGCCCGCGCCGCCAGAGCTGCCGTCACCTGTGTGCCGGTCATCGCTGCGACCCGGTCAGGCGAAGGAAAGGCTGATGAATTCCGCCACCATCGCCGGGCGTTCCTGGCCTTCGATCTCCATCGACATTTCGGAGATCACCTGCACGCCATTGCCGGAAACGTCATTCACTTCCTTGATCTTCTGGTGCAGGCGGACACGGCTGCCGGCGGGCACCATGTTGGTGAAACGCACCTTGTTGGAGCCATAGTTCAGGCCCCGGCTGCGCTTCTCCACCGTCAGGGTCTGGGCCGACAGCAACGGCACCAGCGACAGGGTCAGGAACCCGTGCGCAATGGTCTGGCCGTTCGGCATTTCCTTCTTCGCGCGCTCCACATCGACGTGGATCCACTGGTGGTCGCCGGTCGCATCGGCGAACTTGTCGATCATTTCCTGGTCAACAGTCACCCAGTCCGACACGCCGCAATCGGCGCCGACATGGTTCTTCAGGTCCTGCGGGGTTTCCACACTCAGCATTTCTCGATCCTCCCGGTTATTGTTCGTTGCAGGCATTATGCGGCGAAGTTGCTTCGACCGGCATGACATTTGTGCAGGGTTGTCCGTCCCCCCTCAATAGGATCGCGGCAGACCGAGCACGTTCTGCGCGACGAAGTTCAGGATCATGTTGGACGAGATCGGGGCGATCTGGAACAGGCGGCACTCCCGCCACTTCCGCTCGATCTGGAAATCCCGTGCGAA